>NZ_WTLA01000006.1:0-170969 GCF_011378845.1 Pseudoalteromonas sp. Z9A4
CCGCGCCAAGCATTACCGTAAATGCGCCATTATTAACCAACGACAGCACGCCAACAGTTACAGGCACCAGTGATGCACCTAACAGCACCATTACGGTTACGTTTACCGATGCCGCCAATGCAGTACAAAGCATTGATGTACAAACCGATGCAAGTGGTAACTGGAGTGCAACGCCAAGCGGCGATTTAGCGGAAGGTAATTACAGCGTCAGCGCCAGCATTACAGATGCAGCGGGTAACACAGGCACGGGTACAGACAGTGGCGAAGTAGATATAACACCGCCAGATCTGAGAATTATTCCTGGATTTGCCACAGGTAATTTGGTTTCACTATCAGGTACCTCTGATTTACCTGAAGGTACAGTGGTTACAATTACTCAGTATTTAGTAGGTGGCGCTGTAGGCGCGACTTACACAGCTACAACAAATGCTGATGGCTCATGGGGTGTTGCAAACATAACAGTCCCCTTACTTGGTCTTGCTTATGTAACAGCAAGTGCAAGTGATGCAGCAGGGAATATAAAGACGGTTAATACACTTGATTTTGATAACGTAGCGCCAGAACTAACCGTTAGTGTTGATGCTTTATCGAATGATAGTACGCCAGTAATTAGCGGAACCACCGATATGGGACAAGGCACTGTAATTGATGTGACTGTCACCGATAGTGCAGGGCAAAGCCAAGAGTTTACGGCGATTGTTCAAGCCGATGGTAGTTGGTCAGCAGATGTACCAGCAGAGCTAGCGCAGGGTCAGTATACCGTTGATGCAGAGGTTAGAGACAGTGTTGGTAACTTAACAACCGAGCAAGTGCAAGGCGAAATAGACAGTATTGCCCCTACACTAAGTGTGAACGAAGTTAACGCGACAATAGATACAACACCTACAATTTCGGGCACAAGTAATGAGATTGGTGCTGATGTAACCATTCTTATTGGCGGTCAAACACTAACAGCAACAGTGGGTACTGATGGTAATTGGCAAGTAGATGTACCTGTTGCACTTGTTGATGGTGATTATACGGCGCAAGTCAGTATTACCGATGACGCTAATAACACCAGCAGCACGACTATTGATTTAACAATTGATACCCAAGTGCCTGTTGTTGCACTTAATAATATAACTGTATTTAACACCGATACACCCATTATAAGTGGTACTTCAACTGAGCCACAGGGGACGGTGGTCGATATAGTCATTACAGATAGTAATAATGACACACACATTTTAACTGCATTAGTTGATGCTAACGGCGATTGGCAAGTTACAGCGCCAAGCTTACCGGATGGCAGCTATAATGTAGGGGTAAGTATTACTGATGACGCTGGCAATACAGGCTCCGATACAGGTTCGAGTTTTGTTGATACTCAAGCACCAAGTATTACTATAAATGCATTAGGTACAATCAATAACAGCACGCCAACTATTTCAGGCACATCCAATGAACCTGAAAACACGAGTATTACAGTAACTGTGACCGATGGAAATAGTACCGAGACTTACATAACAACCGTTGACGCAGGAGGTGCTTGGAGTGTAGATATAACAGACGCACTGACTGATGGTGAAGTTACACTTTCTGCAACTATTGTCGATATCGCAGGTAATAGTGCTTCAACAAATGCTACCGCAACGCTAAATACTAATGCGCCTACAATCAACATTAATACAATTGTTGATACTAATGACCAAACACCAGAAATATCAGGCACAAGTAGTGCGGCAGATAACACAGAAATCACGGTCGTTATAACTGACGTTAATAACATTTCACATACTGTAACTACTTCGGTAGTAGGCGGGATTTGGAGTGTTGATGCGACAAGTATTCTTCCTGAAGGTGAGTTTACTGTTTCGGCAAGTGTGGCTGAAGGAGGATTAACGAGTAATGCAGCGGGCGGTGGTGTTATCGATTTAACAGCACCAGCACTTAGTATTACACCGCTTGTAACTTTAAATGACACAACGCCAACTATTTCAGGTACAACCACTGCACCACAGGGCGCATTAGTTACTATTTTAATTACGGATAGCTTAGGTGCAGAGCAAACGGTTAATGCTACTGTTGGTGCAAATGGCACATGGTCAGTCGCAGCAAGTACAGAATTGAGCGAGGGTACTTACACTGTTTCAGCTTCAACCACAGATACTGCCGGTAACCCTGTAAACACAAGTACTACAGGGGGAGTTGATATAACAGCGCCAGTTGTAACTATTAATAATATTGTAGGAAGTACAGATCTAACCCCAGGTATTTCAGGAAGTGTGACAGGTGCCAATGTGGGTGATGCTGTTGCAGTGGTATTCACTGATGCACAAGGTAATGAGCATACTGTAAATACAACAGTTCAAATTGGTGGTGTATGGTCTGTAGAGGCAACTAGCTCTCTATCACAAGGAGATTATTTAGTTGAAGTCTCTGTTACTGATAGCGCGGGTAATACCGGGGACGCAACAAATACAGCAACTATCGATACAATTGCCCCCGAAATCAGTATTGATCAAAGTTCATTAATACTGACTCAAGATAGCACACCGCTAATTACAGGCACGTCTAACGAGGCAAATACAAACGTTATTGTTACCTTTACTGATTCTGCTGGAGCTTCTCATCAAATGACCGTTCAAACCGATGGCAATGGAGACTGGCAAGCGGCCGCTGATAATATTTTAGCTGACGGTGTTTACAGTGTTAGTGCAACTATTAGCGATACTGCGGGTAATACTTCGGTCGACAACAGAACAGGCGGTGAGGTTGATACCGTTGGACCGGAATTAACAATTGTTCCTTCGTTTTTAGTCGGAGGGTTATTATCACTATCGGGTACATCTGATTTGGGCCCCAATGAAACTGTAACTGTAACAACTAGACTGGCAGGAAGCTTAGTTGATAGTACTTATGAAGTACTAACTGATGCTAATGGAGATTGGGAATTACTTGGCCTTACAATTAATATTATAGGCTTGTCAACAGTCACTGCATCAGCTACAGATGAAGCGGGTAATACAACAACTATAACAACAGCAGATATAGATAACACAACGCCGGTACTCGATGCAGTAGTTAACTTTGTAACTGGAGAGGGGGATTTACCAATAATTAGTGGGTCAACCGATCAAGCACCAGGCACGGAAGTGTTAGTTAGAGTGGTAGATAGCGATAATGCAGTACAAGAGCTAGTTGCTATAGTGCAAGCCGATAATACGTGGGCTGTGCAGGTTCCTCAATCATTGGCTGAAGGTACATATAGTGTAACCGTAGATATAGTAAATGAGGTTGGTTTAACAACAACAATCTTATTGACCGAGGTTGTAGATACATTATCTCCTAGCTTAGGCTTAGAAGTTATTGGCACAACATCTGATTCAACGCCAATAATTCAAGGTACTAGTGATTTAATTAACGGCACTGTAAAAATTCAGCTTGATGATGGTTCAATAGTCGAGACGACAGTTAATGCTGCTGGGGTATTCACACTTCAACTAGATGCATTATCTGAAGGGCAGCACGTTGCCAATGTCAGTATTACTGATGATTCGGGCAACGTAGTAACCGATACCCTCGAATTTGTAGTTGATTCATTAGTACCAGTTGTGAGTATTCTACCATTGAGTATTAACAATACCGATTTATTAACTATTTCAGGCACATCGGAAGAAGCACCAGGTACAGATATTGACGTAACAGTGGTTGATAGTAACGGCAATGAAACGGTATTTGATGCGCTTGTTGGTAGCGATGGCACGTGGTCTTTAGTTACAACTAGCTTACCAGATGGTGTTTATGATGTGTATGCAAGTATTACTGATGCCGCAGGTAATACTGGGCAGTCAGCCACTGAACAAGTAACTATAGATACTTTACCCCCAGAGCTAGGAGTTGAGGCTATTGGTGTACTTAATACACTAACACCTACTATTACAGGTAGTAGTGATGAAGGTGCAGGTAGTTCAATTACTGTGAATATCACTGACTCAACAGGCGCAGTACAAACAGTTACTACTACTGTTTTGGGAGATGGTACTTGGTCTGTCATTGCTCCTTTATTACCTGAAGGAGAAATTACCGTTGAGGCTATTAGCATAGATAATGCCGGGAATGAGGCAAAGGCAACGCAAACGGGCACTATTAGTACAACCTTACCTGGTTTATTAATTAATCAAATTGTAGATACAAGCGATACAACGCCTACGATTACAGGTACCACCGATGTATTAGCAGGTGACGTACAGTTAGTTATTACCGATAGTAGCGGTACAGCAACTACTTACAACACACAGGCTATCGCGGGAGTATGGACGTTAATACCTACCGTACCATTAGCTGCAGGTGCGTTTACAGTTGATGCTACAGTCGAAAACTTAGGGCTTATCAGTTCTACAAGTCTTGGTGGATTAATTGATTTTACAGCACCAACAATTGAAGTTGACCAGTTATCAGTAACTAATAATCCGCTACCGACTATAACAGGTATAAGTGATGCATCAGCAGGTACCAGTGTGAGTGTTGTTATTACTGATGCTAATAACGATTCACAAACTATTACAACTCAAGTTGCAACTGATGGCACATGGTCTGTAACAGCTACCACCGCGCTTAGTGAAGGTAGCTTTAGTGCAACAGCATCAATAAGCGATACAGCGGGTAACTCTGCTAGCGATACTATGGGGTCAATCACCGACTACACCGCACCAACTGTAGTCATAGATCCAATATTGGTAGGGCAAGATACAACACCTACTGTTACAGGGTCAGTAACTGGAAGTTTTGCAGGCGCGTTAGTAATCGTTATGTTTACTGATTCAGCTGGTGCCACTCACAATGTTGGCGCATCCGTGGATCCAGATGGGACGTGGAGCGTGACATCAGCAGAAGTACTACCTGAGGGCAACTACCGCGTGGATGTAAGCATTGCTGATGGTCCAGGTAATACCGGTACGCAATCATTAAGTAGCGCAATTGACTCAGGTATTACAATTGACTCTGGGTTAGAAATAACAGCGGATCAAACCCCACTTATTACGGGAACTGCAGGCGCTGGTGAAACTATATTAGTCACCTTTAGTGGCGCTACAGAGGCAACTGAAACAGTAACTGCTAATGCATCTGGTGAATGGAGCGTAACAGCTAATACTACCTTAGCAGAAGGGGCTTATACTGTAACAGCGGTAGCAACTGATACATCAGGTAATACAACTTCGAGCGGTAGTTTATCTGGATTGGTTGTTGATACAACGCCAATCAACTTTACAGTAGAACCTGAGTACTTACTCAATTTATTGGGTATAGGGATATTAGTTGGTTACGAAGGTACATCAGATGGTGGCGAGGGAAGTAAAGTCTATATTATCGACTCATTAGCTTTAGGTATTGATTTAGCATTAACTTCAGCGCCATATGCAGTTGTAGATGCTCAAGGTAATTGGGACTCTACTAATTTAGATCTGAATCTTTTAGGTTTACTGGGTACAGGTCTTGAGAACACGTATTTCTATACTGTGGACGAAGCAGGTAATTATCAAGTTAAAAATGGTAATGATGTATTTATAGAGTCAGGCAATATCTACACCTCTGAATCTGGTGCTGGCGATACAATCCCTGAATCATTTAGCGAAGAGTCAGCATTGGGTGATACAACCCCTAATGAAGTTTCAAGCAACAACATATTAAGCACTGAAACGATTGATTTAGGTAATTTGAGTGGTCTGTCAACACCTGAGCAAACGGTGCAAATGAGTTCGGCAGAACCGCTTAATTTTAATGACGTAATCATTAACGAAGGTGCGGAGCAACTTATAGCGCTAAATACGCTGGTTGAGGATGAAGGTTCTGCAATTGCTTATACTCCAGCGAAAAGTGGGGGAAGCACTGATGCAGCGACACCTGCGGTTGACGTGCAAAATCAATCTGAAGAGATGATTAAACACTTAATTGAAAGTAGTAATAACCAAACGGACATTTAATATCAATATAGCCCTCTTAATTACTTATTAAAGGGCTTACATCATTAAATACCGAATGGGTTTATATTGATATTTAAGAATGGAAGCTATTAAAAAAGCCTTATTGATTAATCAATAAGGCTTTTTTAATGTAAATTTGTAGGCTAAGCTTTTAAATTTCGAACCAGTTTGCTTTCGGTATTTACTGACTTACCATCTTGGTCGTAGGTCATTGACGTTGGCGCGCCAATTAATATCTCTTTTAATTGTTTAACGCTTAGTTGCGCTTGGCGAGCCGCGTGAGCATTGACATTATTTTGTTTTTGGCATTCTACAAGTTGGGTTTTAACTTGAGCAATTAACTCAGAGACTTCAGGATTTTGAAAGTCATTACTAGCAATTAATTTACTTAGCTCTTTATCAAGAGAGCTTAATCTGGTTAAGAAAGACATTTTTTGTTGGGCAATTTCTTTTAAACCAGCACCTCTTCGAGAGGCTATCGTGCTAAGTTCTTCATTTAATAGCGCGTATAAAGCATCTAAACAACTCGCTTGTTGATTTAATTTTACGCTAATTAAACTGTTATGATCAGCCATATATATCAAACTCAAAATCAGCTAAATTTTTAGCAAGCTTTTCGCTGTCCACTTGGTAATTACCTTCAGTGATTGCTTTTTTAAGTTCAGCGACTTTTTCACTGTCAAAACCAGGCGACTGTTGTGCTTTATCTTGAAGTGTTTTTAATTGCTGTGCTTGCGGCGTTAAACTTACAGAATCACTTACAGCTTTCGGCGAAGGAGTCTGTGCAGTTTGCGTGTTTGCATTATCTTTTTTTAAATCAACGTGTTGCTGCTTTGCGTTTGTTAGCGCGTTAGCTTGTCGATTACTACCATTAACTTGACTAACCATAATAATAAACCTGTATATTACCCAACTGATGCCTAGTTATCGGCTTATACTTAGGATACTTTAGTATAAATTTAAATTAAATATTTACTTGAACAGACTCTACACCATCTACTCGCGCATTTAAAATTTTACCAGACTTTTTGTTTTTAATTTGTATTTGTTCACCCAAGGTGCCATCTTCTAAAGCAATACCTGTTGTCTTAATTCGAAGCCCTTTGAGGTTTGCGTAAATATTAACAGAATCTCCCTTACAAACCATACAAATTTGATTAAGCAACACTGGCGTACCACTTCTAATATTTCGCTTACTTCTGCTGCCAATTAATATGCTGGGATCTTTTAAATATTGCACTCTAATAAAATGAGACGGTTTCATTTCTATAGTTAGGTGTGATTTAGTAATTACTTCATCACGTGCTAGGTTTACAGTGGCTACGACAACAGGCTCCATTTCAACAATTCTTACGTGAACATATTGAGCCCAAGCTTGTTCATCATTACATTTTGCTTGAATAGTAACTTGGCGATTGTATGGAGGCTCACCTGCGGACATTAGGTCAAGAGGAGTATTACAGATACGGTCAGGGATCCGGCTATCCAGTGGCAGCGTGCTTAAATGTGTTTTAGTGTCGGTTGTGGTATCTATTTGCTCAGATACATAAGTAACGGCCATCTCTTGTAATAAATCCTTACTAAAAACTTTAGCTTGCAAAGGTAATACAAAGCAGATGCTAGCAAGAATATAAAAAACACTGTATCTTCTGATTTTTTTTAACAAACTCATAATGTTTCGGCTATGCTTATAGTTTAAAACAGGGTATAAATATTTAGCGTCAAATTATAAACGCTCTCGTTGTACTGTGTGGCTTTATAAAATAGAAGCAATTATTGTTCCGTATATTTTTTTTGGAGATTTGAATGGCAGGTGTTTTAGATTCAGTGAATCAACGTACTCAGTTGGTTGGGCAAAACCGCTTAGAATTATTACTGTTTAAACTCAGAGGGCGTCAACGTTTTGGGATTAACGTATTTAAAGTCAGAGAAGTGCTGCAATGTCCCCCGCTAACTAATATGCCTAAATCAAATGCTTATATTCGTGGTGTTGCCCATATCCGTGGACAAACTATTTCAGTTATCGACCTTTCTATGGCTGTTGGTGGGCGACCAATTGAAAATATTAAAGACAGTTTTATAATTATTGCTGAATACAACCGAACTGTGCAAGGTTTTCTTGTCGGTGGAGTTGAGCGTATTGTAAATATGAATTGGGAAAAAATAATGCCGCCACCTGCTGGTGCGGGACGTTATTCTTATTTAACTGCCGTGACTGAAATTGAAGACGAATTAGTCGAAATTTTAGACGTAGAAAAAATATTGAACGAAATCTGCCCAGTTAATACCTTAGTGAGTGAGGATGTTGCGGCTACACAAAGCGATATTCAAAAAGACTTAGGTGAGCGAATTATTTTTATTGCCGATGATTCTTCTGTGGCACGAAATCAGATTAAACGAGCATTAGAGCCTCTAGGTATTCATACTGAACTTGCCAAAAATGGTAAAGAAGCTTTAAAGCGATTGAAAGAAATCGCTGAAAATTGTGAAAAAGATATAACTGAGCGTGTAGGATTACTTATTTCAGATGTAGAGATGCCAGAAATGGATGGTTATACATTAACAGCAGAAATAAAAGCAGACCCTAAATTAGCTCCGTTACATGTTATTTTACACACTTCTTTGAGCGGGGTTTTCAATCAAGCAATGATTGAAAAAGTAGGTGCAGATGATTTTATTGCAAAATTTAATCCTGATGAACTCGCAACAGCAGTAAAAAAATGGGTTAATTGTGATTAATAAACATAGGTGTTATTGATTTGAATAATAAAGATTTACAGCAAAGTGAATACAATCAATTTCGATTATTTTTAGAACAGCAATGCGGTATTGTATTAGGCGAAAATAAGCAATACTTAGTCAAAAGTCGTTTGGCGCCATTAATGAAACGATTTAATGTTGAATCTTTGTCACAGCTAGTAAATAAAACATTAGGCCTGCATGAGCGTCAATTAAGAGCAGCAGTCGTTGATGCGATGACAACTAATGAAACGTTATGGTTTAGAGATCAATATCCGTTTGAATTATTAAAAACTAAATTTTTTCCTGAGTTTAAAGGACTTAACAGACCATTAAAAATATGGTCTGCAGCAAGTTCCTCAGGGCAAGAGCCATATTCAATTGCCATGTCGGTTGCTGAATTCCAGGCAAGCTCGCCGGGTGTGTTACGCATGGGGGCACAAATAGTCGCTACAGATATATCCAACACTATGCTTGATATGTGTAAACACGCAGAATATGACTCTCTAGCACTGGCAAGAGGTTTATCAGCAGAACGCCGTAAAAAGTTTTTCAAAGACAGCGGCAACGGTATGGCTCAGATAAACGATTCAATAAAAAAACAAGTAAGTTTTAGACACCTTAACTTGCTCGACTCATACGCACTTATGGGTAAGTTCGATATTATATTTTGCCGTAATGTGCTGATTTACTTTGCACCAGAAGTAAAAGCTAAAATTATCGCGCAATTCTCTCAAGCACTAAACCCTAAAGGTTATTTACTTTTAGGGGCGTCGGAATCTATGAGCGGGTTAAGTGATGAGTTTGATATGGTTAGGTGCAACCCTGGTATTGTTTATCAAAAAAAGTAATGCTAGTAGCTTATTACCCTTCTAATTTTTTATATTTAAACGACGCACTTAGCGTCGTTTTTTGTTTTTAGCGAACAGATAGAATTCAGATGTAGAGAAATTATCTCTCCGCAGTTCATTTAATTTAAATATTTTTATCTTACATATGTCCATATTAAAGCATTCTATAATATCTGAAGTCTCATACCTAAACCCTCCCATCTCTCTAAATTTAGTTTTTTAACACTGTGTTTAATTATTTGGATAAATAGCTTTAAACAAAAATAAATTTAATGGCTTATTTCTTGCTTTATCTAAGCTAAGTCAATTTTTTGGAGGTGGCTATGGCTATCAGTTTTGATAAAGCGCTTGGTGTGCACCCGCATGCTATGTTGATCCGTTCGCAAAGAGCCGAAGTGCTCGCTGCTAATATAGCTAATGCTGATACGCCTGGCTATAAGGCAAAAGATATTGATTTTGCCACTGCATTAAAAACGGCAAAATCTCACCAGTTAGGCGGCAATACTATGGTAAGAACAAACGATAAACACATTGCCGGAGGAACTCGAAGTGTAGGTGGTTCTGAATTATTTCGTACGCCAAATCAAACAGATACAGGTGATGGTAACTCTGTTGATATACAGGTGGAACGAAACTTGTATACACAGAATGCTATGGAGTATCAGGCGAGTTTACAGTTTTTAACTGGTAGATTTAAAGGTCTGAATAAAGCACTCGGCAGCCAAGGATAATAATTATGAGTTTATATAATGTTTTCGATATTGCTGGTTCAGCTATGAGTGCACAAAATGTGCGCTTAAATACGACGGCCAGTAATATATCTAATGCGAATACGGTTAGTTCTTCTCAGGATAAAACATACCGATCGCGGCAACCAGTGTTTGCTGCCGAACTTACTAAAGCTTCTGCCTCAGCAAGCAACCCACAAGGTTCTTCTGTAGGCGTTAAGGTGTTAGGCATTGTTGAAAGTAATAAACCATTACAAATTGAATATAACCCGAATCATCCTAGTGCTGATGAAAATGGTTATATTTACAAGCCTAACGTAAATGTTGTTGAAGAGATGGCAAATATGATATCTGCCTCTCGTTCGTATCAGACAAATGTACAAGTTGCCGATGCAGCTAAACAAATGTTGAGTAAAACACTGCTGTTAGGGCAGAGGTAACAGAGGGTAGGCTATGAGCAACGATATCAGTACATCCACCACATCCTATTTAGATTCTTTACGGTGGCAAGATAAGCAAGTAGACACTGAAGAGAAAAGTGATGCATTAACTCAGGAAGACTTCTTCTCATTGTTAACGCAACAATTATCGTTTCAAGATCCGAGTAACCCGGCTGATAACGATCAGATGATTGCGCAAATGACGAACTTTACGATGGCTGAAGGTATTTCAAATTTAAATTCTAATTTTGAAACATTAGCTGCATCAATGACTTCAAACTCAGCGTTACAAGCATCTACATTAGTAGGGAAAAAAGCACTTTTAGAATCTGATACTTTAGAGTTAAAAGAATCTGAAGAAGCGCGTGGTTCTGTTGTTGCAGAAAATCCAGTTGAGAGTTTAACACTTCGGATTGAAGATGAATCTGGACAGTTAGTGAGATCCATTGAATTAGGCGCACAATCAGCTGGTGCTATCCGTTTCTCATGGGATGGAAAAAATGAAGGTGGTGAGCGTCTGCCTCCAGGCGATTATAAAATTAAAGCTGAAGGTAGTACTAGCGGTGAGTTTTCAAGTTTGCCTATTGCTACTTTTAAAAATATTGAAAGTGTTAATATTAATGGTGCAAGCGGCATCATTATTAACACTAGAGAAGGTGCGGTTAGGCTGACAGATGTCGCAGAAATCGCGTAATAGATACTTAATATTTCTCACGTTGGCCTTTAGGCTAAAGTTTAATAGATTAGAGGTTAATTATGAGCTTTAACATTGCATTATCCGGCCTTGCTGCCGCACAAAAAGATTTAGACGTTACCGCAAATAATATTGCCAACGTAAATAGTACGGGCTTTAAAGAGTCACGTGCTGAATTTGCAGACGTGTACGCATCATCAGTATTTAGTACAAGTAAAACAAAAAACGGTGATGGTGTTCGAACAGCGATGGTTGCACAGCAATTTCATCAGGGTTCACTTCAGTTTACTCAGAATTCATTAGATTTAGCTATTACTGGTGAGGGTTACTTTGCTACCAGCGCTGTGCTTGGAGAGCAAGATTTTAGTTACACACGTGCGGGGGCCTTCAAACTTGATAAAGATAACTATATGGTTGACTCACAAGGGAATTTTCTTCAAGGGTTTCCTGTTAACCCAACAACGGGTGATACAACATCTGTTAGTTTAAGTACTTCGTCTGCTCTGCAAATACCAGATTCTTCAGGTTCACCGCGTGCAACATCTACTATATATAACTCATTTAATTTAGATTCACGCGAACAAGCAACCACAATTGCGTTCGATCCAAGTGTAAGCGCTAGTTATAATTCATCAACTTCAACAACAGTGTATGACTCACTCGGTGAGCCGCACGTATTGCAGTTTTTCTTTGTTAAGCCTGCGCCAGCAACACCACCAGTTGTAGGTGATGAAAATATGTGGGAAGTACATACAACACTAGATGGTAAGTCGTTTGACGAAAATGGCCTAGAGCAAACTGCCGCACCTTATACTCCTATTTCTACATTTCGCTTCGATGCAAGTGGCCAGCCACTCAGCACAAACGGTGTTGCAAATACAGGAACTACTTTTGACCCTCTTACTGTTACATCAGCCACACCAGGTCTTTCTGACCTGTTAAGCAATGGTGCTACGTTTCCAAATGATATCACTATCAATTGGCGCGATGAGGCTAATGGGGTTACTAAAATACCAACTCAATATGCAAGTAATTTTGAAGTGAAAACCCTTAATCAAGATGGCGCAACAGTTGGCCGTTTAGCAGGTATTGATATCGGTACAGATGGTAAGCTAGTTGCTTCATATAGTAATGGCGATTCTACTTTTTTAGGGCAAGTCGCTATGGTTCGCTTTGCGAACTCGCAAGGCTTGGAACAGGTTGGTAATACGAGCTGGAAAGAAAGTATAACATCGGGGGAACCTATTGCTGGCGAACCTGGTTCTGGTTCACTGGGTAAAATAAATTCATCAGCACTTGAACAATCAAACGTAAATTTAACTAGCGAATTAGTTGATCTGATCACTGCACAGCGTAACTATCAAGCAAACTCGCGTGCGCTTGAAGTTAACTCAACAATTCAGCAAAGTATTTTACAAATACGATAAACTAAAACTGTTTAATTTATCCTTAAAGGCTGCTTAATTGCAGCCTTTTTATTGGCTGATTCAACGTTGGGGTAGTTAATACCAGCCGGCATAAGTATTTATATAATTTAAGCAGATTGGTAAGACACATTTAAACCACGCCATAATAATTTCTTTATAGTATTAAATTTAATCTGGCATCTATATTGCATTTACTATTGCAGAGATTTTTATGTGAGTCGATGTTATGGATAAAATGGTCTATATTGCCGCGTCTGGCGCTAAGCAAAGCATGCTGGGTATGGCTCTTAAAGCCAATAATTTGGCGAACGCCAATACCACAGGCTTTAAATCTGATTTTGCTCAAGCACGATCGATGCAAGCATTTGGTGAAGGTCTACCAACAAGGGTGTTTTCTATGGAAGAACGCCCTGGTTCAGATATGACATCGGGCGGTATTGTTCAAACCGGCCGTGATTTAGACATAGCAATGAGCGACAACGCCTGGCTAAGCGTGCAAGACGCCTCAGGTAACGAAGCTTACACTAAAGTAGGTACGCTTAATATAACTGCCCAAGGTATGTTGGTTACCAGTGGTGGGCGTCAAGTAATTGGCGAAGGTGGTCCTATAATCTTACCTGTTCCGATTGAAAAAATCGGATTCAGTGAAGATGGTGCAATTCAAGTACGACCACAAGGCGCGCCAGCTAACTTTTTAGAAGAAGTTGATCGCTTAAAAATAGTTGAAGCTAATAATTCCACACTTGAAAAAGGTAACGATGGTTTATTTAGGCCAAAGCCAAATCAAACGGTTGAAACCTCAGCCAATGTAAAAGTATTAAGCGGTTCATTGGAGATGTCTAATGTTAACCCAGTTCACGAAATGGTCGATATGATCAGCCATCAACGACAATTTGAATTACAAGTAAAGCTTATGAAAACAGCCGAAGAAATTGACGAGCGTCAAGATCAGCTGTTGAGAATAGTTTAACTTTAAAATGAGGACTCTATTATGAACCCAGCATTATGGATCAGCAAAACTGGGCTTGATGCCCAACAAACCGATATCTCGGTTATATCAAATAACTTAGCTAACGCCAGTACGGTTGGATACAAGAAAAGTCGTGCCATTTTTGAAGATTTACTTTATCAAAATATCAACCAACCTGGTGGCCGTTCATCGCAAGATACCCAAATGCCCTCAGGTTTAATGTTAGGTGCGGGTGCTAAAGTTGTAGCCAACCAAAAAGAATTTACGCAAGGTAACATGTTGACCACTGAAAATTCGTTAGATTGGATGATTTCTGGCGAAGGTTTTTTTGAAGTACTTCAACCCGATGGCAATATCGCCTATTCTCGCAATGGTCAGTTTACTACTGATGGTGATGGTCGAATTGTGACATCGGGAGCAGGTTATGTTATTCAGCCTGAAATGAACGTTCCTGAAGACGCTCAGTCAATCACTATTTCTCAAGATGGCGAAGTGTCTGTACGTATTGCAGGCCAAGCCGACAACGTTGTCATTGGTCAACTTACTATTAGTGACTTTATTAATCCATCGGGTCTTGAGCCAATTGGTCAAAACCTATATACCGAAACAGCTGTAAGTGGCGCTCCAGTGCAAGGTAACCCAGGCGTTGAAGGATTAGGTAGCATTATTCAGGGCTCACTTGAAACATCAAACGTAAATGTAACTGAAGAGCTGGTAAACTTAATTGAAACTCAGCGTATTTATGAGATGAACTCAAAAGTAATTTCGGCTGTTGACGAAATGATGAGTTACATCAATCAACAGCTTTAATAGTGCAGGGGGAATTATGCGTAATATTATTTTATTTGCAGCAGGCACATTATTTTTAAGTGGTTGTATGTCTACGCAAAATAGTGAAATAGTACAGGACGATCCTTACTACGCCCCTATGTACCCTGAGCCTATTTTAGAGCCGATGGTGGCAACAGGTTCATTATTTAATACTCATACATCAAACGATTTGTATTCTGATAAGAAAGCACTGCGCACTGGCGATATAATTACGGTTAAATTGCAAGAGTCAACTCAAGCAACAAAAGCAGCTAAAACAGAAACAGACAAAGAAACCGAAGCAAGCTTAGACCCTGTTATTGGATTTGGTGGCCTACCTGTAAATATAGGTGGCGATAGCATTCAATTTGGTATAGGTAGTGATTCGTCGTTTACAGGCGACTCAAAATCAAATCAATCAAACAGTTTAGTAGGTGATATTTCGGTTAACGTAATGCGCGTTTTACCAAACGGAAACCTGGTGATCCGTGGCGAAAAATGGCTAACGCTTAATACAGGCGAAGAGTTTATTCGGTTAGAAGGGCTAGTTCGTCCTCAAGATGTAAGCGCCGATAATACAGTTGAATCAAACCGTATTGCTAACGCACGTATTCAATACTCAGGTAAAGGGCAGACGCAAGAAGCACAAAGTCCTGGTTGGCTCACACGTTTCTTTAGCAGTTCGCTGTTTCCATTTTAGAGGTAGTCACATGAACAGCTTTAAAACTTTATGCTTAATTGTATTATTAGGCTGGCAGTTTACTGCCAATGCCGAGCGCATAAAAGATGTATCTATGGTTGAAGGGGTACGTTCAAACCAGTTGGTAGGCTATGGTTTAGTAGTAGGTTTACCTGGTACTGGCGAACAAAATTCATATACTCAACAAAGTTTTAGAGGCATGTTGAATAACTTTGGTATCACATTACCTTCAACTCAAAGTCCTAAAATTAAAAATGTTGCTGCTGTCGCAGTGCATGCTGAATTACCTGCATTTAGAAAACCTGGGCAAACAATAGATATAACTGTTTCTTCTATTGGCAGTGCAGGCAGCTTACGTGGTGGTACTTTATTACAAACTTTTTTAAAAGGTGTAGATGGTAACGTGTACGCAATTGCGCAAGGTAGCTTAATTGTAGGTGGTTTTGGAGCTGAAGGCTTAGATGGTAGTAAAGTTGTTATGAACACTCCCACTGTTGGTCGTATACCCAATGGCGCAACTGTTGAGCGCACCGTAGAAAGCCCATTCATGCAAGGTGACTTTATTACCTTTAATCTAAACCGTCCTGATTTTACAACGGCTAAACGTTTAGAAAAAACAATTAACGATTTGGTTGGTCCAAATAGCGCGCAAGCAATTGACTCTGTTTCCGTTCGTGTTGTTGCACCAAGAGATGCCTCGCAACGTGTGTCGTATTTATCAACACTTGAAAATTTAGAATTTAAGCCAGCTGATATGGCAGCTAAAATAATAGTTAATTCGCGTACTGGCACTATTGTTATAGGTAAAAACGTTAAGCTTCAACCTGCAGCTATTACTCACGGCGGCTTAACCGTAACAATTGCAGAGCAACAAAATGTGACGCAACCAAACCCGCTAGGTGCAGGGGATACTGTTGTCACGCAGCAGAGTATTATTGATGTAAACCAAGATGACTCGCGCGCATTTGTATTTAATCCAGGCGTGAGCTTAGATGATTTAGTGCGTGCAATTAATGAAGTAGGTGCAGCACCTGGTGACTTAATGGCTATTTTAGAGGCATTAAAAGAAGCGGGCGCAATTAATGGCCAGTTAGTTGTTATTTAAATATTATAGGCACACAGATTACGTATTACTTAAAGCCCTATATCTTTCAAACAAGATATAGGGCTTTTTTATTTACAGTAACTCAAAATTATTATATTTATCATTTTATTCGGTAGTGGCTCAATTTTTGCATTTTTAACTGCATTATTCATTTTGTGTCAAAAAGCCGATGGAAACGAACCACCTCGATAAGCAAAACTTTTTTGATTTAGGCAACTTAAACTCACTTCGACAAGAAGCCTTAACAAGTGGCGACGCATCGACAGATGCTTCTAAAGCTGCGCTTAAAAAAGCGGCTGCACAATTTGAAGCAATATTTACGCAAATGTTGCTCAAAGGTATGCGCAAAGCAAATGAAGCATTTGAGGACAAAGAAAGCCCATTTAATTCAAGTAGCGTAAAGTTTTTTGAAGAAATGCACGACCAACAGCTTTCATCTGAATTGTCATCTAATGGCTCATTAGGGCTGGCTGATTTAATCGTTCAACAACTCTCCCCTGATGCTAAAAACTACACGCCAAGCTCAGTACTCAGAACGAGCAATGATTTTTTAAGTGATCAGCGTGCAGGCACAGAGTTGCCGCATCAACAGTATAAAAAAGAAACCATTCCATTAACTGATAACAAAATTACAGAAGAGGCTAAGTCGAATGACAATAAGGCAAACTTCGACACTGCCGAAGAGTTTGTAAGTTCAGTGTGGGAGCATGCAAAAACAGCGGCTAAAAAAATTGGTTTAAACCCAGCCGTTATGGTTGCACAAGCAGCACTTGAAACAGGTTGGGGCAAGCATATCATTAATAAAAGTGATGGCGGCAGTTCAAATAACTTATTTAATATTAAGTCAGATAAAAGCTGGGAAGGCGATAAAGCAAGCAAAGTAACGCTTGAATTTGAGCAAGGTACACCCGTTAAAAAACAAGCAAGCTTTAGAGCTTATGATTCAATTAAAGACAGCGTTAATGATTTTGTAGATTTTTTGACGCAAAACCCACGCTACAAAGAAGCATTACAAAATACAGCAAAACCAAATGATTTTTTAGATTCTCTCCAAAAAGCTGGTTATGCAACAGACCCAAATTATGCGGATAAAATTAAACAAGTACTTAATAGTACTGAGCTTAAAAATATTGCAACAAGCGTGATCCGCCAAGGAGTAAAGTAATATGTCGTTTAATTTATTAAACATTGCAAATTCTGGAATAAGAGCAAGTTCTGATTTACTGCAAACGACAAGTAAAAATATTGCCAATGTAAACACGGAAGGTTACGTACGTGAACGGACCGAACATACCACGATGATTGATAATCAAGTGGGGAGAGGCGAGACGTACCGTTTACTTAATGAATTTGCACAAAAACAATTAAACAGAGATACATCAAATAAAACATTTTTTGATCAGTTTGAAAGTGAAGCAAACCGAATTGATACACTATTCTCACAAGAGTCAAATAGTGTATCAACGAGCTTAAATTCATTTTTTAATAATGTTCAAGAAGCACTCAATCAACCATCATCATCTGTAGCTCGCTCTTTAGTTATGAGTGATGCAGAAAACCTACTTGACCAGATGGATAGGCTTTCGGGGATTGTAGTTGAACAAAAACGAGTAGTCGATGAGCAATTACAAATATTCTCCACTGAAGCTAATACTTTAATCGAAAATATTAGCTCTTTAAATCAAGAAATTGTCGGAATTAATGGTACTAATAGTGCCTCAGATGCTAGCTCTGCTTACAACGAGCGTGATAAAGCGATACGTAACTTATCTGAATTAATAGATATTGAAACGCTTGATGGGCCAAATGGTGAAAAGCTTGTATTTATGGGAACCGGTGAAGCTGTCGTTATGCAAAATGGTACTTTTAATCTATTTTCTATGAGTGCAGACCCAGATCCTAACTTTCAAGAGCTTCGCTTAGATGTCAATGGTGGAAAAGCGGTGCCGTTAGATGTTGATGCTAGTAAATTAAAAGGGAAAATTGGTGGATTGCTTGCTTTTCGAGATGATATTTTAATCCCTACACAAAATCAACTAGGTCAAATGGGGCTGGCAATAGCTGATTCTTTCAATCAACAAAATCATTTAGGTATGGATGCAAGTGGTCAGCTTGGCGGTGATATATTTGAAATTCCTAGTGTTGGAGGCTTTCCTTATCAAAACAATACAGGTACGGCCAGTATTACTGCCACTGTAGAGCCTGGTATGGGTAGTGAGTTACCAGCAAGTGATTTTATTATTACTTATACAGCAAATCCTAATGAAGTCAGTATTCAACCAATTGACAATAAAGGTGAGCCGCTTGGAAATCCTTCACTAGCTAATGTAGTGGCCGGTGTTATTGACTCGTCAACAGTTGTGAGCGGAGAGTCTTTTGGTTTGCAAATAAGTGTAGTGGGTGCTGGAAATGCAGGAGATCAATTTCAAGTAAAGTTAAACTCAGGTGCGGCTGGTAACATATCTTTGCTTACTGGGCGCGGTGAAGACTTAGCACTTGCCTCACCAGTGAGAACCGCCGCAGATGTTGATAACACAGGCACGGCTTCCATTTCTGCAGGAGAAGTTAGCGATGTTACAACGGGTAGCTTTACTACTTCCCCATTAGCATTAGCGAATGGACCTATTAATATAGTAAAAACAGCGAATCCAGACGAGTATATAATTTCAGACAACATAAATACCACGACGGTTACAATAATTCCTCCGGCTAATAATCTGCTTAATCAAGCTGGCGGCGCATTTGCAACTTATGGGTTTGACTTTAATATTGAAGGTACACCGGCGGCTGGCGATAGTTTTACTCTAGAATTTAATGAAGGTGGCTTTGATGATAATCGTAACGGTTTAAAACTCGCTGAATTGCAAAATGGCGACCTAGTGCGTCAAAATGTAGTCACTAGTACTAGTGCCGATAATCATAAAACGTTTAACCAAGCATATGCAGGATTGGTTACTGAAATTGGTGTGGTAACTAGTCAGGCTAGAACGAATGGAGCCGCATTTGATGCGTTAGCTGAGCAATCAGAGGCATGGTACGAGTCTTTATCTGGTGTGAACCTTGATGAAGAAGCAGCCAATTTACTACGTTTTCAGCAATCTTATGCGGCCTCAGCTCAGGTGCTTTCTGCCGCTCGTTCTATTTTTGAGACTTTACTCAGTGCTGCGAGGTAATTATGCGCTTATCAAATAACTTAATGTATCAAAATAATATTAATAAAATACTCGATAACCAACAAGGTGTGGCCGGTGCGCAAGAACGTGTAAATACAGGGCAAAAGTATTTAACTGTTTCAGAAGGCCCAGCAGCAATATCTCAAGGAATGTTGTATTCAAATAAAATTCAAACGAATGAGCAGCATACTAAAAATATTAATCAGCTAAAAGGTCGATTAGAAACCGAAGAAAGTATTTTATCGGGAATGAATGACGCTATTTTAGAAGCGCAGATGCTAACTATTCAAGCAGGTAATGGGTCACTCAGCAAAGATGCGCTAGCGTCAATTGCAGGAGAGCTACAAGAGTTACAAAAATCATTACTTAACTTAATGAATACTCAGTCAGAAGGTGGAGAGTACATTTTTTCTGGTTACCAAGATGATATTCAGACGTATACCTTTAATAGTGTCGATGGGAAATATGAATATCAAGGAGATCAAGGACAACATGAAATTACTATTGCAAAAGGGGTTGATATTAAATCCAGCGATAATGGTTTTAATGCCTTTGAAAAAGTAGATGCACGGTTAGATGTCACTTCAAACCAGGGAGTTGCAACAGGTACTATTACTTCTGGCACTGTGTACGTAGAAAACCAAGGTGAATTTGATAAGTTTCATAAAGATAGCTATAACTCAGATCCCGACCCTGCTGTTTCAGCAACAATCAATACTTATAACGTAGTGGTTGTTCCTGGTGCAACACCAGCTGATCCCGCTCAGTATGAGATTCTTCGGGATGGCGCATCTTTAACTCCACCTGTTATTGGCGAAGTAACAGATGAGCCAATTGAGTTTGCAGGTATGCAGATTAGTTTAGAGGGCACCGCGCCCGGCCAATTAGACTTTAGCCTTGAAAAACCACATAAAGAAAATGTACTAAACACCTTACAAGACTTAATTACTAGCTTAAATGATGAAGAGCTTGAGGGCGAGGGACTACAGCAAGCACTGTCAGATGGCCTTATTCAGTTGAAAAATGCCAGCGAGCAGGTTGTTTTTACTCAAGCGAGCCTTGGTGGACGTATGAATGTAGTGGAGCGAGTAACTGATTCAAATAGTGCTTTGGATATAAATAATAAATCAAACAAGTCAGATTTAGTCGAGATAGATACAGCTGCTGCTATTAGTGAGCTAACCAAACAAGAAACCGCACTACAAGCATCACAAGCTACATTTGGTCGCTTAGCTAAACTATCACTATTTGATTATATATAAGATACAGTCAACAGTTATTACCTTTACTTTATAAAGGTAATAACTTGCCTTTTCAAAGCGGCAAAAAATTGTCATCGCAAACCCCCTCTTCAAGTATAAAGCCTAAAAAAGTTAAAAACCTCTCATACTACCTAAAGTTAGTACTGTTAATTTGTTAATAAACAAGTAGTTAGGTTATTTAATTCGAGTTGGCACAACATGTGCATTTCTATAGTCATAGAAAGCGTGGTTCCTGCTAAGTAATTTGAACCACACTCTGATTAAACTAGGAGATGGTAAAATGGCTTTAAGTGTAAACACAAATGTTGCATCACTCAATGGGCAACGCAATCTAACTAAATCTAGCATGGCTCTGGAAACCTCAATGCAGAGACTTTCATCAGGTTTGCGTATTAACAGTGCAAAGGATGATGCGGCAGGCTTACAAATTGCTAACCGCTTAACGTCTCAGGTAAATGGTTTAACCGTTGCTCAACGAAATGCGAACGATGGTATTTCAATGGCGCAAACGGCTGAGGGCGCAATGCAAGAGTCGGCAAATATTCTGCAACGTATGCGTGATTTATCTCTGCAATCAGCCAATGGTTCAAATAGTGCGGTAGACCGTGCATCATTACAAAAAGAAATGAGTGCGCTTCAGCAAGAGCTAACACGTATTGCAGATACAACTAAATTTGGTAACACCAGCCTACTAGATGGCTCATTTGGTACTAAGCAGTTTCAGGTTGGTGCTAATGCCAATGAAACAATTAACGTAAGCTTGGGCAATATGTCGGCTGACGCAATTGGTGCAAATGAAGTTAAAGGCGGAGGCACTGCGTTAGGTGCGGCAGCTGCTGCTGGTACTTTAGCGAGTGTTGCAGCTACTGTTACTGCGGGTAATGTAAATATTAATGGTAAAGACATTACTATTGCAGCAGAAGGGGCTACTAAAATAGCAGACAAAGTCAATAATTCTGCATCGGGAGTTACTGCAACCGCTAAGTTAGATGTGACTATTGCAGGCATTACCAGCGCTGATAACGCAACGATTAAGATTGGTGATGATGAATATGACTTAGGCGGTTATGGCGGTGACATGATCCGCTTAGCACAAGACATGACAGCTGATGGTTATGATGCAGTGTTTGATCCAGACAGTAATTCTATTGCCCTTAAAGCAACTGGAACAGATGGTATTGAAGCCATTGCTGAAACAGTGGGTACCGCAGCGGGTACTTTAACATTTGATGGTGTGGCCGCAGCTACTGCTGATACAGCTAAAACATCACGAGTGGAGTTGTCATCGCCAAACGCGATTGGTATTTCTAATGATGGTACGGCAGATGAAGCAGAGTTTTTAGGTGCATCAAGCAGTACACTAACCACGGTTGAAGATATTGATATTTCTGGAACTACTAGTGTAGGTGCGCAAGCAGCTATTAATACTATTGATGCGGCATTGTCACAAATTGATGCACAGCGCGCTGATTTAGGTGCGGTGCAAAACCGCTTTGGCCATACTATAAGTAACTTAGCGAACGTTGCTGAAAACGTGGCAGGGTCGAGAAGCCGTATTCAAGATACTGACTACGCACTTGAGACTGCAACACTAACAAAAAACCAAATAATGCAGCAAGCCGGTACCACTATATTGTCGCAGGCAAATCAATTACCACAAGCCGCGTTAAGTTTATTAGGCGGTTAACGCCCAAAGCAAACCAGCTACCAAAAAAAGCCAAGCAAATATGCTTGGCTTTTTTTGTTTTATTTCATGGTCTTAAGTTTTTTATTGTTTTTATTGTTATTTATTTTAAAAAAAAGCTAAAGGTAATTTTATAACGGCCGTTAACTTAATCAGAACGGAGCTTGAACAAATTAAATATGTGATGGCTCTTGGTTAAAATCAATTAGTTACATTACGAAAGTAATCAGGAGTTATAACATGGCTTTATCAGTAAATACAAATGTATCGTCTATCAACGCACAAAGAAACTTAGCAAAATCAAGCGAAGCATTAGGTACATCAATGCAACGCCTTTCATCGGGTATGCGTATTAATAGCGCAAAAGATGATGCGGCTGGTCTGCAAATTGCTAACCGCTTAACTTCACAGGTAAATGGTTTAGGTGTTGCACAGCGTAATGCGAACGATGGTATTTCAATGGCGCAAACGGCTGAAGGCGCAATGACTGAATCAGCAAATATTTTACAACGTATGCGTGACTTGTCACTACAATCAGCGAATGGTTCAAACGATGCAGATGCGCGTGCGGCACTACAAAAAGAAGTAGGTGCACTACAACAAGAACTTACCCGTATTGCTGATACGACTAAATTTGGTGGCACTAGCTTGTTAGATGGCTCGTTTGGTACTAAACAGTTCCAAGTGGGCTCAAACGCAAACGAAACAATTAACGTAAGCCTACGTGATGTTTCAGCTGATGCGATTGGTGCAAATGTTATAACTGGAGCGGGCGGTGTTTTAGGTACTGCTGGTGATACTACATTAGCATTACAAAATGCGACTACTGCTGATGCCACGCTTAATATTAACGGTAAAGGCGTTTCGGTTACAGCAGGCGATGGTGCTGAAGATATTGCTGTTAAAATAAATACAGCAGCAGCTGGCGTGACGGCAACGTCAGAGTTAAGCACTACGTTAGAGGGTTTGAGTTCTTCTGATGTAGGTGATTTAAATATAGGTGAAGACACTTATAAGCTTGCTGAGTTTGGTGGTGATGCTGCACGTTTAGCTGAAGCTATGGTAGCAGATGGATATGATGTTGTTGAATCAGGCGGTGATTTAACGATTAAGGCAACGGGTGTTAATGGTATTGAGCTTATTGCTACAGCAGGTACTGCATCATTAGGAGGCGGTACTGCTGCTGGTAGTCAGGCTGTTTCATCTACTTTAGAGTTATCATCTTCGAATAAAATTGGTATTTCTGGAGCATCAGTGAATGAGATACTAGGAGCTGGCGCGGCTGCAATTGGAGCAACGGGTGGCTCAAGTAAGTTAGTATCTGTTGAAGATATTGATATTTCAGGCACTACGAGTGAAGGTGCTCAAAATGCAATTCAAACGATTGATGCGGCATTGGCACAAATTGATGCGCAACGAGCTGATTTGGGTGCGGTGCAAAACCGTTTTGGCCATACAATTAGTAACTTAGCAAACGTTTCTGAAAACGTATCAGCATCAAGAAGTCGTATCGAAGATACTGACTATGCTGCAGAAACAGCTAAACTGACTAAAAACCAAATCATGCAACAAGCGGGTACAACAATTTTAGCTCAGTCTAACCAGTTGCCACAAGCAGCACTAAGCTTATTAGGTTAATTTTTAAATAAGCTCTATACTAAATATAACAAGGAAGGGTCTCCCTTCCTTTGTTGTATTAGTTAATAAATTATCGCTTTAAACTAGGAGCGAATTATGGAAACTCAAAGCTTACAGTTAAACAATATGCTTGCTTTACAAGGCGAGAAAACCAACACGCCTTCCTCCGCACTACAAAATCAAGCTCAGTTAGCCAATGCAAATACATACTCCTCAGAGTTAAAAGTAAACGAAAGCTCAAGTAATGCCGAATTATCACCCGACAAGCTAGAAAAAGTGGCGCAACAATTGCAAAACTTTATGGGTGAAATGAATCGTAGTATTCAATTTAAAGTTGATGAAGATTCAGGTAGAAATGTTATTAAAGTAATTGACAAAGAAAGTGGTGATTTAGTCAAGCAGTACCCGTCTGAAGAGGTGTTAGGCATTGTGTCTAAGCTAGCCGAAGCTACTGGTGTGTTGGTTGATTTTAAGGTTTAGTTAGCAATTAAAGAGGAAGTGTATTATGGCTATTTCATTTACAGGTATCGGTTCGGGTTTACAGGTTAGCGAAATTGTAGATGCTTTAGTTAATGCCGAAAAAGCGCCTTACCAAGCACGAATTACTCGCCAGCAAGCAACTCATACCACTGATATATCAGCTGTTGGTGCGCTTAAATCGTCATTAGAAGAACTTAACACTTCATTAGAGTCGTTGGGGGATGTTGATAATTTTCAAAAACGCACCATTAGCGGAAGTGACGATTTTGTTTCTCTTAGTTCTGAAAAAAATGCACAAACTAATAACTACTCTATAAAAGTTAACAACTTAGCAGAAAACCATAAATTAGTGTCAGAAGCTATTGGCGCAGATGCTGCTGTTGGTGAAGGTAAACTCACTATTAGTTCGGGTAGCAATAATTTTAACATCGATGTTTCTGATACAGCGACTCTGGCTGATATTCGCGATGCTATTAATGACTCTAATGACAATGACTCAGTGAACGCAACTATTATTACTGATAACTCAGGCCAGCATTTAGTACTATCAAGTAAAGAAACTGGCGAAGCAAATGCAATTAAAATTGTTGTAGATGATGTAAGCGATGCTAACAATACCGACAATGCAGGTTTATCGCGCTTAGCATTTGATAGCGATCCAGCTTCACCTACCTATGCCAAAAATTTAAATGAAACAATTAAAGCCACTGATGCATCAATAACAATTGATGGGACTTTAGTTGCAACGAGTAGTACTAATGAATTTGCCGGTGTTATTGACGGCGTAACCATTACAGCTAAAAAAACACATGGCGTTAGTGATGATTTAAGTAAGGCTAAAATAACCGAAAATAATAATAATATAGCGGCAGGATTAAAATCATTTGTAGAGAAATTTAACGCGTTTATTGATTTATCTGCACAATTAGGTAGTTCATCTGCTGAAAATGGAGTGGGTGCATTAGCGGGTGACTCATTGCTGCGAGGTTCAGTGAACCAAGTTAGAGCATTACTTACCTCTGAATTTAGTACAGGAAATGGGAATACTGACTTTTTATCAAATTACGGTATTAGAACGGAGCGATCAGGAAAATTAAGTATTGATGACGATGTGCTAAAAAAGGCAGTTGAAGATGACCCCGCAGCAATAAAGACCTTTTTTGTTGGTGAAAATGAAGATGATGGTTTCGTTGCCAAACTAGATACGGTTATTAAAGGTTATACGGCCTCAGGTGGAATAATTGAGACACGTATAGATGGGCGAGAAGCGCAAATAGATAAACTAGGCGAGGATGCTGAAGACTTTACTTTACGCATGGCTGCTTATGAAAGTCGCTTATTAAGCCAATATAATGCCATGGATTTACTTGTGGCAAATATGAACGCAACAGGTAGTTATTTAACACAACAATTAGCTAATCTCCCTGGTGTAGTTAAACAATCAAGTTAAGCTGGATAAAATTATAAATTTGAGGTCAAGTAAAGTAATAGGTACTCTTCTAACTTGTTACTTTGACCTCATCACTAGAAAAACCTACCTGCATAGCTAACTAAAAGCTATTAGTCCAAAAAACGAATGCTAATTCTAATTAAAACAATACCAAGATGCGTCCTATTATATGCATGACTACTCCAAGATAAATAAACAACCCACCTACTTGCGGAAAATTATTATATCCACGTGTATGAGAGCAGAAACTGGCGATTCTATTCAAGAGAGAAGGTTGAGATCAACCTGTATAAATATTTGAGTCATTTAACGAATTAGATCACTCTATAGCGTCGTTGAAAAATTTTTTAGAACAACCAGATGCAATAATTTTTTCTAGTTCTAGCGGGATTTTCTTATCCTTAAATAGACCCTTCATACAAGCAGATTGATATAATATCAATCCGCAATAATACTTAATCAATTAGGGGGATTGACCGGGCGCTAACTGCGTTAGAAATTTCTGATATAGAGCAACTAAATAACGAGATTCTTGCCTTGTTATCGACGCAGTTTTCTTACCTCAAGATTGACTACTTAATTAACTGAGTTGATATAACTCAAATGTATAACATTATCTAGATAGCTTGCTTCATATCGTAATAATGAGACGTAGATTATTTAGACTATGCAGTTGGCGGTGAAGATTTAATTCTAAGCGATAACAAATCAGCCAAAGTTTATATTTGACTGATTTGTTATGCGTTAAGCAAATTTACGTAGTGGGAGTATTGTAAAAGTGCCGTATTACTAAAATAAAGTGGATATGTAAGTTAACTAAAGGCATTTTTAAAAATGAGATTTATACTTTTTTACTGCATTTTTACTTTTTTGCTTACTGATTATTTTAGTCGCTATATGCCGCTTTTCACTTTCTATCTTATTAGAAAGTTGCTGGATAAGATCAATTAAAAATTTAAGTTCGTCAGCTGAGTAAAAGTTTTTATCTTCAGTAAGTGATTTTTTTAAGTAGCTGTTTAATGTGTGATGCGCATTTAGCGCTTGATCTATATCTGAATCAGCTAAAAGTAAAAGCTCGTTGCACTGCCTGCGTGTTTCGCTATCGGAAATATGAACAGCGGTTACTGTGGTAAAAGACATAGTTACTACAGAGCTCTTTGATCGAAAGGAATTTCTTCCCAACCTGACTTAATTTCTTTAATTAAAAGAATAACTTCATCGATCTTTTGTATATCATTTTCTAAATTAGCGACTAATAAATTACGCTGGCAGTAATCGTACAAAGCATCAAGATTAGATGAAATCTCGTTATCATTCTCAAAGTTTAATACCTGTTGTAGAGCACCCAGTAAAGTAATGCAATCAGAGATAGCAACTCCCTTCTTGGCTAACTCTTTTCGTTCAACAAATCCTTTTGCAGCAGATAACTTACCGATGATATTTACAAAAACAAGTTTAACTTGTTCATATGGCGTCATTTCCTTTACGCTACTAACGGTTATTTGGCGATATTTATTTATTGATGCATGGGCCATGTCTAATCCTAAAAGTTTAATAATATATCTAGCAATTTAAGCAAGTTTAGTTCCAAAATATAAACTAACTACTCTATATCGGCAAAAGTAGCTATATCTTTAAGTATATTTACTATTTGCATAGTCTTACACATTACAGACTTAACCTAAATCACAAAATACCTAAGGACTAGGTATCTACCAAGAGTTAAACCTTATCGTAAAAAGTGAATATATGTTAGCCCCATATGTTAGCTCCATAAAAGTTTATATGCTTATTTGTTACTACTATTTGGTGGTGAAGCATAAATTTTGTATTGTAGAAGTAGTCTGAAAGTATTGGAATTTATTTTAAAGTGTCTGTTTTTTGGCGTTAATGTCAAAAAGTCGCCACTAGTGCTTGCATACAATTTCAACTGGATTACAATTTGGTTAACAGAATAAATTAGTGAAATAAATGGCCGCTAAAAATGATCTTAATTTTAGATAATAATAATAATCGCTCGATAGGATTATATGCCTCACTTACTTTTATTGGTGAAGCGGTGCAATTACATACCGAAGCTGATTTTGAACAAGCATTTAGTAAGTACCAAAATAAAGAATGCATTATAATTTTAGGTGCTTTGCAATCACTTGATCATGAAAGTTTAATAAAGCGCTACCCTACGTTTCCTTTTTTATTAATAGGCGAAACACTCAAACCCTTACTAAGTATTGCTAATGTTGTTGGCTTAGTGTGTGAACCATTTAGCCACGATATAACAACTCAGTTGTTACATGATTGCCAGCAATATCAGCGAATGCTTCCCAATGAGCATAAACATAATAAACCGCATAATACTTTTGATGGCCTTGTGGGTGAAACAACCGCAGTTAAAGATTTACGTTTTTTAATTGAGCAAGTAGCTAAAACTGATGCGAATGTGCTCATTTTAGGTGAGTCGGGTACCGGGAAGGAGGTAGTCGCACGTAACGTACACTTATTGTCAAAACGTCTTAAGGGGCCTTTTGTACCCGTAAACTGTGGTGCTATTCCTGGTGAGTTGCTCGAAAGTGAATTATTTGGCCATGAAAAAGGTGCATTTACTGGTGCTATTTCTGCTCGTAAAGGGCGGTTTGAACTGGCTCAGGGTGGTACGCTATTTTTGGATGAAATAGGCGATATGCCACTGCAAATGCAAGTTAAACTGCTTCGCGTATTACAAGAGCGCAGCTATGAGCGTGTGGGTGGTACAAAGGCAATTCAAGCCGACGTGCGCATTATTGCAGCGACTCATCGCAACCTCGAATCTATGATAGAGCAAGGCACGTTTCGCGAAGATTTATACTATCGTTTAAATGTATTTCCTATTGAGAGCCCGTCTCTTTCTCAGCGTGCTGATGACATACCGTTATTATTAAAAGAGTTAATGCGCCGCGTTAATGAGCAAAGTGGCTCAACCGCTAAGTTTACTGAACGCGCTGTTGAAAGTTTAAAAGAGCATAGTTGGCCGGGTAATATTCGTGAGCTTGCAAATTTAGTGGAACGTATGGTTATTATGTTTCCTGAAAAAGTGGTTGATATCCCCGATTTACCTGATAAATACCGTTATATTGAGGTTGAGGCATACGAGCCTCAATACCCTGAAGAGTTAATGGAAAAAGATGCCTTTAACGATATTTTTAGCTCGGGGTTTAGTGATTATGAGAGTGAACCTGAAGCTGATTTTAGCCAAGCAGGTAGCGGGGTTTTACCTGATGATGGTATTGAACTTAAAGATTACTTAGCTGAACTTGAAATAAGCTTAATAACGCAAGCGCTAGAACGTTACGACTATATTGTTGCTCGCGCTGCAGAAATATTAGGAGTACGCAGAACTACGTTAGTCGAAAAAATGAAAAAATATAATCTTTCAAGAGATTAGAAGTACGAAAATGGTGAAATGCTTTTCGTTATTTATTATTCATTAATGAGCAACTACCTTACGGGCTTTGCCCGTCACGCAAGCTTCGCGTCTACAAGATAACCTAAAATCTAAACCTTGGCGGTAGACGTTGAGCTTGCTCACGTGAAAAGCGTAGCTTTTAATCACTTACCCACTGACTAACTAAATGTCTTAATAATTTCTTCTTTTCTAAAACAATCATTACTGTGATCGTTAACCATACCGCAGGCCTGCATATGAGCGTAAACCGTTGTAGGGCCTAAAAACTTAAAACCCCGTTTTTTTAAATCTTTAGCAAATGCGGTTGATGCCTCTGTAATTGCTGGATAGTCCTCAACGTTATTTAAATTACTTATAAGGGGCTTATTGCCCACAAACTGCCATTGGTAGTTACTAAAGCTTCCAAATTCTTTTTGTATTTCTATAAAGCATTTTGCGTTGTTAACGGTTGCAGCAATTTTTAAGCGATTGCGCACAATGTTCTCATCAAGCATTAATCTTTCCACGTCATCTTGCGTGAATTGTGCCACTTTATTTATATTAAAATTAGCAAATGCTTTTTTATAACCACTGCGTTTTTTTAAAATTGTGTACCAGCTTAAACCTGCTTGCGCAGATTCAAGCGTGATAAATTCAAACAGCTTTGTATCCTCATACAGGGGCACACCCCACTCCTCATCATGGTAAATAACGTAGTCGGGTTTACTCGTATCGAGCCATGGACAGCGGCACTTTATTTTCTCACTCATTATTATTCCTTTTAGCGAGCGTCATTTTTATGTCGCTCAAATTATTGATGTAACATGATGAAAAATATGAAATAAATTTTGGTATAAATCGTGCATTTAGACATGTATCTACATCAATTTGAGATTTGATTATGGCTCTTGCAAGCGTGCTAAAACCACAGTTTTTTTCTGCAAATCAGTATAACCCATGTTTACTCCAAGAGGAGTACATTGGTGAATTAAGCGATCTGCGTAAGCAAGCAAGTTGGCTTTCGCATTTAGTTGATACTATGCCCGCAGGTGTGGTTGTACTTGATGGCAAGGGATTAATTGCTAAAGCGAATCAAATAGCGATTGATATGCTTGGTGAACCACTTGAAGGCGAACGCTGGTTTAATGTTATTCAGCGCTCTTTTAGGCCGCATCAAGATGATGGCCACGAAGTGTCTTTAAAAGACGGACGCTTAATAAAGCTAGATATTACTGCTTTAGCACCAGAGCCTGGGCAACTTATTTTAATGACTGATTTGACCGAAACCCGCCGTTTACAAAAGCGGGTTGCGCATATGCAGCGATTGAGTGCGCTTGGGAAAATGGTTGCCTCGTTGGCACATCAAGTACGTACGCCGCTCTCAGCCGCTATGCTTTACGCGGCTAATTTAGGTTCTAAACGCTTACCGGAAGCATCTCGCGATAACTTTCAAACAAAACTAATGTCTCGCTTGAAAGATTTGGAAACTCAAGTAAATGATATGCTGTTATTTGCAAAAAGTGGTGAGCAGCAAGTTGTAGAGCAAGTTTCAATGCAGCAGCTGTTGACTGAAGTTAAAGCGGGCGCTGATGCGATGGTAGCGCTCAATGAAAGTGAGCTGGATATAAGCTTACCTGAACCAGATATACAAATAGTTGGTAATAAAACAGCATTAGCTAGTGCTATTCAAAACCTTGTGCATAACAGTATTCAAGTTATCGGCAGTGGTGCAAAAGTAAAAATAAGTGCACAAAGAGATTTAAAAAATTTAGATATGGTTTGTATTAGCGTGAGCGATAATGGACCAGGTGTTGATTTAAGCCAAGGCGATAAGATTTTCGAACCATTTTTTACTACTAAAATTCAAGGTACAGGCTTAGGGCTTGCTGTAGTAAGTTCGGTGGCTAACGCACACCAAGGCCGTGTTGAGGTAACTAATAATGCACATGGTGGTGCCTGCTTTAGCTTGTTACTGCCTATTAAGTCAACATCTAAACTAGAGGAATCATCATGAGTAACACTATTTTAGTTGTCGAAGATGACGCAGGTTTACGTGAGGCTTTAATAGATACCCTTGAAATGTCGGGTATTGAATGTGTTGCTGCCAATAGCGCTGAGCAAGCAATGTTATTGCTTAAAAAAGATCAATTTTCGCTTGTTGTAAGCGACGTGCAAATGGGCGCAATGAGTGGGCTTGATCTATTACGTAGTATTAAATTAAACCATCCTGATTTACCGGTATTGATGATGACGGCGTACGCCACAATTGACGATGCTGTAGAGGCCATGCGCCTAGGTGCAATTGACTACATGGCTAAACCATTTGCACCTGAAGTGCTGCTGAATATGGTGAGCCGTTATTTGCCTGAAAAAGCAAAAGAAACTGACGGCCCTATTGTTGCTGACCCAACGAGTATTCAATTGTTAGAGCTTGCAAGTAAAGTGGCACGCTCTGATGCTAGTGTTATGGTACTTGGCCCAAGTGGTTCTGGTAAGGAAGTACTTGCTCGTTATATTCACGATAAGTCGAGCCGTTGTAATGAACCATTTGTGGCGATTAACTGCGCGGCTATTCCTGAAAATATGCTCGAAGCCACTTTATTTGGTTATGAAAAAGGGGCTTTTACGGGCGCGATTCAAGCATGCCCGGGTAAGTTTGAGCAAGCGCAGAGCGGTACTATTTTACTTGATGAAATTACTGAGATGGACTTAGGGTTACAAGCTAAGCTTTTGCGTGTACTGCAAGAGCGTGAAGTAGAGCGTTTAGGTGGCCGTAAAACAATTCAACTTGATGTGCGTATTTTGGCTACCAGTAATCGTGACTTAAAAGAAGCGGTTGCTAAAAACCAGTTTAGAGAAGATTTATATTACAGGCTTAATGTTTTTCCATTGATGTGGCGACCATTGTGCCAACGCCCCGGTGATATTATTGTATTGGCTAAGCATTTAATTGAGCGCCATATTAGTAAAAGTAAAGAGCCGATGGCGTATCTAGATAAAGCGGCTGAGCAAAAGCTATTGGCTCATACATGGCCTGGTAATGTGCGCGAGCTTGATAACGTTATACAACGTGCACTTATACTGCGTACGGGCAACACAATAAACGAGCATGCTATTTTTATCGAAAACTTAGCATCTAATAACTTTGTTATGGAGCCTTCATTGGCACCGGTGCAAATAGCATCGCAGATTGATGTCACTCATACAGATAAAGGCGTCGATACAAGCACGTTAAGCTCTGCATACTACGATGAAAAATCACCTGTTGAGGTTGAACCTAAGCAAGGTTTACTATCTGCAGATACAGGTAGCTATAAAGATGAGCTTAAAGATAAAGAGCATCGCATTATTTTAGAAACCCTTGCACGTTGCCAAGGTAAGCGCAAAGACGTGGCTGAAACTCTGGGTATAAGCCCACGAACGCTACGTTATAAATTAGCGCAAATGCGTGACTTAGGTATTTCACTTCCTGCATAACCTCCAAACCCTAAATTAAACATTTATAATTTAGGGTTGTCAAAACTCTGACTCGAAAATAAACCAGTAACTCACTGTATTAAAAGGTTATTTTAATTGGCATGGTTTGTGCTTTAGTAACTGTAAGAGTTAACTGTATCGTTAGAGACTAAAGTATGAAAATTCAAAATAGTGCTATATTCCAAGAAATGCAATCAATGGCTTTAGAAGCTGGCCGTAATAATCAAATTAATAAATTGCCTACTCAAGTACAATCTACTTCTACTTCACAATTTGGCGAGATGCTGAGTAGTGCATTAAATACAGTACATGAATTACAGCAAGATGCTGGGCAAAAAGTAAAAGCGGTTGAGATGGGCGATCGAAGTGTATCGCTCGCAGAGGCGATGATTGCTTCTCAAAAATCATCAGTTGCTTTTGAAGCCACAGTACAAGTTCGTAATAAACTTGTTGACGCATATAAAGAAATCATGAACATGCCTGTTTAACTAGGTAGTGGAGAATTATTGTGGCGCAATCTAATCAATCTACAGATCTTGCACTCGCTGGTGATGGCATTGAGCAAACAGACGAAAATGATCAACAAGAGCAAAAGTCAGGCTATTTAAGTGCCTTGAATGGTGTTGATGTATTGCGCCAAGTAACATTGGTTATTGCATTAGCCATTTGTTTAGCAATCGCAATTTTTATAATTATCTGGGCTCGTCAGCCAGATATGCGCCCATTAGGCAAAATGCAAACCGAAGAACTTATCCAAACCCTAGACTTTTTAGATGCGCAAAAAATTGAATATCAACTTGATGGCAATGTGGTATCGGTTGATGAAAGTGAGTATCAAAACATTAAGTTGTTAATGACTCGCGAAGGGCTAGACCAAGGGCCAGATTCGGGCTCTGATATTATTATGCAAGATATGGGTTTTGGTGTTAGCCAGCGCTTAGAGCGTGAACGTTTAAAGCATGGCCGCGAACAACAATTAGCACGCACTATTGAAGAGCTCAACAATATAACTCGCGCCAAAGTATTGCTAGCTATTCCTAAAGAAAATGTATTTGCCCGCAGAGAGAAAAAACCATCAGCGACAGTTGTATTAACACTTAAACGCGGCAGATCGCTTGATCGTGAAGAAGTTGACTCCGTTGTTGATATGATTGCCTCTGCAGTACAAGGCTTAGAACCTACACGAGTAACGGTTACCGATCAAAATGGTCGTTTATTAAATTCAGGTTCGCAAAGCTTATTAGCAGCACGCTCTCGTAAAGAGTACGACTTAGAGCGTAAGCGCGAACAGGAATATCTTGAAAAAATAGACAGTATTCTAATACCGGTTGTTGGACTTTCAAATTACACAGCACAGGTAGATTTGAGTATGGACTTTAGCGCGATTGAAGAAACTCAAAAACGCTATAACCCAGACTTACCGGCTGTTAGGAGTGAAACTACATTCGAAGAAAATAATATTGGTGGTTTAGCTGTTGGGATCCCTGGTGCGCTGACAAATCAGCCACCAGTTAATTCAGATATCCCTGAATCAGTTACTGAGGGTGGCGCTGGTACTGCTACTTCACCAAGCCGTACCCATAAAGAAGCAACGCGTAATTATGAACTCGATACAACTATTTCACACAAACGTCAGCAAAGTGGTGTAATACGAAGAATAAGTGTATCAGTTGCCGTAGACTATATTCCTAAAGTAGGAGAAAACGGTGAGACAACCATGGCTCCGCGATCAGTAGAAGCATTGTCAAATATTCGTCGCTTATTACAAGGTGGTGTTGGGTTTGATATGCAACGTGGTGATGCACTTGAAGTTGTTACTGTCCCGTTTGTACGTGAAGCGACAGGTTTAGATATTGAAGTACCATTGTGGGAACAAGATTGGTTCATGAAAATGGTCCGTCTTGTATTGGGTGCCTTGGTGATTATCGTATTAATTATGGCAGTAGTAAAACCAATGCTGAAACGCCTGATTTATCCAGATGATACTTTAGAAGAATACGACGAAGATGCATTAAACTCAGGCGTAGATATTGGCGATAGTACACTTGATATGCTAAATAAAGATTTTGATTCTGCTTCGGTTGGTTTCTCAAGTGATGGTACACTGCAGTTACCTGATTTACATGGCGACGAAGACTTACTTAAGGCAATTCGCGCCTTAGTAGCTAATGAACCAGAACTCTCATCACAAGTAGTAAAAGCGTGGTTAACAGAAGATGACTGATCAAGAACAAAAAAAACTCCCGCAGGCTTTTGATGTTGATAAGCTAGATGGAGTCGACAAAGCAGCTATATTGTTATTGAGTTTAACGGAAGAAGATGCAGCTCAAATACTTAAGCACTTAGAACCTAAACAGGTGCAAAAAGTGGGTATGGCGATGGCTGGATTAGAGGATCTTTCGCAAGCTAAAATAAGCGCTGTGCATCATTTATTTATAGAACAGATTCAAAGCTTTAGTACAATTGGTTTTCAATCGGAAGACTTTATTAGAAAAGCCCTTACAGCAGCTCTTGGTGAAGATAAAGCTGCGAGCCTTATTGATCAAATAGTTATGGGCTCAGGCGCTAAAGGTCTCGATTCATTAAAATGGATGGATTCAAAACAGGTGGCTAGTATTATTCGTAATGAGCACCCTCAGATTCAAACAATTGTATTATCGTATCTAGAGCCAGAGCAATCAGCTGAGATTATTTCTCAATTTCCTGAAAAAGTACGCCTAGATTTGACTATGCGTATTGCAAACCTTGAAGAAGTTCAGCCTGCAGCACTGCAAGAACTAAATGAAATAATGGAAAAACAATTTGCCGGCCAGGCCGGTGCACAAGCAGCTAAAATGGGTGGCTTGAAGGCTGCTGCAAATATTTTAAATTACCTAGATACCAACGTAGAAGGGCAGTTAATGGACTCTATTCGTGAGCATGATGAAGAGATGTCGCAGCAAATACAAGACCTTATGTTTGTATTTGAAAACTTAATGGATGTTGATGACCGTGGTATTCAAGCAATCCTGCGCGAAGTACAGCAAGACGTATTGATGAAAGCAATTAAGGGCACTGACGATGCACTTAAGGATAAAATACTGAGCAACATGTCTAAGCGTGCAGCCGAAATGATTGCTGATGATTTAGAAGCAATGTCACCAGTGCGTATAAGTGAAGTAGAAGCAGCGCAAAAAGAGATTTTATCAACAGCACGTCGTTTATCTGACTCTGGTGAAATTCAGTTGGGCGGCAGTGGTGGTGAGGAGTTCTTATAAACCATGAGCAAATTAAAAGGTCGCACACTTCGTGCTGACGAAGCTGATGAATTATTAAAAAACTGGGCTATTCCAGATATAGCACCAGATGAAAATAGCTTTGGCAATCGCTCTACAGCTTATGGAACACCGCTCAGTGAATTGTATAAAAAAGAATTAGCAGAAGAAATGCCAGTTGACGAGCCGCAAGAACCAGAACTTCCTGCGCTTACCATGGTTGAGCTAGAACGTATTAGGCAAGATGCTTACGAGGAAGGCCTTAAACAAGGTCATGAACAAGGCTACATAGACGGTTTTGAAAAAGGCGTGGGTGAAGGTAAAGAAGCAGGCTACAAAGAAGGGTTAGAACAAGGGAAAACGCAAGGCCGTGATGATGTAAAACCATTAATTGAAGAGCAGTTAACAAGCTTAAAAAGTATTTTAGAAGGGTTAACTGCACCACTAAATAAAGTGGACGAACAAGCTGAAAAGCAATTAATACAACTTGCTAGCATGTTAGCTGAAGCTGTTATTTATCAAGAAGTAAAAACATCACCTGATGTGATTTTACATACTCTAAAACAAAGTATTAATTCACTTAATGCTGAGCAAGAGAAAGTGCGAATTCATTTAAACCCAGAAGACTTGGAGCTAATAAAAGAAAGCTACGGAGAACAAACCATTATTGATAACAATTGGCAATTAATGGCAGAACCCACACTTGAACGCGGTGGCTGTGAAGTCAAAACAGCACAATCGTCACTCGATATGACTCTTAAAACACGTGTCAAAGAAACGTTGGATAGTTTTTTGCATGATAGTGGTATCTAACCATTTTATTGGCGTTTTATGTCAACTCAACGTGCATCATTAAGCGAACGCTTATCTCAATATCAACAACATATTAAAACCCCAGCACCCGCTGTAGCTGGTATTTTAACCCGTGTTGTTGGCCTTACTCTTGAGGCTAGAGGTTTACGTGCGCCCGTTGGTAGTCAATGCAAAATAGAAACCATGAACGGCTTTGTAGACGCTGAAATAGTTGGTTTTAACGATCAAACTTTGTACTTAATGCCTAACGACCATATCTCTGGTGTATTACCTGGTGCACGTGTTATTCCTCAAGTTAATAATTTAGGTTTACCTGTCGGTATGAGTTTATTAGGACGTGTGGTTGATGGCTTAGGCCGCCCGCTAGATGGCCTTGGTAAAATTAATGCTGAACATCATTTAAAGTTTGCACAAAATACTATAAACCCGCTTTCAAGAAGACCAATCACTAATCCTATGGATGTAGGTGTGCGCGCTATTAACTCTGTTATTACAGTAGGCCAAGGACAGCGCATGGGCTTGTTTGCCGGCTCTGGTGTGGGTAAATCAGTACTACTGGGTATGATGACCCGAGGTAGCGAAGCCGATGTCATTGTTGTTGGCTTAGTGGGGGAGCGTGGCCGCGAAGTAAAAGAATTTATTGAAGAAATACTCGGTGTAGAAGGGCGCAAACGTTCAGTTGTTGTCGCAGCGCCTGCTGATTCATCCCCGCTTATGCGTTTAAAAGGCTGTGAGAGCGCCGTAACTATTGCAGAATATTTTAGAGATCAGGGTTTAAACGTATTATTGTTACTCGATTCGGTTACGCGTTACGCTATGGCACAACGTGAAATCGCACTTGCTGTTGGCGAGCCGCCGGCTACAAAGGGTTATCCGCCTTCGGTGTTTGCTAAATTGCCAGCGCTGGTGGAACGTGCTGGTAATGGTGGTGAAGGGCAGGGTTCAATTACTGCCTTTTTTACGGTGTTAAGTGAAGGCGATGATATGCAAGACCCTATTGCTGATGCCGCGCGAGCTATTTTAGATGGTCATATTGTACTATCGCGTGATTTAGCCGACAGCGGACACTATCCTGCAATCGATATCGAAAAGTCGATTTCGCGTGTTATGCCTCAAGTTGTTTCTGAGCCGCATATGCAGCAAGCCCGAGTGCTTAAGCAAGTGTACTCCATGTATCAGCAAAACAAAGATATGATCACTTTAGGTGCTTATCAAAAGGGTACCGACCAAATGCTTGACCAAGCCATAAACATGATGCCAAGAGTAAATGCATTTTTACAACAAGGTATGAGAGATGTCATTAGTTATGATGATGGCCTGCAAGGCCTTGCTCAGTTACTAGGGCAGGCATAATGGCTAAGAATAAACTCGATTTATTACTTAAAATTGAAAATGATAAAGAAGAAAATTTGCGTATGAGTTATTTGCAAGCAAACCAAAACTTGCAAGCCAATCAACAAAAGTTACAAGGTCTAAATAGTTTTAGACTTGAATACTCTCAGCAATTACATCTCAAAGGTAAGTCGGGTTTATCCAGTGCAGGGTTTGGGCAATATCATGCTTTTATATCTAAAATTGAAGAAGCGATTCGCCAACAAGCAAGTACCGTAAACACTGCTAAACAAGTTGTTACTCAACGTAAGGCATTGTGGCTTAAGCAGCAAATTAAAGCTAAAGCGATCGCTAAGTTAATCGAAAATCAGAAACTAAAAGCAAATGCATTAATGGCTAAAAATGAGCAGAAAATGTTGGATGAGTTTTCTGCTAACCAATTTTTTCAGCGCCGTAAAGTTTTATAATTCAGGCACGTTAATTGCTATGTTACTTTGTGGAATTTAACTTTTTGGCGATATGCGGTGGCACATTGCCGTATTGGTATTAGGTGACTTATGGCGATAAATAACATTTCTGTTTTAGCTCCTTCAGAAAAAGATGCATTATTAGCTTTTAAAGACAATAGCTTAAAAAATGATGAAGAAGATTCAGGTGCGGAGTTTTTAAGTCAACTAAACGCAGCGCACAGTTTTATTGAACCTTTGCAAAAAGGCAATAAAAGCCCCGATGCTGAAAATTCGATTGCCAGTCTCAAGAATGAAGAGTCTAGTGAGGAGACAGAGACACCTATAACCTTGGATGGAAACACAATAAGTGAAGTCATAGTCGTCTCTGGTGATAGTATGCTGGCTCAAATAAGTTCGGCACAGGCCATTAATACCTCTGTTTCAAAACCAACAGAAAAAGTTGATGGACCAGCTGGCGAGGTTAATGGAGTAACTGACGAAGTTGATTTTAAGAAGGCATTAACTACAGATAGTTTTAAAGTTGATATTGCTATTGAAAAATCCATAAGTAGAATTGTTTCTGAGAGCAAAAATATTCCTAGCATTGATTCACCTAGTATTGATTCATCAGTTGCTGCATCTGCAACAGCAATTACACAAATAACCGAAAGAGATAAAAGTACTGCTGTAGATACATTAATGACTAAAGATACTGATTTAATTAAAGCAGATAAAATACTTGCCAGTTTAACGCCAGAGCAAAGGTTACAGCTAAGTGTGCAAACTCAAGCATTAGATAAGCCTAGTAACGTAGCAGCTTTAAAGCTGCTGCTTGCACAGTTTATTACTGATAATGAAGAAGCGCAGAGTAGCGTAACTAAGCAGTCTTTCAGTTCTGAGATTGATACGCTTAATACGACTGAAAAACAAAGCTTATTAACTCAATTAAATGATTATATTAAAGCTGAGCAGCCTAAAGGCGAGAGGTTGGAAGCACTCAAGCAAACAATTACTGAGTTGAAAGCTTCAATTGAAATAGGACTTGCTGATACCGATACCGCTAAATCAGAATCAAAAACGTTTTTAACGCCAAGCACTCAAAGTACTGTAAATGACTCCCAAAAGGTAGGCTCAAAATTTTCTACAAGTGAAAATACTGAACTAAATAAAGTGGCTACAACTTCATTGAAAGATGAAAGCGCAGTAAAGTTATCTGAGCAAATGCAAAAAGATGGGTTGAAAAATATAAGCGCAGAGCAAGTACCGGCTCGCGTAGCGCAAGTATTTACGCAAATTACAGCTGCTTTCAATATTCAGAAAACGAGCACATTAAGCCAAGACGATTCAATAGGCTTCGATCAGAGCTTACTGGATACTCAAATATTGCAAACTCAACAATTACAAAGTACATCGCAAGTTAAGCAGGTAGGTATTGACCCAGGTGTTATGCAAGCAATTAATATAGTTAAAAGTGATGCGGCTAAGTTACTGCAAGAACGTGTTAGCTCTATGTTGAGTATTAATAACAAAGAAGCTGAAATTCGTCTTGATCCACCAGAAATGGGCAGCATGCAAATTCGTATTAGAAGCGATGCAGAACAAGCACATATAAACTTTGTAGTACAAAACCAACAAGCTAAAGAAGCACTTGAACAATCTATGCCACGTTTGCGCGAAATGTTAGCGCAACAAGGGTTAGAGCTTGGTGAAAGTACTATTTCGTATGGGCAATCGGGTGGTGAATCGTCTGAGCAAGGCGAGAATAGGACTCAAGGTGGCTTGGTTGATAATGAAGCAATTAATAATGGCGATCAGGAGCTGGCTGATAATATTGCGCACAGTTCTCGAAAACAAACTTCATCATCAATAGATTACTATGCCTAAGTACTGCTATTATAATAACTAAAACAAGCAAGTACCTTTGCGATTAAAGGAATCATGATGGCCGAAGACAAGAGTTTAAAAATAGAAGAAACCGATAAAAGTAAAAAGAAATTAATAATAATCATAGCGGCAGTAGTGCTTATTATTGTTGTTATTGCTGGTTATTTCTATATATCGGGTTCGGATGCGTCGGTTGATAACTTAGAAACTGCAGATACATCTTTAGCAGAGTCAGGTTCATTAGCTGAGTTAGGAAATGCTTTATATGTTGCTATGCCACGACCGTTTATATTTAACGTACCTGGCTCGAGTCGCGATAGAATTGTACAAATTAAAGTACAGCTGTTAGTGCGTGGTAGTATAAATGAAGAAACAGCCAAAAAGCATATTCCACTTATTGAAGGCACATTATTAAGCGTTTTTTCTACTACAACAGCAGATGAGCTAGGTACGAGTGCAGGTAAAGAGACACTGCGCTTTTCTGCCCTTGAGAGAGTACAAGCCGCTTTGATGAATGTTGAAGGCAGTAAAGTAATCGAGCGGGTATTATTTACCGGCTTTGTGATGCAATAAGGGGCTAGTGTGAGCGATTTATTATCCCAAGACGAAATTGATGCACTATTACACGGTATTGATGACGTTGATGAGGAGGATATAAACGAAGGTGAGGACGGCGGAGGTACGCTCCAGTACGATTTTTCTTCGCAGGATCGCATCGTGCGCGGTCGCATGCCGACACTGGAAATTGTTAACGAACGTTTTGCTCGCCATATGCGAATTAGCTTATTTAATATGATGCGCCGCACCGCAGAAGTGTCTATTAACGGCGTACAAATGATTAAATTTGGCGAGTATGTCCATACTCTTTTCGTCCCAACTAGTTTAAATATGGTTCGTTTTAGGCCATTAAAAGGGACGGGTCTTATCACCATGGAAGCACGGCTTGTGTTTATTTTGGTAGATAATTTTTTTGGTGGGGATGGCCGTTACCATGCAAAAATAGAGGGTCGAGAATTTACACCGACAGAGCGTCGAATTGTGCAAATGTTACTTAAGATAATTTTTGAAGATTATAAAGAAGCATGGGCACCAGTCATGGATGTATCTTTTGAATATCTCGATTCCGAAGTAAACCCGGCTATGGCTAATATTGTAAGTCCAACAGAAGTCGTTGTTGTTAGCTCTTTTCATATTGAACTTGATGGTGGCGGTGGTGATTTTCATATTGCTTTACCTTATTCTATGCTTGAGCCAATTCGGGAACTGTTAGATGCAGGTGTTCAGTCGGACACTGAAGATACTGATTTCCGATGGAGTAAAGCGCTTCGCGACGAAATCATGGATGTAGAGGTTGATATGTCGACTCAATTGCTTGAAGTTGATTTAACCCTAAGACAAATTATGGAACTCAAAGCGGGTGATATCATTCCGGTTGAAATGCCTGAACATATAACCGTATTTGTTGAAGAATTACCTACATTTAGAGCTAAAATGGGTCGTTCACGCGACAATGTTGCACTCCAAATTAGTGAAAAAATTAAACGACCTGATTCAGTTAAATCTGAGCTGCATGTATTTACCAAAGGCGGCAAGAAGATTGATTCAGATGCAGAATTAGAAGAACTAGAAGATGATTTATATCTCTCTAAAGGTGTAGACTTAGACTGGTAATTGATTTAAAGGCGAAAAGTATGAGTGATGACCAAGATACTATGGATGAATGGGCTGCAGCATTAGCTGAGGCAGAAACTCCGGAAGAGGGGAGCGAAGCACAGGTTGCGGAGCTAGACGAATTAAGTGATGAACGACATGAAATGAGTGGCGATGAAAAGCGTAAATTAGATACGATTTTAGATATCCCAGTAACTATTTCAATGGAAGTTGGACGTTCTAAAATTAATATACGTAATTTACTGCAACTCAATCAAGGTTCAGTCGTTGAACTTGATAGAGTCGCAGGTGAACCACTCGATGTGCTTGTCAATGGTACATTGATTGCTCATGGTGAAGTTGTAGTGGTTAATGACAAGTTTGGTATCAGGTTAACGGACGTTGTTAGTCAAGTTGAACGGATTAAGAAGTTACGATGAGTAGTTTAAGTATATTAGCAAATTCAGTTTTTCCAGTAGCAGAATCAGCAGCTCCATCAGGTGATATAATCTCTATGGTGCTTTCATTAGCTGTTGTACTGGTACTCATACTTGTATTGGCTTATTTTGTAAAAAAATTAAACCCAAATTTAGTCAATAGCGACGAATTTAAGGTTGTTCGTAGCCTACCTTTGGGTTCTCGGGAGCGTTTATTGGTTATTGAAATTGATAACGCCCAGCACTTATTAGGAGTAACACCGCACAGTATTAATTATTTACATAAATTAGAGACACCTTTAACTGAAAAAGAGTTACCAGAGCTAGCTAAGCGTTTTGGGAAACTTTTAAACCCGCAATCAAACCAAAATAAAAAGAATTAAACCTATGACAAAGTGGCTACTTATTATTCTTGCCATGGTGTTTGTGCCAAGCGTAAGTGCTGAAGGAATTGATGCGCTAACTATTACAACAAATGCAGACGGCACGCAGGATTACTCAGTAACGTTACAAGTTTTAGCTATTATGACAGCACTGAGCTTTATACCTGCTGCTATAATAATGATGACTTCCTTCACACGAATTATTGTAGTCCTTGCTATTTTGCGCCAAGCAATTGGCTTACAGCAAACACCGTCTAATCAAGTGTTGCTAGGTATGTCACTTTTTTTAAGTATTTTTATAATGGCGCCTATTTACGAGCAAATTAATGAGCGGGCCATAGAACCTTACTTAAATGAACAAGTTACTTCTATACAAGCTTTAGAGCTTGCCAAAGAGCCGATGAAAGCATTTATGCTTTCCCAAGTTCGTCTTAAAGATTTAGAAACATTTGCTAAAATTGCTGGTTACGATCAGCTCGACTCGCCAAAAGACACGCCATTAATAGTATTGATCCCTGCATTTGTAACTAGCGAATTGCAAACCGCGTTCATAATTGGCTTTATGTTTTTTATCCCATTTTTAATCGTTGATTTAGTTGTCGCCTCAGTACTGATGGCAATGGGTATGATGATGCTTTCTCCGATGATAGTGTCTTTGCCATTTAAAATTATGTTATTTGTGCTTGTAGACGGCTGGAGCTTGGTGATGGGTACCTTAGCAAAAAGCTTTGGTCTGGGGACTTAGTATGCTTAGCATCAATGTGACTCAACAATAAGGGAACAACATGGAACCTGAAATATTTGTTGATATTCTAAGCGACTCTTTATTTTTAGTCATTAAGTTAGTGTCTGCAATTGTAATACCCGGTTTAATTGTTGGTTTAGTGGTTGCCGTATTTCAGGCTGCAACGTCTATTAATGAACAAACATTAAGTTTCTTGCCTCGTTTATTAATTACCATTAGTGCACTTATTGTTGGTGGGCACTGGCTTACCCAAGAGTTAATGGACTTTTTTACCGGACTAGTATTACTTATCCCTGAAATTGCAGGTTAAATGTGGAGTATCCATTTTCAGTAATCATTCAATGGTTGAGCGACTTTTTGCTGCCCTTAGTACGGATCAGCTCAATGATTATGATTATGGCCGGCTTGGGCGCTAAAAATGTTCCAACAAGAATAAAAATGGGCTTGTCGGTTGTTGTAACTTTTGTTGTTGTGCCTGTTCTTCCACCGGCTACATTTACTAATTTGTTTTCGTTTGAGATGATTTTAGTGGTTATCCAACAAATACTAATTGGTACTGCCATTGGTTTTGCATCTCTACTTTTATTAAATACTTTTGTGTTAGCAGGGCAAATATTAGCAATGCAAACCGGTTTAGGTTTTGCCTCTGTTATTGACCCCTCTAATGGTGCAAGTGTTCCAGCGGTTGGTCAGTTCTTCCTTATTTTAGCGACGTTGCTATTTTTTGTGTTTAATGGTCATTTAATGATGATTCAAATGGTCGTGCATAGTTTTGATGTATTACCCATTGATGGCAATTGGTGGGCCGTCGATCATTATTGGGACATAGTGACATGGGGTGGCTGGATGTTTACGACAGCACTTGTACTCTCACTGGCACCGCTTACGGCTATGCTCGTTATTAATATGTCGTTTGGTATTATGACGCGTGCAGCTCCTCAACTAAATATTTTCTCTATCGGTTTTCCATTTACCTTGGTAGCTGGGCTCATTATTATTTGGGCGACACTAGGTAACTTTGTTACTCAGTTTGAATTTCAATGGTTAAAAATGGTTGAGCTAATGTGTACTCTAGTTGGTTGTTCACCTTAGGAGAAAGGCATGTCTGAAGACTCAGGACAAGAAAAAACAGAAGAACCCACATCCAAAAAGCTTGAAGAATCTAAAAAGAAAGGTCAAATAGCGCGTTCTAAAGAGCTAGGTACCATGTTTGTACTTATTTTTTCGGCTATATCGCTTTTGATGTATGGACCTGAAATTGGCAAAGGTTTATACAATGTAATGGGCCGTACGCTTAACTTGAATCGTAACGAAGCCTTTGACACTACTAAAATGTTTGCTGTATGGGGAGAAGTTGCGGACGCTTTAATATTTCCTATGGCCATGTTCGTATTTATTATTGTTTTAGCTGCGTTTATAGGTAATACCTTGTTAGGTGGTTTTAATTTTAGCTGGGAAGCAGCCGCGCCTAAAGCAAGTAAAATGTCGCCAATGAAAGGCTTTAAGCGAATGTTTGGCCCGCAAGCGGCTGTTGAGCTTGTAAAGTCACTATTAAAGTTTGGCTTAGTTGCAAGTTTCGCTATATTTCTAATTAATACCTTTTTTGATGAAATACTGCACTTAAGTTTAGAAAGTGCACCGGGTAATATTATTCATGCCTTAGAAATTTTAGCTTGGATGTTCTTGGGTCTTTCGTGCACTTTAGTTATTATTGCGGCAATTGATGCTCCATTTCAAAGTTATAATCATAACAAACAACTTAAAATGACAATGCAAGAGGTTAAAGATGAGTATAAAAACTCTGAAGGTGATCCACAAATAAAAGCGCGTATAAGACAGACTCAAAGGCAAATGTCACAAAATCGCATGATGCAAGACGTCCCAGATGCTGATGTTATTGTTACCAATCCAACTCACTATTCGGTAGCATTAAAATATGACACAGAGCGTGCAGGAGCGCCTATTGTGCTTGCAAAGGGCATTGATGAAATGGCGATGCAAATTCGTAAAGTAGCAATAGGGAATGAAGTACCTATTTTAGAATCCCCGATGCTGACTCGAGCACTTTATCATACTGCTGAAGTTGGCGAACAAATACCGGATCAGTTATTCACCGCTGTAGCGCAAGTTTTAGCCTATGTATTTCAGCTTAAGCGCTTTAATAAAGGGCGCGGAAAACGCCCAACTAAGCTTAACAATAAGCTACCCATCCCAGATGCCTATAAATATTAAAGTCGTTAACCTAGTAACTTGGAATAGTTATTGCTAATTCAATGCAGTGTCAATTTTTTGAAATTGTAGAATTATGAGTTTTAAAGCGGTATTACAACAACTTAACAGAGACAAAAAAGACTATGCCAAAGGGGTCGGTACTCCTTTGCTTGTACTTGCTGCCTTAGGAATGGTGATTTTACCATTGCCGCCATTTTTACTCGATATTCTTTTCTCGTTTAATATTGCCCTCGCATTAGTGGTTTTACTCGTGACTGTTTATACGATGAAGCCGGTCGAGTTTGGTATATTCCCCTCTGTATTACTAATCGCTACGATTATGCGCTTAGCGCTCAACGTTGCCAGTACTCGAGTTGTATTACTTGAAGGTCATAATGGTGGTGATTCTGCTGGTAAAGTAATTGAAGCGTTTGGCTCAGTTGTTATTGGTGGTAACTACGCTGTTGGTTTGGTTGTATTTTTAATTCTGATCATTATTAACTTTGTAGTAATTACTAAAGGTGCTGGGCGTATATCTGAGGTATCTGCACGTTTCACCCTTGATGCAATGCCGGGTAAACAAATGGCAATTGACGCCGATTTAAATGCTGGTTTTATAAGTGCTGAGCAAGCGCGTGATCGCCGCGAGGAAGTAACCCGAGAAGCCGACTTTTATGGCTCAATGGATGGTGCGAGTAAATTTGTAAAAGGCGATGCCATTGCAGGTATTGTTATATTGATCATCAATATTGTTGGTGGTTTGTTTGTCGGTATGATTCAGCACAATTTGAGCTTTGGCGATGCCATGGAAGTATATACTTTACTTACTATTGGTGATGGCTTAGTTGCTCAGCTACCTTCTTTACTGCTTTCAATTGGTACAGCGATTGTTGTAACACGCCAAAATGAGTCGCTCAACATGGGTGACCAATTCAAGAAACAACTTGGTAATGAAAAATCACTCTTTATTGCTTCTGGTATTTTGATCATTATGGGGTTAGTGCCTGGCATGCCGCACTTTGCTTTTTTAAGTTTAGGTGCGTTACTAGGCTATTTAGCTTACTACACACAGCAAAGTAAATTAAAAGCCGCCGCTGCAGAGGCTGAGGAAGCAGCTAATGGTGGAAGCGCTGCAACGGGTGTTGCAAATAAACAAGAGCAAAAAGAACTTGGTTGGGATGACGTTCAACAGGTTGATGTAATTGGATTAGAGGTAGGTTACAGATTAATTCCTTTAGTTGACCAATCACAGGGTGGTGAGTTACTTAATCGTATTAAAGGGGTTCGTAAAAAGCTTTCTCAAGAACTTGGCTTTTTGGTGCCACCTGTACATATCCGCGATAATTTAGAGCTTGACCCTAATGCATACAGAATAACACTAATGGGTGTTTCAACCGGTGAAAGCGAGCTTAAACATGGCGACGAGCTAGCGATTAATCCTGGGCAAGTGTTTGGACCAATTAAAGGAGTCGACACTAAAGACCCTGCTTTTGGTCTTGATGCAGTTTGGATTAAGCCTGATCAAAAAGATGAAGCACAATCACTTGGTTACACCGTTGTCGATTCTGCCACGGTAGTTGCAACCCATATTAGCCAGTTATTAACTAACAGTGCGGCGTTGCTACTAGGACATGAAGAAGTCCAAAACCTGCTTGATATGCTTGCTAAAAGCCACCCTCGTTTAGTGGAAGGATTAGTACCCGATGTATTACCATTAACTGCAATTGTAAAAGTACTGCAAAATTTATTGAATGAAGGGGTGGCTATTCGCGACATGCGCTCAATTGTTCAAACCCTTGTTGAATATGGTCCGCGTAGCCAAGACCCTGATGTACTAACGGCTGCGGTACGTATTTCACTGCGAAGATTAATCGTTCAAGATGCCGTGGGCATGTCATCAGAAATTCCTGTCATAACCTTGGCGCCTGAGTTGGAACAGATGTTGCATCAGTCATTGCAAAATGCAGGCGACGAAGGTGCCGGTATAGAGCCAGGACTTGCTGAGCGACTTCAAGTGTCATTGACGCAAGCGCATCAGAACCAAGAAATGGCTGGAGAGCCTTCGATATTGCTAACGTCAGGAATGTTACGCACTGTGTTATCTCGTTTTGTTAAGTACACCATTCCAGGATTGAGAGTGATGTCTTATCAAGAGATACCAGATGAAAGACAGATCAAGATTGTTAGCTCTGTAGGCCAACAATAAGAATTTAAAGGGGTTGAATCATGAAAATAAAACGTTTTTTTGCTAAAGATATGCGCACAGCACTTAAAGAAGTTAAAGATGAATTAGGTGTTGATGCGGTTATTATGTCAAATAAGAAGCTGGCTAACGGTGTAGAAATTGTAGCGGCAGTTGATTATGACAAAGCAGCCCCTAAAGAAGCAGCGCAACCACAACGTACTGCTGAGCCTCGTGTTCAAGCAGCACAGCAAAGTATGCATAATTTTATAAAGCCAGAGCCTCAGCGTGCCAAACCTGAACCTCAAGCAAAAGTGGCTGACAGCTTACAAGCATTACTAGAGCGTCAGTCGCCGCGTCCACGTTCCCCTGAACTTGCATCTATGTTTTCACAATCGGGTATTGATACTACTGATAACTATCAAGAACCAGCTGCGCAGCCGCGTATTAAAAATATGTTTGCTCCTGAAAATGCAGCGCCAGTTCGCCCACAAACTCAAGCAGATAGTTTGGGTTTTGATGATTTAGATCGCGACTTTGATGATTTAGATAGCCCAGTAACGACTCTTCAACAAAAACCAAATAATGAAAGCCAAGAAATGACAACCATGCGTGAAGAAATGAACGCAATTCGTCAATTATTAGAACATCAAGTGTCTGGTTTAATGCAGCAAGATATGGCGCGACGCGATCCTACACGTGCTTGTATGGTTGACCGTTTAGTCGGCATGGGTATTGATAAAGAAGTCGCGCAACAAATGGCATGTTTCGTACCTGATGACGTATCTCGTCAACAAGGTTGGAAAGCATTGTTAACGATGGTCGAGGATCAAATGCAAACAACTAATAATGAAATACTTCGCCAAGGTGGGGTATATGCATTAGTAGGTCCAACAGGTGTTGGTAAAACAACGACTGTTGCTAAACTTGCAGCTTTAGGCGCACAAAAATATGGCGCTGATAAAGTGGCTCTAATAACCACTGATACTTACAGAATTGGTGCATATGAGCAGCTTGCAACTTATGGCCGTATTATTGGTTGTGGTGTAAAGCAAGTTAAAGATGCTAATGAACTAGCTGAAGTTTTATATCATCTGCGTAATAAACGACTAGTATTAATTGATACTGCAGGTATGAGTCAACGAGATTTGCGTTTAACAGAGCAGTTGAATACGTTAATGCGCAACCAACGTGTGGATATTCGTAGCTACCTGGTACTAAGTGCCACAGCACAAATTAATGTACTACAAGAAACAGTACGCCACTTTAAAAAAGTACAGTTAAGCGGCTGTATTTTCACTAAGTTAGATGAGTCATTAAGTTTAGGTGAAATTATTAGTATTGCGATTCAAAATCGTCTTCCAATAGGGTATCTTACTAATGGTCAACGAGTACCAGAAGATATTCGTGTTGCAAATGCTGAAAAACTAGTAAAAAAGGCTGAGCAATTGTATTTAAAAAGAATAAAAGCACAAGATTCAAGGCATCAATCAGTGGCGTCAAGTTCAGTAGGGATGTATGATTAACACAGTATTAGATCAAGCAAGCGGCCTGCGAAAAATGAGTCAGAACAGTAACAATGGCGTAAAAGTTATTGCTGTAACCGGTGGTAAAGGTGGAGTAGGGAAAACAAATGTTTCTCTAAATACCGCTATTGCATTAGGGCAGCAAGGTAATAGAGTGTTAGTACTGGATGCCGACTTAGGTTTAGCAAACTGTGATGTTATGCTTGGTTTGCGTGTTGAGCGCAATTTATCACACGTTTTGTCTGGTGAATGCGAGCTTGACGAAATTTTAGTTGAAGGCCCAGCAGGTATTAAAATTGTACCCGCTACATCGGGTTCGCAAAGTATGGTTGAACTGTCACCATCTGAGCATGCGGGGCTAATTCGTGCATTTAGCGAATTGAATACCGAATTTGATATTTTGATAGTAGATACAGCCGCTGGTATTTCAGACATGGTACTGAGCTTTTCACGCGCGGCACAAGATGTAATGGTTGTCGTGTGTGATGAACCAACATCGATAACGGATGCTTACGCACTTATTAAAGTATTAAGTCGTGAACATGGTGTTTATAAGTTCAAAATTGTTGCCAATATGGTCCGCAGTATGCGAGAAGGCACTGAATTGTTTGCAAAGCTTTCTAAAGTTACAGATCGCTTTTTAGATGTATCAATGGAGCTAGTAGCCACCGTTCCTTATGATGAAAATATGCGTAAAGCAACGCGTCGTCAAAGAGTGATTGTAGAACTTTTTCCAAATTCGCCAGCCGCTCTTGCTTTTAAAGCGTTGGCAACCAAAGCAGTTAAATGGCCAATACCAAACCAACCATCTGGTCATTTAGAGTTTTTCATTGAGAAGCTAGTAAACGGCTAATTATGACAACATTGGTGAATAGAGCTATGGGATATCAATCAACACAAAATTTAAATGTGATTGTTGAGAAGCATGCATCACTTGTCAAAAAGGTGGCGTGCCATCTAATTGCTCGATTACCTCCTAGCGTTCAACTTGACGATTTAATTCAGTCGGGGATGATAGGTTTAATAGAAGCTTCAAAAAACTTTGATGCGACAAAGGGCGCAAGCTTTGAAACCTTTGCAGGTATTCGTATTCGCGGAGCTATGCTTGACGAAATGCGCCGTGGTGATTGGGCTCCTCGCTCAGTACACCGAAAAAGCCGACAGGTTGCAGAGGCAATTACTTGGCTCGAAAGTAGTCTTAATCGTGAACCAACGAATACAGAAGTTGCTGAAAAACTTGAAATTTCGCTTAATGAATACCATCATATTTTAAGTGATGTAAATTCTAGTAAAGTATTAGGTATTGAAGACCTTGGCATAGATGAGGATGTTATTACTCCCATAGACCAGGATTTTGCACTAGATAGACCTTTTAATAATGTAAAAAAAGAGCGGTTTAATGCATCTTTACTAAGTGCAATTAAGTCACTACCGGAGCGTGATGCAATGGTGCTCTCTTTGTACTATAACGATGAAATGAATTTAAAAGAAATAGGACATATACTCGATGTAAGTGAATCGCGTGTAAGTCAGATACATGGTCAGGCGATGATTAAGCTCAAGGCTAAAATCAATGACTGGATAAATTAGTAGTAAGTAAACACAGGTTAAGGCCTCACTGGAGGATGTTTTGGATAAAAACATGAAAATTCTTGTAGTTGATGATTTTTCAACAATGAGAAGAATTATAAAAAATTTGTTACGTGATTTAGGTTTCACTAACGTTCAAGAAGCTGATGATGGTTCTACAGCTTTGCCTATGTTACAAAATCAGGTGTTCGATTTTGTGGTTACCGATTGGAATATGCCAGGAATGCAAGGCATTGATCTTTTAAGAGCAATTCGTGCGGATGATAAGTTAAAACATATTCCCGTATTGATGGTAACAGCAGAAGCTAAAAAAGAACAAATAATAGCAGCAGCGCAAGCCGGTGTTAATGGTTATATTGTTAAGCCATTCACGGCTGGAACATTAAAAACTAAATTAGAAAAAGTATTTGAACGTTTAGGCTAAATGATAAGGGAGAGGCTTATGCCAGCACCTGCTGCGCCTCAAATAACGTTAGAACAAGCTCGTCAACTCGTTGTTTTTTTAGAAAATGATGAACAAGATAAAGCAAATCAATTAATTTTGGAGACTGCGTCTAAAGAACACTCTGAATTATTTGCTGAAGTTGGAAAATTGACTCGTCAATTGCACGAATCACTAAAAGGCTTTGAGCTTGATACTCGTTTGGCTAATCTAACTACAGATGCTATTCCAGATGCTAAAAAGCGACTTAATTATGTTATAGAAATGACAGAAAATGCCGCTAATAAAACAATGGATGCCGTTGAAGCTAGTTTACCTATAGCTCAACAATTGGCCGATGAAATATCCCATATCAAACCGACATGGGATCGTTTAATGAGCCGCGAGATTGAGCTCGGTGAGTTTAAATCGCTGTGTCACAGTATCGATAAGTTTATGAATAACTCTCATCATAAAACGGATGAGCTACAGAACTTAATGACTAATGTATTAATGGCTCAAGACTATCAAGACTTAACAGGGCAAGTTATCCGTCGCGTTATTGAGCTTGTTAGAGAAGTAGAAGAAAGCTTACTTCATCTTTTAACAGCATTTGCTGCTCAAGATGACAGCACAGCTGAGATAATAGAACAACAAAAAATAGAAGAACCAGTTGTTACACAAACTTTAGCAGGTCCAGAAGGCCCTATTATTGATAAAGAATCGCGTAATGATGTTGTGTCTGATCAAGATGAAGTCGATGATCTTTTATCAAGCTTGGGCTTTTAAGAGGAGAGTAACTGCATGTTTGAAGTCGATGAAGATATTTTACAAGACTTTCTTGTAGAGGCAGGAGAAATCCTAGAGCTTTTATCTGAACAGTTAGTTGAACTGGAAAATAATCCAGAAGATACTGAATTATTAAACGCTATATTTAGAGGCTTCCATACTGTTAAAGGTGGTGCAGGCTTTCTTGCAATGACGGAGCTTGTTGATGCTTGTCATGGTGCTGAAAACGTATTTGATTTATTACGTCAAGGCGTGCGAACGGTTAATTCAGAATTAATGGATGTTATTTTACAAGCACTCGACACTATTAATGAAATGTTCGCAACTATTCAAAATAGAGATAAGCCTGAACCTGCAGACCCTCAATTACTTGAAACCCTTCATATATTAGGCTTACCTCCAACAGAAGCTGAACTGAACGGAGTATCTTCACAAACAGATGTTGAGCAATCTCAAAATGAGGTGGTTGATACGCCAGCAGCTGACGATGATCCATTTGCATTTGATGAATTATTTAGCGGAACTCCTTCAGTTAGTACTGGTGACATAGATGAAATCACTGAGGATGAATTTGAAAACTTACTTGATGAACTACACGGTAAAGGCCAAGGTCCTGTTGTTGAAAAACCGCTAGTAAGTAGTGACTTTAATGGTGACATTACAGATGACGAATTTGACAACTTACTAGATGAGTTACACGGTGTTGGCAGTTTTGGTAATGTTACAACTAAAGAGCCTAAGCAAAATAACGCTGTAAAACTACCAGCAGAACCTGCTAAATCAAACTTAAATTCATCAGATGATGAAATTAGTGATGACGAATTTGAAGCATTCCTTGATGAACTTCACGGTAAAGGTACTGCTCCTAAATCAATAGAGAGTACTCCCGTTGTAAAGCAGCCTACTTTGCCTGCTGCACCAGCTTCTAAAGCAAGTATGCCTATAAAAAAACCAGAACCTGCGGAAGTTCCTGCTTCTAAGCCGGCAGAAAAATCCGTTATTAAAGCAGCACCTAAAAAAACAGCGCCGCCTGCAGCCGAAACAACAGTTCGCGTAGATACAAAACGACTTGACCAAATTATGAATATGGTTGGTGAATTAGTACTTGTACGAAATCGTCTGGTTAGTTTAGCAACTAGTTCAGATAGCGAGGCGATGGGTAAAGCAATATCGAACTTAGATGTAGTGACTGCTGATATTCAGGGCGCGGTTATGCAAACGCGAATGCAGCCAATTAAAAAGGTATTTGGCCGTTTCCCTCGCGTAGTACGCGATTTAGCACGCAGCTTAAACAAAGATATCAACTTACAACTTGTAGGTGAAGAAACCGATTTAGATAAAAATTTAGTTGAAGCTCTTGCTGATCCACTTGTGCATTTAGTTAGGAACTCAGTTGATCATGGTATTGAAATGCCAGCGGTTCGTGAGGCTGCAGGTAAGCCTAGAACAGGTAACGTTACTTTATCAGCATCCCAAGAGGGCGATCATATATTGCTAACCATTAAAGATGATGGTGCTGGTATGGATGCTGAAAAACTGAAAAAAATCGCAATTAGTAAAGGTGTACTCGATCACGACCAAGCGAGTCGACTTTCTGATACTGATGCTTATAACCTTATTTTTGCACCAGGCTTTTCTACTAAAGAAGAGATTTCTGATATTTCTGGTCGTGGTGTTGGAATGGATGTGGTGAAAACTAAAATCACCCAACTAAATGGCTCTGTAAGTATTCAATCGGAGTTAGGCGTAGGTACTATTTTAGAAATAAAAGTACCACTTACTTTAGCTATATTGCCGACCCTAATGGTAATTGTTGGTGCACAAACATTTGCGTTACCACTAGCTGGTGTTAGTGAAATATTCAATTTAGATTTAACAAAAACAAATGTGGTTGATGGGCAACTAACAATTATAGTGCGTAAAAAAGCAATACCGTTGTTTTACTTAGAGCATTGGTTAGTTAAAGGCACAGATCGTTCGCAGCGAAAAGCAAAAGGCCACGTAGTTATTGTTCAAATTGGTACGCAGCAAGTTGGTTTTGTTGTTGACTCATTAATTGGTCAAGAAGAGGTAGTTATTAAACCGCTCGATGCATTATTGCAAGGTACGCCAGGCATGGCTGGCGCTACAATTACTTCGGACGGTGGCATTGCACTAATTTTAGATGTTCCAAGCATGTTAAAACATTACGCTGGCTAATAATAAAGTAGGTATATATTTAATATATACCTACGCATAAATTTAATAAGAGAGCTAAATGGCCGTTAAAGTTTTAGTTGTTGATGATTCAAGTTTTTTTCGCCGTAGAGTAAGCGAAATCCTTGAGCAAGATAGCGACATACAAGTTATAGGCTTTGCTGTTAATGGCAGAGAAGCTGTTGAGAAAGCAGCTCAATTACGTCCTGATATGATCACCATGGATGTCGAAATGCCAGTGCTTGATGGCATTAGCGCAGTTAAAGAAATAATGGCGAGTAATCCAACTCCTATCCTAATGTTTTCATCACTAACACGTGATGGCGCAACAGCAACTTTTGATGCACTTGATGCTGGAGCAATGGATTTTTTACCGAAAAAATTTGAAGATATTGCCCGTAATAATGAAGACGCTATAAAGCTTTTGCAAAATAAAGTGAAAGATATAGGGCGAAGACGTTTAGCAGGAACATTTAGGCCTGTAACACCACCTAAGTCAGTAATACCAACTAGAGCGATAACAAGCTCACTTCCGCAAGGAACGAATACATCAACGCCCCCTGTAAAACAACCAGATAGAAGTTTTCAAAGATCAGCACCTGCTGCATTTATACATTCGGATGTAGCCACAGTGCGAGCAAGTGGAAAACAATACCAACTCGTTGCTATTGGTACGTCCACAGGTGGGCCTGTTGCGCTACAAACTATATTGACCCAACTACCAGCTAATTTTCCTCACCCTATTTTACTTATTCAGCATATGCCTGCAGCATTTACACCCGCATTTGCGGCACGTTTGAATGGCCTGTGCCAGATAAAAGTGAAAGAAGCACAACAAGGTGATCGCTTACAGCCTGGAACTGCTTATTTAGCACCTGGTGGACAGCAGATGATGGTCGAAGGGCGCGGGGCAAATAGAACACTGCGTGTATTTGAGGATCATAGCGAGAGAATAAGCTACAAACCGAGCGTAGATGTTACTTTTGCTAGTGCAGCCAAAGCGTATCAAGGTGATGTACTTGCTATTGTTCTAACAGGTATGGGTGCTGATGGACGCGATGGTGCGAGAATGTTAAAACAAATGGGTGCAACCATTTGGGCACAAGATGAAAAGAGTTGTGTTGTTTACGGAATGCCTCAAGCAATTGCTAATGCGGGGCTTTCAAGTGAGAGTTTAGCACTTAGTGATGTTGCTGCACGGATAAAGAGAGAGGTGGGTTGTGGATAAGCTCTCAATATTCGGACTATTTGTGGCATTGGGTGCAATAGGACTAGGTTACTCTTTAGAAGGAGGCGTTGTTTCTGCCCTATTTAATGGCCCTGCGCTTATTATTGTATTCGGCGGCACGCTTGGCGCTGTTATGTTGCAAACATCGGCTAGCACATTTAAGAAAATGCTAAATATGAGTTCTTGGGTTTTTGTCGCGCCACAATACGATATTGAAGAAGCAATAGAGCAAGTTAAACGATGGTCTTATAAAGCGCGCCAAGAAGGTTACTTAGCGCTTGAAAATGAAGCGTTAGCCAATTCAGATGCTTATGCTGCAAAAGGTCTAAGCTTACTTGTCGATGGCTGCTCAGAGCAAAAACTACGTGATACTCTTGAAATAGATTTACTGCTAGAGCGCGATCGTTTACTCGAAGCCGCTCGTGTTTATGAAGCAATGGGGGGCTACAGCCCTACTATTGGAATTTTAGGCGCCGTGCTTGGTTTAATACAGGCAATGTCGTTCATTACCGATCCGCAAATGCTTGGTGCTGGCGTTGCAACTGCATTTATTGCGACGATTTACGGTGTTGGTTTAGCTAATTTATTGTTTTTACCTATGGCAAATAAATTAAAGCAGCGTGTAGAGCAAAAAATGCTTTACCATGAAATGCTTGCCGAAGGCATCATTGCAATAAGCATCGGCGAAAGCCCAGTCAATATAGAATTAAAGCTTGAAGCCTACCGCGTAGAGCGTCCTAATTTCGTGGACGAGTAAACATGTTGCGCCGACGACTTCGCCATTCTGCCCCTAAAAACCAGCATACAGAACGTTGGCTTGTATCGTATGCCGATTACATGACCATTATGTTTGCCTTTTTTGTCGTGCTGTATGCAATAGCGATTAACAAAGAAGAGCAATTTCAAATATTGTCAGACTCCCTCGAACATGTTTTTGATAAATCAGCCCGCCAGCACTCTGCTCAAGGTGAAGGCGTTAATGGTAATGGGATATTGACTGATAGAGTAACACCTGAACAAGAAGTTCTTTACGGCGAAAGTATTTTAAAAGAAGAACAAGGCCCAGAGCTACTCGACGGTCAAAGTGATACAAGTAACATACAACAAAAATATCTAGGAAAGCCTCTCGACAGCTTATTAACTAAATTACAGTCAGCGCTTATTGATGAAATTCGTGATGGGGAAGCTAGTTTAGAGCTTAATCAAGATTGGCTGATTATAGAGCTAAGCTCAGGTATGTTATTTTCAAGTGGCAGCTCAGTTGCTCACTCTCGAGCAAAACAAGTTGTAAAGATTGTTAAAGATATTATTGCTCCAGTAGATAACTATATTAGAGTACGTGGCTATACTGATGATGAAAGTATTCGTAATGAAATGTTTCGCTCAAATTGGGAACTCTCGGTAGCTAGAGCAACGTCAATTTTAGTAGAGCTTGAAGCATTGGGTATTAATTCTGCCAGAATGGCGATAGAAGGTTATGGTCAATATTCACCTTTTGTAAGTAATGATACAGAACAAGGGCGAGCAGAGAATCGTAAAGTTGTTATTGCACTTTCTAAGTATGGTTTACCACAAAAAAAAAGCATCAAAGATGGACAAGCAAGTGAGCATCTAGTGGTAGCGCCTGAAGTTGAACTTCCTTCAGATGACGACACAATAAAAATAATTCGTTTGCCTCATGGTGGTATTCGCATAACAACGCGAAATGAACAGTAATTAGGATGTAATGTGAAGATTTGGACTGTCGCTAATCAAAAAGGGGGGGTTGGTAAAACAACGACCGCAGTGAGCCTTGCTGGTATTTTAGCCTTGCAAGGTAAGCGTGTGTTGCTTATAGATACAGACCCTCATGCATCACTCACTTATTACTTTGGCATCGATTCAGAGGATTTAGAAGTGAGTGTTTATGATATTTTTGCGCGTGGCACAAGTATGCAAAGTGAAGAGATACTTCAAGCTTTATGCCCATCAACACTTGAAAATCTAGATATTTTACCCGCAACTATGGCAATAGCCACGCTTGATAGAAGCATGGGTAATAAAACAGGAATGGGATTAATATTAAAAAAAGCACTTGCAAAAATAAGCGAACATTACGACTATGCTATTTTAGACTGTCCCCCAGTTTTAGGGGTGTTAATGGTGAATGCGCTTGCAGCAAGCGAACGAATTTTAGTGCCTGTGCAAACGGAGTTTTTAGCACTTAAAGGGCTTGATAGAATGATGCGGACTATGGAATTAATGCAAACCTCTCAAGCGAAAGATTATCAATATACTATAATCCCTACTATGTATGATAAACGTACTAAAGCATCGTTAGAAGCATATAAAACACTGCAAAGTACATATGGTGATAAAGTCTGGCCAGGTGTGATACCGGTAGATACTAAATTTAGAGATGCAAGCTTTGCGCAAAAAGTGCCTGTAGAGTATTGTCCTCGTTCGCGTGGTGTATACGCATATAAAGCACTGCTAGAATATTTAATTGAACAAGGTTAATGAATGAGTAAGCAATTATTTGCGAATGAAAAAGTAATGAAGCAATACCTAGGGGCTTTGTTATGTGAAGACGAGCCTGTAGATAACCTTGAGCCAATTGCAAAATTACTTGAGCAAGTTCCAGATAGTTCACAACACGCGCACATTCATTTAAAGCCCAAAGAACAAATAAAAGCCACAGAAAAAATATTTGATCAAGACTTACTCAGTGTTGAAACTGAACCAATGATTGAAGCCAAAAAAGCTGTTGACGATGAAGTAATAAAATCGATATGCAATGCTATAGAAAAGCCAGAACCACAGATTGCAACCAATTGTCAGTCTGACTATTTTGACGGCGAATTTCAGGCATTATTTTTTGAAGTCGCTGGTTTAACATTGGCTGTACCATTAAAAGCATTAGGCGGTATACATCAATTAGGTGAAGTAAATCATTTATTTGGTAAGCCAAAATGGTTTAAAGGCGTTATGCTCAACAGAGAAGAGAAGCTTAATGTTGTTGATACTGCTCGTTGGGTAATGCCAGAAAAGTATGATGATAAATTAGAGGCGTCTTTAGATTATCAGTATTTAATTACCTTAGGTGATAGCCAGTGGGGCTTATTAGCTGAAAAGTTGATAAATAACATTACATTGAGTAAAGAAGATGTAAAATGGCGTACAAATAAAAGTAAGCGCCCATGGCTTGCAGGCGTTATAAAAGAAAAAATGTGTGCTTTAATAGACGTTGATAATTTAAATATATTATTAGAGAAAGGCTTAGATAGCCGTCAGAAGTAATGACCATTACGGGGTAATAGCATGAATCAAGATAAATTACTGTCAGCAAATAAAAACGCGGATAATAATGATGAAATTTTACAGTGGGTTACGTTTAAGTTAGAAGAAGAAACTTACGGCGTAAATGTAATGCAAGTTCAAGAAATACTGCGCTACACTGAAATAGCCCCGGTGCCAGGTGCTCCTTCTTATGTGGTTGGTATTATTAACTTACGCGGTAACGTAGTAACAGTTATTGATACTCGTGCTCGTTTTGGTTTGCTACCTGCGGATGCAACTGACAACTCTCGTATCTTAATTATTGAAGCTGAAGAGCAAGTTATAGGTATTTTAGCTGACAGCGTATCTGAAGTTGTTTATTTGCGCAGCTCTGAAATCGATAGTGCACCAAATGTTGGTACTGAAGAAAGTGCTAAGTTTATTCAAGGCGTTTGTAATCGTGAAAACGAGTTACTGATTTTAGTTGATTTAAATAAATTACTCAGTGATGACGAATGGGATGAGTTAAGCGATATATAAGCTTTACCAAATAAATTATGCTGTTACTTAGTATAGCTATATCAGCGTTAGCGGTAGGACTTATATCGCTTGCGCTAATAATTGCATTAAAAAACAAACAAGCGAATGAAATTAATGCTGCATTACAGCAACTGAAAGATAGCTCAGAGCAAACACATATTTTGCGAAGTGAAATATCAGAGCTTAGAACAGGACTTTTAAGTATTGGTAAACGAGTGCTTGAGGTTGAGCAACAAAATCAAGATTTGATACAACAACAAGCGGCGCAAAAATACGATGACCCTGACGCTAAAATTTACTCTCGTGCTGTCAAAATGGTTGAGTTAGGCGCTGATCTAGATGAGGTGATTCGCGAATGCGAATTACCAAGAGCAGAAGCCGAATTACTATTTTCATTACATAAACAGAAAGGCGCTTAGCGCCTTTTTAGTTATAAGCACATAAATAAGCTCAAGCCTTAATATTCAACTTCCCTTGAAAGTCCTGCCAACCCGGCGGAAATTGACCTCTCAATACATACGAAAACGCAATAAGCTCTGCAATAACATAATAAAGCTCTTTTGGGATATCTTCCCCCAACTCTAAGTGAGACAACGTTTTAGCAAGGGCCGCATCTTCGTGGATCATAATTCCTTTTTTTTTCGCCGCCGCAATTATTTCGTCAGCTAATTCACCAAACCCTTTAACGCTTACGGTTGGTGTGCTGCCAGCTTCGTATAAAAGCCCAATGGCTGATTTATTGATAGATGCATCACTCATGACTAAACCTTAATATTAATAATTGCATGAGATTTATAAAATGCCTGATTATTAGCATCACCACGCTTCAGATTAAGTTCGCCAACTTGTAAACCATGTTTAGCTAGTTTAGATCTTAAGTTATCTAAGTGAGGGTGAGCAATTGCACTTACTTCTTGGCTTGATGCCAACAGCTGGCAATTAAGTGCTTTATCCATTAACTCAGCGGTAATTTGTAACTGTCCAAGTTGGGCATAATCAAAGTTTAACCTTACAAACCATACATTTTTATCTTCTAACTTATCTGCACTTGGTTTTTTATATTGCCCCAGTGTTATTTCTGTTTGGGCGGCCTCTGCTGGCAATCGCATTGGCAATAAAAATTGTGCAAGAGGGTTTGTGTCTGGCTGTTGATTTGGTGTTGAAACACTCACTTGGGTAAGTGTATTTTTAACGTGCACAATTTCGCTGGCCAAAGCTTGGACTTGAGCTTGTTGGAGTTGCTCAAGCATTTTCGCTCCGATGTTACCTGTTTTAAAAGTAGGTATGAGTACTTGCAAAAGTGCATCTAAGCCAGTTTGATTATTAAAACTGATAGGCGCTACTGATTGGCTAATAATAGGGGCAGCTAAAATACTCACTGCAACTTGCTCAAGCCCTTTAGTAAAGCTACTTTGTAACATGTCACCCGTTAGCTGATTGGGCTGTAAAGTAGCAAGTATTTCACGCTGTATGGTCGAAGGATTAATATTGTTACTTGAGACCATACGATTAAATGCTTGGTTGATCAAGCGAGTTAAATCGGGGGTATCTTTAGTGACTCTATTTACAATATCAGTAATTTGACTACTCAAAAGTTGTTTATTATGAGCCAGCTGAGCAGTAGGAATAGTGGTATCAGGAAACTTTAGCAGTGTACTTAATAATTTTGCTTCTATTGGTTGTAGCATTTGACTACGAGAGGCGATATTTGGTAGCTGCTCTGTTAATGGTTGAATGTTTTCAATGCTAGCAGAGCTTGTTTTATTTTGCTTACTATCAGTTATGGCTAATTGTACTGGGAGAGTTATTTGCTCTTTAGCTCCATTAATGAGTGGCTGCCAAATACTAACACTTCCTTTCATAAGTTGAGTTAATTGCACAAGCGGCGGGAGCCTTGAAAAGTGCTCTGGTAAAATATTGCTCGTATTGCTATTTAACGCAGTACTTACATTTTGGGTAATGTTGATTTTATCAAGCGGTGATTCTGTTAATTGTATAACTAAGTCCGGCCTCTGTAGCGCAGATGATGCTGATAGCGGTGTTAATTCAGATTTATTTGCTGTTGCAAAGGGCTTACTTTCAAAATATTTAACTGCATCATTAATTCGCGTTTTTAAATCACTAAAGCTATTTTGTAGCCACGACTTTATTGGGCTGTCAGGTGTAAGCAGTGAGCTTGCTTTAATAGTGGGCACAGATTCAGGGGTATTGCTTTTTTGAGCTAAAAGTAACTCGTTAAACGGTTTAGAAAATGAGTTATTAAGTGTCACTTTTATATTATTAGTATCGGTTTTAATAAATAACTTATCAGCTTGATTTGCTAAGTTTACTTTTATAGGGGTGCTGGGTAGTTCACTAACTTGTTGATTAGTAATTTGCGTTGTAAACGAGCCTGACTTTTGAGGATGAGTTAAAATTGCTAGTTTAGGTGTTGCTTGTAATTGCGCACTAGGCAATAAGGCTGCGAGTAAATTAGTAAGTTTAGCTTGGTTAAGTGGTTGCGTATGAACTGTATCAGCAAAGCGATTAATAACATTAAGCTGGGCGCCTTTATTTGTAGTGCTAACAACTACTTTTAAAGGCTGCTCAGTTATAAGTAACTGCGCTACGTCTTTATTTATAGCAATACTGACGTTGAGCTTATCGATAACTAGCCTGGGGGTAGGAGATACAACTACTTGAACATCCAGTGGTTTGCTTTGTACCTCAGTGCCCGTGCTTATATAATTTAATAAACGTTGTAATTGAGCCGGCTTGTTTAAAGTAATGGTTGTACTGTTCGGTGTGATGTTGAGCTGTTTGCCATCGGGACTAAGTTGTATGTTAGCACTGGCTATTTTTTGTAAATTATGAGGTGCGCTTGTAGTGCCAAGCCTTAATGTTTGCCAATGTTTATCAATGAATACATCAAGCGTAATCGAATCTTTCGAAAATTGTATGTTTTTAGCGGCAAGTACCTCATCAGGTAATTGCGATAATTCATTCGTTTGAGCGTTGCCCGATTGATTGATAACCAATGAATTAGATAATGTGATTTGCGTTGGCGTATTCATTATTTTAAATCAAGTTTTCTCTATTTTAAGTGAATCGATTTTAAAGCAATATTCGTATTACCCTATCATTATGGTAGACTAACGCCTAATTTTTGGCAGAGAGAATCGTCATCTTGTTATACATTAAGTCCGTCACCTGCATCAAGCAAGATCGTTGTTTGTTTGCGGATCTTAATTTTAGCCTTAATAGCGGTCAAATCATGCAATTAGCGGGTCCTAATGGGGCAGGTAAAACATCGCTATTGCGTATTATCGCTGGCTTTTCTGCGCCTGACGAAGGGGCTGTATTATTTCAAGAACAGCCTATATCTAAGTATTACGAAGAGTATGCCAGAGAACTACTCTTTATAGGCCATAAAACAGGCGTAAACACTCAGCTTAGTGCAGTTGAAAATGTTCGTCATTGGTTACAAATTAATGGCTACATGAATCAGCCTGACTTGTATCCTATTTTAGCGCAACTTGGCCTTGTTGGACTTGAAGATGTACCAGTTAGAATGTTATCTGCTGGGCAACAACGACGTGTGGCTTTGGTAAGGCTTTGGTTAAGTGATGCTAAATTATGGGTACTTGATGAGCCATTTACCGCGCTTGATAAAAGCGGTGTTGCTTTTTTGCAGCGGCGATTTACTGAACACTTACAAAGCGGTGGTGCTATTTTATTAACGACTCACCAAGACTTAACGACCCATTTTAGTAACTTGCAAACGGTTACACTGGAGTATCGCCACTAATGACTCGTCAACATTCTTATTGGTTGCTATTCAGTGCGGTATTTACCAAAGATGTAAAACTTGCGTTTCGCCAGCGCGCTGAAATTGTAAATCCTATTTTGTTCTTCTTAATTGTAATTTCATTATTTCCGTTAGCAATCGGGCCTGAGCCTGGTTTACTAGCGAGAATGGCACCGGGAATTATTTGGGTTGCCGCATTACTCTCTACCATGTTGGGCTTGGATAAGCTGTTTAGAGATGATTTTAATGATGGCTCATTGGAGCAGCTAATTGCATCGTCTTACCCGTTATCGTTAACCGTACTTGCTAAGGTGGCTGCTCACTGGGTGGTAACAGGTTTACCGCTTGTATTAATGACGCCGCTATTTGCATTGTTGTTAAACCTAGAAAGTACGGCGTTAACAGCAACTGTTTTAACATTATTATTAGGCACTCCACTATTGAGCTTTATTGGCGCAATAGGCGCAGGGCTTACTGTGGGATTACAAAAAGGGGGTATTTTGATGAGTTTACTCGTATTGCCTTTGTATATTCCTGTTTTGATTTTTGCAACGTCGGCTATCGATACCAGCACCATGTCGCTGGATTATAGTGGGCAGCTTGCCATCCTTGGTGCAATGTTACTTATTGCTATTATTAGCGCACCAATTGCCATATCGTCAGCTTTAAAAGTGAGTGTAAGTTAATGTGGAAGTGGTTACATCCCTATGCTAAAGCAGAGCGTGCATACCAGTTATGCAATACGTTACTGCCTTATTTTGCCGTAGTTACCGTAGTTAGTATGATTGTTGGATGGGTATGGGGGCTTGGTTTTGCACCTGCTGATTACCAACAAAAAGACAGCTACCGTATCATTTTTATTCATGTTCCTTCCGCCATTTTGTCTATGGGGGCTTACTCATCAATGGCTATTGCAGCTGTTGTTGCACTTGTATGGCAACTACGAAATGCCGAACTTGCCGTTATTGCTATAGCGCCTGTTGGTGCTTGTATTACTGCTATAGCGCTTATTACTGGCGCTGCTTGGGGCAAACCTATGTGGGGCGCTTGGTGGGTATGGGATGCGCGTTTAACGTCTGAACTTATTTTATTATTTTTATATCTTGGCGTGCTTTCGCTTTACCATGCATTTGAAGATAAGAAGTCAGCAGGGCGTGCGGCTTCTATTTTAGCGATTGTGGGCGTAATTAACTTACCTATTATTCATTACTCAGTTGAGTGGTGGAATACGCTACACCAAGGCGCAAGCATTACAAAACTAGATACTAAAGCAATAGACCCAAGTATGTTTTGGCCTCTTATGGTTAATATTTTAGCCTTTGCTGCTTTTGTAGGAACAGTGACTTTAATTCGTCTTAAAAATGAAATTTTGCAACGCGAAAAGCACCGACCGTGGGTGCGTTTGTTGTTAAATAAGGGGTAATTATGCAGTTCGACTCTTTTTCTGATTTTATTGCAATGGGAGGCTACGGGTTTTATATCTGGCTTTCTTTTGGTACATGCGCTCTTATTTTACTTGGTATTTTAATGAACTCTTTAAGAGATACCAAACGTATTATGGCTTCAGTAGAGCAACAAATAATACGTGAAGCGCGAATTAAAAAAGCTAAACAGGAACAAGCCTCATGAATCCAAGACGTAAAAAGCGCCTATTGGTAATTATTGCCGTACTGTTTGGTATTGGTGGATCAATTGGTTTAGTGCTTTATGCACTTCAAGAAAATATTAATCTTTTTTATACGCCAAGCGAACTTATTGATGGCAAAGGGCCTAATAAAGAAAAACCATTCATTGGCCAAAAGCTACGAATTGGTGGCATGGTTGTACCAGGAACGGTTGAGCGTAATGAACAGAGCTTACAAGTAAGCTTTAAGCTAATTGATACAGGTCCATTAGTGACCGTGCGTTATCAAGGCATATTGCCAGACTTGTTTCGTGAGGGGCAAGGCATTGTAGCGCAGGGCGTATTAATCGAACCTAATATTATTGAAGCATTTGAAGTGCTTGCAAAGCATGACGAAGAATATATGCCAGCAGAAGTTGCAGAGGCAGTTAAAGGTATTAAGCACGAAAAACCAAAATACAACTTAGATAGTGGTAATTAGCTATGATCCCAGAAATTGGTTATTTTTCTTTAACGCTTTCCATGGTGCTAAGCGTTTTACTGTGTATTTTTCCTCTTTGGGGCGCGCATACCGGTAATCTTCGATTAATGCGCGCAGCTCCCTCTTTAGCAATTGGGCAATTCGCTTTTGTTTTAATCTCTTTTGCAGCACTTATTTACGCCAGTGTAACGGATGATTTTACCGTATCGTATGTGGCATATCATTCAAGTAGTACACTACCTTGGTATTACAAAATCACCTCTACGTGGGGCGGCCATGAAGGCGCTATTTTACTGTGGTTAGTAATGCAAGCTGGTTGGACTGCAGTTGTCGCTGCGCGTTCTAAATCATTACCTTGGGTGCTACGTGCTCGCGTATTGGGCGTACTTGGTTTTTTAGGTGTAGGTTTTATGATGTACACCTTACTACTTTCAAGCCCGTTTGAGCGCCTACTTCCTTATTTCCCTGTTGAAGGGCGTGATTTAAATCCGTTACTTCAAGATCCGGGCATGATTATTCACCCGCCATTATTGTACATGGGTTATGTAGGGCTATCAGTCGCTTTCTCTTTTGCTATTGCTGCGTTGTTAACCGGTAAGCTTGATAACACATGGGCTAAGTGGTCACGTCCGTGGACAATGACTGCATGGGGCTTTTTAACTCTAGGAATCACAATTGGTAGCTGGTGGGCATATTCAGAGCTTGGCTGGGGCGGCTGGTGGTTTTGGGATCCAGTCGAAAACGCATCATTAATGCCATGGCTTGTTGCAACAGCATTACTACACTCATTAAGCGTAACCGAAAAACGTGGTGTATTTAAATCGTGGACCGTACTACTTGCTATCGCAGCATTTTCATTAAGCTTGTTAGGCACCTTTATTGTGCGTTCGGGTATTATTGTATCGGTGCATGCTTTTGCTACAGACCCTGATCGTGGCTTATTTATACTCGCCTTTTTAGGCATTGTTGTAGGTGGTGGCTTAGCGTTATATGCACTGCGTGTATCACAAGTACATAGTGAAGGTCGATACAAGTTTGTATCACGCGAAGTGGCGTTATGGCTCAATAATATATTTTTAGTAGTTGCTACATTAATTGTATTGCTGGGTACGTTATTACCTATGGTTCATAAAGAAATGGGCCTGGGCAGTATTTCTATTGGCGAACCGTTTTTTAATAAGATGTTTGCAATAATTTTAGTCCCGTTTGCTATTTTGATGGGGATAGGACCATTTTTACGCTGGAAGCAAAATAAATGGGCTTTCTTACAAAACAAAATATTAATGGGCGTATTAGCCAGTGTAGTGATTACCTGTGCTTGGTTGTTTTCAAGTTACGATTTAGTAAAACCACTTACGCTACTAGCTACAACACTTGCGGTTTGGATTGCAATATCAACTGGCATCGACATTTACACTAAATCTGCTGTACACGGCACCTTAAAAGAAGGTTTAAAACGCTTAGGTGTAAGTTACTGGGCTATGGTGCTTGGGCATATTGGTATTTCGTTTGTTATTGCGGGTGTAACGCTTACATCGGCGTATTCAGTTGAGCGTGACGTATCGATGAAGCAAGGCGACACAGTTCAGCTTAACGAGTATGAATATCGTTTTGATGGTGTTAAAACTATTCGCGGGCCGAACTACAGTGGTCATGCTGGTGTTGTATCGGTGCTTAAAAACAATGAGCTAGTAACACGCTTACACGCCGAAAAACGTAAGTATGATATTGGTATGCAGTTTATGACCGAGGCGGCCATAGATGCAGGCTTTACACGTGATTTATACTTAGCGTTAGGTGAGCAGTTGAGCCAAGGTGCATGGTCACTTCGCATTTATCATAAACCGTTTGTTCGTTGGATGTGGATTGGCGGTGTGCTTATTTCCCTTGCTGGATTTATGATTTTATTTGATAAACGCTACCGCACATCAGCTAAAACAGCGCGTAGAGCTGCATCGGAGAATGTTTTATGAACCGTAAAATTTTAGCTATTGCGCCGCTTTTAGTATTTGCTTTTGTATGTGTATTTTTATACCAAGGCCTTTTTGCTAATCCTCGTGAAATTCAAACGGGTCGGTTAGGTCAAGAAATGCCAGCATTTAATCTACCTGATTTAATGCAAGACAATAAGCCGTGGACCAACGAGTCTTTAAAAGGCGAAGTTTACTTACTAAATGTATGGGGTACTTGGTGCCCAACATGTTTAGTTGAACTTGGTTATTTAACTAAGTTACGTGAGCAAGGCGTTAAAATTATTGGGCTTTATTACGTACAAGGTTACGACGCTGACTTTGATGGCCCGTTTGATATGCAATCACTTCGAACAGAAGTGAGCGATATGCTGCAACGTGCGGGTGACCCATATCAATTTAATATCTTGGATTTACATCGTACTTTGTCGTTGGATTTAGGTGTTTCGGGTGCGCCTGAAACATTTTTAGTCGATAAAAACGGCACTATTTTGTTGCATCACACGGGCGATATAAACCCGCGAGTATGGCGAGCTAAATTTGCGCCAATTATGCAGGAGCTTAAATAATGAAATGGTTACTACTTACGCTTAGCCTTTTTGTAAGCATCTGTGCGTTTGCAGAGCAAGATCGCTATCAATTTGATAACAACAAACAAGCAATATTGTTTGAAGAGCTAACTAAAGAGCTGCGCTGTCCTAAGTGTCAAAACCAAAACATTGCGGACTCTGACGCTGTGGTTGCTAAAGACTTGCGCGATAAAGTACTCGTATTGGTTAAAGAAGGTAAGAGCAAAGACGAAGTGATTGATTACATGATTGACCGCTTTGGCTATTTTGTTCATTACGACCCACCAGTTACACCAGCGACTTTAGTACTTTGGGTATTACCTGTGTTAATTGTCATAGTCGGCTTTGGTTTTATTGTTATTCGCCAGCGAAAAGCATCAGTAAAACAAACGTGGAGCAGTGACGACGAAATGCTGTTAGCTAAGCTAATTGAACAAAATAAACGTCAGGAGCAAAGTTAAATGATTTTAATGTGGGCGTGTTTTGCTTTACTCACACTGGTTGCTCTTGGGTTTGTGATGTTGCCTTTTTTAAAAAAAGAGCGCGTTCAAACAATTACTCATAACGCCAATGCTGAGCTAATTAGCATTTATGAGCAGCGTTTAGTTGATTTACAAACCGATTTAGATAATCAGCGTATTGATACCGTAAATCATGCAGAATCAATTATTGAATTAAAACGCCGTTTATTGAATGAGTTATCACCAGAAAAATCACTAAACAGCAAAGGTAATAATCGTATTTTTGCTTTAACTGGTGGCGCATTTGTTCTTGCTCTAACAGGTGTTTTTTATGGTTTAACGGGTAGTCAGCAGCAAATTTCGGCTTGGCATGATGCAATGGATAATTTAGCTGATTACGGCGAGCGTGCTGTAATGCAAAAAGGTGAGCCACTTAGCCAAAATGAGCTGCAGGCTTTTGCATTGGCACTTCGTACAAAGCTTAGCCGCTCAGGTGATGACGAAGTCGCTTGGATGCTACTTGGACGAGTTGCTATGTCGCTTAATGAATTTGACATGGCGCAGCAGTCATTTGATAAAGCACTACGTATGAATCCTGATAATATGCAGGTACTTATTAGTTATAGCCAAGTTTTATTATTAGAAGGCAGCGAAGCTAATATGACCCGTGCGGCAGGTATGCTCTCAAAAGTACTAAAAGTTGAGCCTACCAATTTAGATGCAATTTCGTTATTAGCACTCATTGCTTATGAACGTAAAGATTGGCCTCAAGCCAAAGCTGCATTTGAAGTTTTACTTGCGAGTATGGAAAAAAATGATTCTCGTTATAGCATGATCTCTGAGCGTATCGCTGATATAGAGAAGCAAATGCAAACGGATGGCTCTGTTATGCCAGTTACTACAACGGGTGCTATTGCAGTTACAGTCGACATTGCAAAAGAGCTTATAGATAAACAGCCAAAAGACGGTATCTTGTTTATATTTGCAAAAGCAGCAAGTGGTTCGCCAATGCCATTAGCTGCTGTTAAACTCGCTAATTATTCATTTCCAATTACAGTTGAGTTGAGTGATAGTAGTGCAATGGTTGCAGGACTTAACTTATCTAGTGCAGAAAATATTATTATTTCGGCGCGTATTTCTATAGATGACTCGGTTATGCCAAGTTCTGGTGAGCTAGAAGGTCATTCAGAGTCGTTAAAGCGTGAAAGTGTAAGTGACTACCAACTTCAAATTGATACATTAATACCTTAAGGACGTTAGATGTTAAAACACAGTTTTACTTTTTTATGTTTATTGATACTAGCCGGGTGTGCTCAAGTACCACAAAGCAAAGTAGATGACAGAGATCCGCTGCAAAGTATTAATCGTCCGTTATACGACTTTAATATGGATGTACTGGATGCTTATTTATTGCGCCCAGTTGCTGTAGGTTATGTTGAAGTAACGCCTGTACCGGTAAGAAACGGTATTGTTAATTTTACAGGTAATATTACAGCACCTGTCGATATGATTAATGCGGGTTTGCAAGGTAAGCCGGGTAATGCAAGTGTGAGCTTAGCGCGTTTTTTAGTTAACTCTACGGTTGGTATTTTTGGTATTTTTGATGTTGCCAGTTCACTTGGTCTTGAAATTGTAGATGAAGACTTTGGACAAACGTTAGGTGTATGGGGCGTGGGTGATGGCGCTTATTTAATGCTACCTGGCATGGGTCCTACAACAGCACGTAACCTGACCGGTGATGTAGTCGACAACTTTGTATTGCCTGAAGTTGCGCTAACGACTCCACAAACTATTCTAGTGTTTGTTTTAAAAGCCGTTGAGGCGCGTGCATCATTAATCCCACAAGAAGGGTTACTAAATGATTCACTTGATCCGTACTTATTTGTAAAAGATATTTACTTCCAGCGTCAAATTTATGAGCTGTACGATGGCAACCCACCTATAAAAGAAGAGCCAGCTGATTTTGATGAAGACTTTTTAGAAAGTTTATAATTGAAAAGCCACTCATAAAAACGCCAGCTAAATGCTGGCGTTTTTATTTGCTGTTTATATATTTAACCTGAAGTCTGGATAATAAATCTATCTCTAGCAGCTATTTTCAGCTCTAACTACGTTGAATTTACTTGCAAAAGGCCAACTATTGACGCGTAAGTTCGCCTTGTTTTCACTGAAAATCCCTGGCTAGAGAAAAATAAATTTAAATATCATTATGACTTAATATATTAGTAAATATCTTAACCAGAGTTCAGTTTTTTTATTTTTCGTTAACTACTAACTGTATTTGTTCATTAACCCAAGCTAGCGCTTCGTGATAGGCATCGGGAACTTTTTCTCCTAGGTTTAGCTCTTTCGTTAGTTCGTTTGCAGCTGACCAGTTTGCTTGTTCATAATACTTAACTAAGTTTAAATATTTTGCCAATAAGCCTTCGTCGTTTAATAGCGCTGCTTTTATATCATTAGAAAGTGGAAGCTTTTTCATCACGCTTTCCATACTCTCATCTAAAATAGCATCCATAAGAGACATCATACCGGTTAAAAATGCCATGCCGGTATCTTTAAATTGTCCATGAGATATAGCGAGTAGTTCAGCAAATCGAGCGCGCGTAAGCGATAGCCTAATTAGCTCTACAGGTTTGTCTGCTGATACTTGTGCTGCAAACAGTAATGACAATAGCTTTTTAATTTCATTGGCGCCAAGCACTATAAGAGCTTGCTTAATAGTACTTATTTCAGCCCGCTTAGTAAACGCTGCCGAATTTGAATATCTAAGTAACTTATAAGATAGATTTACATCACTCTCAAACACATTGGTGATTTTTCTAAGATCCATATCTGCGCTTGATGTTTCGTAAAGTAATTCTGCTAATGCTATTCCTGAAGGCGGTAGAGCTTTACTCTGTACCATTTCAGGTTTTGAGAAGAAAAACCCTTGAAAATAATCAAATCCAACTTCCAAAGTTTGTTGGTAAATTTCGTAGGTTTCTACTTTTTCAGCAAGTAACTTAATATGTAAATGTGGTTTTAAGTCGTTAAAAATAGCTTTTATTGTGTCCATATCATTAGTTAAAACGTCGATTTTGATAATATCAATGAATGGATAAAAGTGCTGCCATACAGGTTGGTGGATATAGTCATCAAGAGCGATTGTGTAACCTTTATCTTTTAAATCTTTAACGATAGCTAATAAACGCTTACCAGGCTGGATAGTTTCAAGTATTTCTACAACTATAGTGTCTTTACCCAATAATGTAGGGTAACCCTTTAATAGTGTTTCTAACGTGAAATTTATATAGGCAGGTTTGTTATCGGTTAAATCTTCTAAGCCAAAGTTAAACTGGCTACCCTCTATAAGTCGTGTTGTTGCTTCGTCACCATCTATATCAGGAAATACGTTATCAACACCATCACGGAATAAAAGCTCATACCCAATAAGCTTCTTATCTCTGTCTAAAATAGGTTGGCGTGCAGCGTAAAAATACATAAACAGTTCCGTAAAAGTAATGTAATTGATTATTGTAATAATATATGGGAAATGACTTGAAATAGCATTACGTATATTTGCATGATTAATAAATTATCATTATAAATTAAGGTGTTTCTTCTATTTAATTTATTATATTTTACCAATTCGCTTTAAAATTATTCAACATGAGTATTTTTATATCAGCTGGAAGCAACAAGTTGGAGATTTTATTGTTAGGCATGATATAGTCAGCGAGAATGGTTTTTATCCTAATAGTGTCTTTATTATAATATTTTAAGAGTCAATATTCGGATCAAGAGCCTGTTATTAATAATTATGCGGAGGCTAATTTGGAAACAGGAATGATTATTTCACTAGCATTATATTTTGTTGTAATGTTAGGTATCGGACTATATGCATATAAGCAATCTACTGGCGATGTATCAGGTTACATGTTAGGTGGACGAAATCTATCACCAAGTGTTGCTGCACTATCTGCAGGTGCATCTGACATGAGTGGCTGGATTTTAATGGGCCTACCTGGTGCGATGTTTGTTACTGGTTTTAGTAGTACATGGATAGCAATTGGTTTGGTGATTGGTGCTTGGTTAAATTACCTGTTAGTTGCACCTAGATTACGTGTGTACACTGAAAAAGCAAATGACTCTATAACAATCCCAGATTACTTCTCAAATCGCTTCAATGATAAGTCAAACTTATTACGTGTTGTATCAGCTGTTGTGATTATAGTCTTCTTTACTCTTTACACGTCATCTGGTGTTGTAGCCGGCGGAAAATTGTTTGAAAGCTCATTTGGTCTAAGTTATGAAGTGGGTTTATACATTACAACGGGTGTCGTTGTTTTATACACTTTGTTTGGTGGTTTTTTAGCGGTTAGCTTAACTGATTTCGTGCAAGGTTGTATTATGTTCATCGCACTGATTCTAGTGCCTACCGTTGCATACTCTTTACTTGAACAACCTCTGGAGTCTACTTTACATAGTGTAAATCCAGATATGCTTAACTGGATTGGAGCAGGCTCTGCATTAGGTATTATTTCTGCAATGGCATGGGGTTTAGGTTATTTTGGTCAACCACATATCATCGTTCGTTTTATGTCGGTACGTAGTGTTAAGGATATGCCTAAAGCTCGCCGTATTGGTATGACATGGATGATTGTTGCTGCCCTTGGTGCTGTTGGTACTGGTATATTTGGTGCTGCTTATACTTACGAAAATAATATTGTAGTTGAAGATCCTGAAACGATTTTCCTAATTCTTTCTGAGTTATTGTTCCATCCACTTATTGCTGGCTTTTTACTAGCTGCAATTTTGGCTGCTATCATGAGTACTATCTCATCACAATTGCTAGTAAGCTCAAGTTCATTGACTGAAGATTTATATAAAACATTTTTACGTAAAGATGCTAGCGACTTTGAATTAGTTACTGTTGGTCGAATTAGTGTTGCATTTGTTGCCCTGTTTGCAATTTATTTAGCGTACGACAGAGATAGCTCTATTTTAGACCTAGTAAGTAATGCATGGGCAGGCTTTGGTGCTGCTTTTGGACCACTTGTATTGTTTAGCCTTTATTGGAAACGTATGAATTTTGCTGGCGCCTTATCTGGTATGTTAGTAGGTGCGTTTACAGTGCTTGTTTGGATTTATGGTCCGTTTACTATTAATGGTGAAAGTTTAAGTAGCTTTATGTATGAAATAGTACCTGGCTTTATTTTAGCGAGTATCGCAATTGTTGTTGTTAGCTTAGTAACAAAAGAGCCAGAGCAAAACATCACTGCTTTATTTGATGAAGTAGAAAAAGAGCTTTAAATAGCAATTACTATTTATTTTAAAATGAGTAGTAAGTAATACCAATCCGCAATAATATTTAATCATTTTGCGGGGCTAAACGTGTTGCTACAGGCGTTAAAAAATTCTCATTTAGAACAGCTAAATATCGAATTTTTTGCCTAGTTATCAACACGTTTTTCCACCCTCAAAATAGATCACTTAATGAAGCGAATTGGTATAATAAAAAAGGGAGCAACTAAGTTGCTCCCTTTTTTATTTAGTTTGTCCCGTCCGAGGAGAGGGCAATCTACGAGTTAACTTGCTTTTTTATCGTTGTTATCTTCAATTGATGCAACGTTATCTGACTTTTTACTTTTCGCTGGCGCTTTGGTAACAACCGGATCTTTGCCGCCCTTCAATATGGTCATAAAGTCATCTTTGCTTTTCGCTATTTCTAAAGCAAGTGATTCAATTTGTTGCTCACTAAGCGGTACGTCTACCTTTTCTAGCATTAGCTCAAGTGATTCTGCTATATCGAGCATCTTGTCATAAGCATCAGCTTCTTTTTTGGTAGTAAACGTCATACGCTCGACTCCGTTTCGTTCTACAACATATTTAACAACAACAGCCATGATTTCTCCTGCAAAATTGCTTGGCACCGTGGTTTGTAAAAACCATTAGATTACTGTTTTTATGTACAGTAATGGTTTGTAAGTGAATTTGCAAGCGCGAAGTATTAATTTTTAAGAGTCAAATTTGACAAAAAACGGTAACTTTACTTTAGTTAAGAAATCACTAGTTGTACCAGCTGCATTTTCAGGATTTCGGATTATAGTGATAATGCGTTTAGATACACTTTAAGTGATGAGCTTTTCAGTTCCTTACTTTTTAGTTTTCCTGAGCAACATTCAAAATTAAGAAAAGAAGAATAGGGACAAGTTTAATGAAAACGTTAAAAAATTTATTCATAATAAGCTTATTATGCTTACTACCTGCAACTACCGTATACGCACAACTATCGGAAGTAACTAAGCAAATGTCTCAAGTTGAGACAATTAGTATAAATAATGCTGATGCAGGTATGCTTGCTAAGCTACCGGGTATAGGTAAGAAAAAAGCGCAGGCAATTGTGGATTACCGTGAAGAAAACGGCGAATTTAAAAGCGTCAGTGATTTATCGAAAGTTAAAGGAATTGGTAAAAAGCTATTAGCCAAATTAGAAGGGAAAATATCACTTTAAAGCGAGTAAGTAATAATCAGGGCGTTATACGCCCTGATTAAATTGTTTTAGCGCTTCGTTTAAGTGCTTTTTAGCAAAGTTAATTTCAATAGGTGTTGTTAATAGCGGATAGCAAAGCCCACCGAGTATTAAAAATGGGATTAATATCCAGCCTTTAAATACCGTAAATATTAAAAATAATGGGCTAAGTAACAATAATTTTATTATACGTAGTAACACTTTATCTGTTGGCGATAGCATATTTAAAGAAAGTGCTATTACGTCCTGACGCTTGCGTACTTTTAGGTGTTTAAGCTCATCTAATTGGCTTGAAAAAAATGTAAACATATCAAATCGACTTTTTAATTAATAAACGGCCAATAACTATAATAAATAGTGTTAGTGAGAAAATCCCAAATATAATTTCCATCCAAGCAGGCATGCTCAAACCAATAAATTGCCAATCTATATTTCCACAATCCCCGGTCGCCTGAAAAAAGCTAGGTATCCATTCATGTAACGGCATAAACGACGGGAAGTTCGGTTCAAACTCACAGCTAAATGCAAAAGGGTCTGTGGTGGTTTGCATATCAATATGCTCGCGAGCTATAAGGTATCCCCAAACACTCGATACACCCCAAATTACATACGCTAATGCACGAACTGCTTTGCTCTGTGGTTTAGTTGCACCTACAATTCCTGCGCCTAATAGGCCCAGTACAGCTGTACGTTGATATATGCACATTATGCAAGGTGCCAATCCCATTTGGTATTGAAAGAAAAGGGCGGTCGCTTCAAGTAAAAAAACGATAGCTGTAAATAAAAGCCACGGGGTACGTTGGGTGGGTAATTGCGCAAGCCAGTTCATAAAAATTCCGCGTTTAAATAAGACGTTAGATTATGACCTAGGATAATGTATGCGGCAACAAAAAGGAAAAAAAAGCTACCGAAGTCGCTTTTTATAAGATGAAATTTTTGACCACTCAATACAGCCTCAGCAGAGGTTACATGATGCTCTAGTTAGTTCCCATTTATACATAAGCTTAGTTATATCGCTTACTTATATCACATTGGTGCATTGCCAAATCAATTCTTTAAAGTTGCTGCTAGAACGCTCTGTTGCATAGGTGTTCCTTTTTAATGTACTTATGTGTATTAAGTTGATTCAGCTAAGTATGGTGTAAATACAAAACACCAACAATTACAATGTACCTACAGTGAATATTGCTCTGTATATTTATACATTGTAGCTATATTAGAGAAACCTAAATTTTATTATTTATTAATCTTTAATTTCTACTCATTTGCTTATTTATATACCTGACTTTACTTGTTAGTTATGCTTCGTCTGGTACAATCAGTCAGTTATTCGTGTAAAACGATGAGTGTTGATTAATTCGAGTGGGAACTGGATGAGAATTTTTAAAGCGAAAAGCCCAGCAGGATTTGCTGAAGAATATATAGTTGAATCTATTTGGAACGGCGATTTCCCTCCAGGTTCAATTCTACCTGCCGAGCGAGAACTTTCAGAGTTAATTGGTGTAACAAGAACGACCTTGAGAGAAGTATTACAGCGTTTAGCACGTGATGGTTGGTTAACAATTCAGCATGGTAAACCAACAAAAGTAAATAACTTTTGGGAGACATCTGGTTTAAATATTCTTGAAACACTAGCGCGCTTAGATGAAGACAAGATGCCAGAGCTGACAGATCAGCTTTTATCTGCACGTACTAATATTAGTGCTATTTATACACGTGCTGCAATTAAGTTAAATCCTGAACGTGTAATTGAAATTTTATCACAAAGTCATGAGCTAGAAGATACTGCGCAGGCATTTGCTGACTACGATTATAAAGTTCATCACGAATTAGCCGTTGCGGGTAATAACCGTATTTATGTATTAATACTCAACGGTTTTAGAGGCTTTTATTCAAAGATTGGTTGTCATTACTTCTCTGATGCCGGAACTCGTGAACTTGCTCGTCAGTTTTATAAAGATTTAACAATCTTGGCAGAAAATAAAGAGCACGATGGTGCTATTTCGATGATGCGTAAATACGGTCATCAAACAGGTGAAATTTGGCAAAAAATCCGTGGCGATATGCCCTCAGATATAATGGATTAAATCTAAACGAGAAACCTGCATTTGCAGGTTTTTTTGTATCTGTAAAAATTAATACCGCATTATATGAATTTTTAAACAATTTAATGTATTAACCCTTCTTCAGTAACGTCAAAATTTCTATCTAATTACAACGCAATTCACACTTAAAAATAGACCTATTATCCAAGCAGATTAGTGCAAGTTGTAAGTGTTCGTTATTTTCGATTGTTCTTTTGTAGTGAATAACTTTAGAATGCCAATTAATTATATGTGTGCGCTATTGGTTTTTAATTTTTAGCGCCCATATAAGTACCAGCATTGCGAAAGCAATTGAAAACAAACTCAAAATATTTGGAGAATAAAATGGGTGTATTAGTAGGCCGCCAGGCACCAGACTTTACCGCTGCAGCTGTTCTTGGTAACGGTGAAATTGTAGATAGCTATAACCTTCATGAAACAATTAAAGGTAAAAAAGCAGTTATCTTCTTTTACCCACTAGATTTCACGTTTGTATGTCCTTCTGAACTTATTGCATTTGATAAGCGTTTTGAAGAGTTTCAAAAGCGTGGCGTAGAAGTAATTGGTGTTTCTATCGATTCACAATTCTCACATAACGCATGGCGTAACACTGCTGTTGCAGACGGCGGTATTGGTAAAGTTCAATACGCACTAGTTGCAGATGTTAAACACGAAATTTGTAAAGCGTATGACGTTGAGCACCCAGAAGCGGGTGTTGCATTTCGTGGTTCATTCTTAATCGACGAAGAAGGCAATGTACGTCACCAAGTAGTGAACGATTTACCACTAGGTCGTAACATCGACGAAATGCTTCGCATGGTTGACGCGCTAGCGTTCCACACTGAGCACGGTGAAGTATGTCCTGCTGGTTGGACTGAAGGTAAAAAAGGTATGGACGCAAGCCCTGAAGGCGTTGCTAAGTTCTTATCTGAAAACGAAGGCGAGCTATAATTTAGCCCCTAGTTTTAAATAAAAAAACCGCCAATTGGCGGTTTTTTTGTGTCTTTTATTTAGAAAGAAAAGCTTACTTTAGTGTACAAGTAGCGACCACGAGGATTATGCACAGCTGATGCATAACCGTATAAATCGCCATCGCCATCACCAATTGCAAATGGTGGCTCTTCATCAAATAAGTTATTAACACCTAAAGATATCTTAGCTGACTCAGTAATACGGTACGACGTTTGTAAATCAACAAGCGTTTGCGAGTCAATCATACGTGAAGTATTGCTATCAAAGTCTAAATTGCCATCAAAGTCGATATCAGGCGTATCTTCAAATTCACCTACATAACTGATATTTACATTGGTGTTAAACTCACCAATTTCCCAGTTGGTTGAGAAAATAAAGCGATGCTCTGGGTAGCCATATTCACCCGTGTAATCACGACCATCTTTTTCAAACTTATCTTGATATGCCCACTCTAAATTAAATTTAAGTAAACCTAAGTCATCAAGAGAGTGGTTATAGTTTGCTGAAACATCAACACCAGACACTTCTTGCGATGATAAATTTTTAAATGTGCTGTGTATTTTTTGTATTGTGCCTAAGCTTGCACCGCCTGTAGGGGCTAAACGAACACATACGGTACTATTTTGGTTACCACATTCTGCAGCATAAATAGGACCAAATTCTTCTTCATCGATTTTGTTATCTTGAGTAATACTCCATACATCGACACTTAAACCAAACTCAGCTGTAGGTGCCCAGATAACGCCCACGTTCCATGATTCTGACTCTTCTGCTTGTAAATCAGGGTTACCAGAGAACTCAATATTGTAATCAAGTGCTTGGCAATCTAATCCTGTTTGTTCACAGCGCTGTGTATCAACAAAAAATTGGCTTTTTTGTGATGGACCTAAGCCTATTTGCGCTAATGAAGGCGCTCTAAAGCCTTGCGCCCAAGAACCACGAACCGTTACTTCATCAGTCGGTGCCCAGCGCAGAGCTATTTTTGGATTTGTAGTTGTACCAAAGTCGCTATAATCATCGTAACGACCGGCTAATTGTAGTTCGAGGTTTTCAGCAAGTGGGATTGAGAACTCAACATATGCAGCGTATTGTTCACGATCAGCAGAAGCTGATACTGATTCAGTACCAAATATTAAGCCACGTTGAAATTGATCATCAGGGATATCATTTACATCTTCTTCACGGTACTCAATACCGGCGGCCATCATTACAGCTTCGCCACCAAAACTAAACGCTTCACCTGTAATGTTAGCGTCAAAAGAGGTCATATGAGACTCACCGCGACGCACTAAGCTGGTTGTGATTCTGTCAATTACAGCTGGGTCGTTATATGTGCCACCGAATGGATTATAGTTACCGGCATCAATTTCTTGTTGTAAGAAATCGGTGCGTACCCAGCCTTGTGTACGATCGCCTGTTTGTAGTGATTTACTGCGACCTTTTTGTACCGCTGTCTCCCAGCTCCAATCGTTTATTTCGCCTTTTAACCCAGCAACAAAGCGTAAGGTGTCTGACTCAATGTCCCATTGTCGAGCGCCTGCATCTACTGTACGGTAACGACCAATTTGAATGTCTTCACCAAATGGATTGTTTGGATGATTAGCGGGTACCGTCAGGCCTGCATCTTCGTCAAGTGGTGTTGGTGCACCTGCAGCGACAGAACTGTTATGCTGAACAGCCATTTCTAAAAAGCCAGTAATACCGTTATCAAAGCGGTATTCAAATTGTGAAATAGCGCCTACACGCTCAGATGCTGGGGCAACATATCCATATGGGCCGTAATCAAATAAACAGCTACCACTTGAAGTTGCATTTTCAACAGGACAGGCAGGGTCGATTGTTTTAACGTCATCGACGATAAAGTAGCCTGGGAAACCTCGAGATGAACGGAAATCCTCACCACCATAAGGAGCTTGGTTTGCAGTACCAAGGCTACCCATTTCATCAGAAGAAAGAGAGGTGTTTTTAAAGTAATCAATGATAACTGACGCACTACTTTTTTCGCTTGTAGTACCCCAAACTATGCTTGCTGTTGTTTCTTCATAATTTGGACCATCTGTACCGCCATAGCCTAGGTTAATCTCAACACCATCAATATCTTTCTTTAAGATAACGTTAACTACACCCGCTACTGCATCAGAGCCATAGATAGCTGAAGCGCCATCTTTTAGTATATCGATACGTTCAATAGCAGAAACAGGAATACTGTTAATATCTACAAATGAGTTGGTGATACCTTCAGCAAAGGCACTAATTGATACACGGCGACCATTAATTAGTACCAGTGTTGCATCGGCTCCTAAGCCACGTAAGCTTACTGCAGCTGAACCGTTAGCGGTTGAATCTTGGTTGTTACCACGAGTAGAGAAAGTACCGCTACCTGCTACAGGCATTCTTTCTAGAAGTTGCTGTAAATTATCGTAACCCATGTTTTCGATTTCAGCTCTACCGATTGATTGCACCGGAGAAGGCCCTTCAATATCGGTTCGCTTAATACGAGAACCAGTAACCTGAATTCGCTCTACTTTTTTAGCTTCTTCAGCTGCGTAAGTTGTAGTTGTAAAACCTGCTGATAATGCGAGTGTTGCGCCCACAATAATACTCGGTGTAAATGCAGTTAATTGCTTCATCCTTAAGTCCTTGTTGATATATTATGAATTTATTTGCTTAACAAGCGCATGCATTAATATCATGTAACTTAAGTGTTAGCAATTGACTTGTTTTATGATTTAAGTATTGGTTTTAATGCTTTTTTGTGGGTTTTATGACCTTATTTATACTTTGTTTTCTAGGCGAAACTAAGCGTGAATAGGACATAGGGTTAATAATTGTTATATAGCTAGATGAAGCCATGTGTGGAATAGCTAATGATTAAAATAATTTGTAATAATTTATTTCTATAAATTAAAAAATTATGTTTGTTTTTCTGCTTTTAATTTATTTAATTATGAATACCAATTCGCAATAATACTTAAACAATTTGAGGGATTAAAGCTAATGCTAAAGGCGTTGAAAATTTTCTGATTTACGACTGCATAGATACAGGAGGTAGGATAATGCAGGAGCAATTGCTGAGAATGGCTAAATAACTAGTTTTGTCTTGTTATCGACACGATTTTCTTATTTCAAAGTAGATTACTTAATTAAGCGAATTGCTATTATTTGAATTTTTATATAGGTGAAATTAAAAACGCCTAATAAATTAGGCGTTTTTATTTATGCTTTATGCTTCATTAAGCGTTCTTTTTCACGCGACCAGTCTTTATCTTTACCGTCTTCGCGTTTGTCGTGTAATTTCTTACCTTTTGCCAAATGAAACTCAAGTTTTACCCAGCAGTTTTTCCAGTACATAGCTGTGGCTATTAAAGAATAGCCATCGCGTTCTGTTGCACCGAATAAACGGTCAAGTTCGCGTCTGCTTAATAGCAATTTACGATAACGTAGCGGGTCGCAAATTACATGGGTCGATGCACTTATAAGTGGCTGAATTTGACTGCCAAGTAAAAATGCTTCGCCATTTTTAAGATGAATATAAGTTTCAGTGATGTTCACCTTACCAGCTCGGATACTTTTAACTTCCCAGCCTTGTAGTTCAACACCCGCTTCAAACTTATCGTGTAAAAAATACTCATGTCGCGCTTTTTTGTTTAGCGCGATGGTATTACTTGTCGATTTTGATGAATTTTTCTTAGCCATAGTGCCCTATAATATACGTAATGTGAGATGTTTTACATCGATTTTTTTAATAATGCTTTTAAAATTAAGCTTTAATTTAAGCAGCATGAAAATTTGGGGAAACGCGCAAAGCTTGCTAAAATTCGCCCACACAGTTGGGAGTGAGTATGCCACAAATAGAAAAAAGTGCGCTGGTTATGTACAGCACTAAAGAGATGTTTGATCTAGTTAATGATGTAGAAGCTTATTCACAGTTTTTACCAAATTGCTCAGACTCAAAAATTGTTTCACAGCACGATAATAACATGACCGCGAGTTTAGAAATATCTAAGGCGGGTATAAAAAAGTGGTTTACCACCGAAAACACCTTTGTTGATGAACAAACCGTGTTACTGCGCCTTGTTGATGGTCCGTTTAAAACGTTAAAAGGGCGCTGGCATTTTCAAGAGCTTGACGCCAAAGCATGTAAGGTTCATTTGCAGCTAGAGTTTGAATTTTCAAGTAAGTTAATAGAGCTTGCCTTTGGGAAGATTTTTAACGATGTAGCAAAAAATATGGTGAGTGCATTTACTCAACGTGCAAAACAGGTTTATGGAGCGCGAGTATGATTAATGTTGAGGTGGTCTTTGCATTACCGACCACGGCCACGTGTTTATCAATTGAAGTGCCGCAAGGGACTACAGTCGAGCAAGCTGTTATTCAGTCGGGTATTATAGAAAAGTGCCCAGAAATAGATGCCACATCGCTAACATTAGGCGTGTGGAATCGAACTGTAAAAGCTAACTATGAATTAAAAGACGGTGACCGTATAGAAATATACCGTCCATTAATTGCAGATCCTAAAGATGCTCGCAGAAAACGTGCAGAAAAAGCCAAAGAAGAGGGGCGTGCTAATAAAATAACGGGTGGTCGCCCACTTGAGAAATAATGCCAATCGATATAAATCTCGAACAATTTAACAGATTAAATAACACGCTAACGTCGTTTAAAATGGTATACGATTTTTAAGTAAACCAGTAAAAAAGGTGAGTCATGCTCACCTTTTTTACTACCTGAGAAGTTTATTGCTCGAGCGGTGTAGTAAAGTTTTCAGGCTGGTCATAATCACCTGAGATTGAAACTAACTTTTCATTTTCAAAGTTAATCACCAGCTCTTTATGTTGCTCGTTTTTACGGCCTTTATTAAAGCTGTAAACATAGCGCCAAGTATTGTTATCAAAGGCGTCCTCGGCAATAGGTCTACCTAATACATAAACAACTTGCTCTCGGGTCATATTTACACGAAGTTTTTCAATATCCGATTGCTCTAAAAAGTTGCCTTGTGGGATGTTAATTCGGTATACCCAACTAGAGCAACCTGCTGCTGAGCTAAGTGTTAAAGCAACGATAAGCCAAAGAGAAAAAGTTTTTAACGACTGCATTGTTAGTTGTGATCCTTATTTTTTATAATCTGCATGATACCGATTAGTCACTGAAGGTAAAACCCTTTTAAGCAATTGTTTTATGTTAAGGGCGTTAAGGTAATGTTTTGACCACTAATAATGAAAAAAGTTTACAGCATATTGAAACGAATATTTTAAAAACTGAGTCTATTTGGTTTTTATATATAGTTGAAACACGATTTGGTCATTGGTACACAGGGATCACCACTAATGTTGAAAAGCGTTTTGCAACTCATCAAGCTGGCAAAGGGGCTAAAAACCTTAGAGGGAAAGGGCCTCTTTTACTTATCCACCATCAGCAAGTGGGCAATAAAAGTGAAGCAAGTAAGCTTGAGTATCAATTAAAAAAGCTCCCTAGAGCCAAAAAGGAAGCGTACGTTTCAGCATTTAATACCGGCGATAGCAAAAGCACTTAGTTTGTATAAATTAAGCATATTAGCTATGAGCAAAAACTATCTTCGAATATAGTTTTTGCTCATAGCAGGCGTGTAATGTTATAGCTGCTTAGCGGTGCTTTTCAAAGGTAGCTACAAGTGCATCAAGTGTTTGTGCGCTGTTTGCTAAGTCGCGAATGGCTTGCTCTGTATCGATTTGTTCACTCATTGCTTTATCGCTAATTTCGCTTATTTGCTCAATATTACGACTTACATCGGCAACCACATTACTTTGTTGCTCCGTTGCTGTCGCTATAAGCGTTGCCATATCGTTTATTTGATTTGCAGTTTCGGTTATTTCATCAAGTAATTCTACCGAGTTCTGCATAGCACCAACGCTTTGCTGAGCTTTATCTTTCGATTGACTAATATCGTTAACTACATCATCAGATATTCTCGTAAGCTCTTCAATCATAGATTGAATTTCGGTGGTTGATTGCGATGTACGGTTTGCCAGTGCACGTACTTCATCAGCAACAACAGCAAAACCGCGTCCGTGTTCGCCTGCGCGAGCAGATTCAATAGCCGCATTTAAAGCAAGTAGATTAGTTTGCTCCGAAATCCCTCTAATTGAGTCAACAATACTTGCTATATCTACAGTTTTTTTAGAAAGCAAAGTAACTTGCTCTGTTATGCCATCAATATCGCTGGCAAGAGCTGATATAGTTGCTTGGCTTTGGAGTACCTGTTTGTGGCTTTGAATAGTGCTTCCACGGCTACTATTGGTTAACTTAGCTGTATTTGCAGCACTTTGCGCTATCTCTTGCACAGTAGCGCCCATTTCGTTGATTGCTGCTGCGACAGATATTGTTTGTTCTTTTTGATTGTCTATTGCTTGAGAGTTTCGTTTTGCTTGTTCAAATACATGATCGGAGCTTTGGCGAATACCGCGGCTTTCGCTGGCAACCTGAGTAATCGCTGTTTCTATTTTATTAATAAACTGGTTAAAGCCATCACTTAGATTATTAAGCTCTGGCTGGCTTGATTCTGGTAAACGATACGCTAAGTTTGCATCGCCAGAACCTAAGCGTGAAAACAACTGAGCCATTTTAGAAAGTGGAGATGAGAGTGAACGAGCAAGTAAGTAACTAATCAAGCTAGCAACTAATGCTGTAATTACTGTAAAAGTAAAAATTTGCCATTGAAGGGTATTTACACTTGCGAAAACTTCACTTTTTGGTACTTGAGCTACAACATATAAATCGGTGTTTTTAACTGGGGTCGCAGCGACAAGAGTGGGTTCCCCATTTAAGTCAATTTCTTCTAGTGCAAAGCCATTACTATTAAATAGTTGGCTGTGAATGTTTGCAGTATATAAATCATCAATATTTATTTTAGCTACTTTACTGGCATCTTTATGGAGCTGAATTAATCCACTTTTATCAGCAATAAATACAAAGCCAGTTTTCTCAATTTTAAATTGCTGTAACAGCTTTTGCATATCTGTAATGCTTTTTGCAAGACCCGCTAAACCAGTGCCATTAGCCTGCTGATGATTTACAAACATTTTCACATCATTGGCTGACTCTTGATAAATACTGATAGAGTAAGGCTGTTTTGATTGCTTAAAAGCAAAGAACCAGCCATCGGCTGCATCGTTTTTTAACACACGCAAAAAACCATTTTGGTTCCAATACTGTGCAGTTTCTCTATTTGCCCAAGATGCGGTGGCTAAATCGTATTGCTGAGCCACGCGATTTAATTCTTTCAATAAAAAGGTGTCATCTTGATTGTTTGATTGAGCCCATTGTAAAACAAATTCGTTTGATGATAGTTGCTGAGCAGCACCGAGTAACTCGTTGATTTCACCGCCTACATGGTTACTGATTGTTTGAAGTTTGCTAGGTAACTCTGACTCAATCATACGTCGCTCAATAATATCCTTTGAGCTGTGTAGGGAAGTCAAACCAATCAGTGCGGCTACACATATAGCAATAACACTGCCTAAAGCTGTGATTTTTTGAGTAATAGAAAGGTTTTGTATCGTCATGATATTAATTAATTTTACAACTGAGTAGAGGGCTATATTAACACATTATTTATTTTGAGCTAAATACTGCTTACAAGAAATAAATTGAGGGTAGCGTAGTACCATTAAAGCTTTATGAATGTGTATAAAAAAGCCCATATGTTAAACATATGGGCTTGGTTTCTAACAAGCGAATTTTTATTATTTACAATTAAACAATTTTTTTCATTGCTGACATGTAACCACGTAATTTTGCACCTACTTTTTCAACAGGGTGTTCACGCAGTGCAGCATTAATTTGAATTAATGTTTGGTTATCAACTTGGTTGCTGTGCTCGCCAAGGCCTTTACCAATAATGTCGGTATCAACGTTTTTCATAAAATCAGCAAGTAATGGTAAACATGCATGGTTATATAAATAACAGCCGTATTCTGCAGTATCAGAGATAGTACGGTTCATTTCGAAAAGCTTTTTACGCGCAATAGTATTGGCGATTAATGGCGTTTCGTGTAATGACTCGTAGTAGGCCGACTCTTCAATAATGCCGGCTGCTGTCATGGTTTCAAATGCAAGTTCAACACCTGCCTTAACCATTGCTACCATTAAAATACCGTTATCAAAAAATTCTTGTTCTGAAATTTCTACATCGCCAGCAGGAGTCTTTTCAAAGTTAGTTTCTGCTGTTTCGCCGCGCCATTTAAGTAAGTTTACATCATCGTTATTCCAGTCTTCCATCATGGTGCGTGAGAAGGTGCCGTCGATGATGTCATCTTGGTGCTTATTATAAAGCGGACGCATAATTAGTTTTAGTTCTTCACTTAGTTCAAACGCTTTTACTTTTGCAGGGTTTGAAAGGCGGTCAAGCATGTTAGTAACGCCACCGTACTTAAGTGCTTCGGTAATTACTTCCCAGCCGTATTGAATTAGTTTTGATGCATAACCCGCATCAACGCCTTTTTCTACCATTTTATCAAAACATAAAATAGAGCCAGTTTGTAACATGCCACATAAAATGGTTTGTTCGCCCATTAGGTCAGACTTAACCTCAGCAATAAATGATGATTTAAGTACACCTGCGCGATGTCCGCCCGTACCCGCTGCATACGCTTTAGCTTGTGCTAAACCAAGACCTTGAGGGTCATTTTCTGGATGAACTGCGATCAGAGTTGGCACACCAAAACCGCGTTTGTATTCTTCACGTACTTCAGAACCAGGACACTTAGGTGCAACCATGATTACAGTAATGTCTTCACGTACTTGCATGCCTTCTTCAACAATATTAAAGCCATGAGAGTAAGCAAGGGTAGAGTCTTTTTTCATAAGTGGCATAATTACACTTACTACAGCGGTATGTTGTTTATCTGGCGTTAAGTTAAGTACTACGTCAGCTGTAGGAATTAATTCTTCATAAGTACCAACAGTAAAACCGTTTTCAGATGCATTTAAAAATGATTGGCGACGCTCAGAAATAGCTGATGCGCGTAATGTGTAAGAAACATCTAAACCAGAGTCACGTAAGTTTAAGCCTTGGTTTAAACCTTGTGCACCACAGCCTACAATAACTAGTTTTTTGCCTTTAAGTGCGTCAACGCCATCGGCAAATTCGCCTGCGTCCATAAATTCACATTGCGCTAATTGCGCTAGTTGCTCGCGTAAAGGTAAGGTATTGAAATAATTCGCCATTGTTAGTGTCCTATAAAGTCATGTTTGTTAGATGCGCAAAGTTTATTGCGCTTACAAACACCATATGTAAAATCGTTGCTTGCGTAAAATGATATATTTGAATTAAAGTGTTTCATAATATGAAACACTGGGTTTGGCATGGATCATAAACATTTGAACTACTTTTTAGCGCTGGCTAAAACGCTCCACTTTGGGCGCGCAAGCGAACTTTGCCACATAAGCGCACCCACTTTGAGCCGCAATATAAAACACTTGGAAGAAGAGGTAGGTGTTGCATTATTTGTACGCGATAACCGCAGTGTTAAATTAACGCGTGAAGGTGAGTCGTTTATTGATTACGCCACAGCAACGCTTGCTAATTGGCAGCGTTTTAAAACGGATGTAAAAGACCCACAACAACATATTTACGGCAAAGTAAGTATCTATTGCTCGGTTACTGCATCTTATAGTTTTTTACATCAAATATTAGAGCAACTTCGTGCGCAGCATCAGTATATAGAAATAACATTAAATACAGGCGACCCTGCACTTGCTATAAACCGTGTGTTAGATGGGCATGAATTAATGGCTATTGCAGCTAAGCCAAATAAGTTACCGGCGCAAATTGCTTTTGTAGATATAGGGCACTCTCCACTTTTATTAATTGGACCAAAAATTCAATGCCCGATCACACAAAAACTAACACAAAATAGTGATGACATTAATTGGTCTGATTTAGAATTTATTGTGCCAGAACAAGGTTTTTCTCGCCAAAGGTTAGAACACTGGTGGCGCAAAAATAATATTCACGGGAAAATTTACGCACAAGTTGCTGGGCACGAAGCAATGGTATCTATGGTGAGCTTAGGGTTAGGTGTCGCAATGGTCCCTAAAATAGTACTAGATAACAGCCCGCTGCAAGATAAAGTACAAATACTAACACCAAAAATGCAAGCACCTGATGGGTTTGATATTGGTTTGGCAGTATTAAGGAAAGAGTTAAATGACCCTGCAATCAGTGCTTTGTGGAATATTGCGCAAACTTTAGATGCCAAAGCGATTTAATGTGTATAGAGGACAAACAAGTTAGTTGAATAGTCGAGTGTGGGTTAATAATAAAAAAATTACGCTTGAAAATGTATTTACGAACCACGCCAAATTAGTTGCTCATTCTACCCAATGATTAAAAAAGGCGATTTTTAAAAAGTAAAGTGATGCTGCAAAACGTGCTATTTCTGCAAGTTTTAGTACAGCAATTTTACGGCCATTTACAAATAGTTCTGTTTTAGTTGAACGTGCAGATAGAGCCTTATACATTGCCAAAACACATGGACGAAATCGTATAGAAATAACCCCTGATATTTAATAAGTGCCAGAGGTTTCTGATTTATTTGGGTTAAAGCCGCTCAATTTAGGGCGATTTAATCCAACTTCAGTTTTGGTAAACAAGCAGGTAAAACCCAATAGAGCTGTAGCGAGTTAGCTCTTAGTAATTTTTTATTTGAATAATTGCATTTGCTACGTAGTGCCTCATTTTCAAAGTATCTTAAAGTACTATTAGTCAAAAATTACACAAGCAACTCAAAATATAGTCCTTAGACACAACTACCTTGAAAGATAAATAGTCCGAAAAGCATAAAGTTAACATTTTTGTATACAAATTGTGAATAATTGTAACCAGCTAGAGCTAGTTTAAAAAGACCTTGCTAGTATGGGGAACTCACTTATTTTGATACTTTGATTTACGCTGATGCGGTATGCCTTCTCATTATTAACAGCTCTATGTTTTAGCACTTTGTTTGTTTGCCTTTCGGTGCAAGCAACACAGGCAAGCAAGCATGCTGACGATTATACAGAGCAAGATATAACAACCGATCGTCTGCATTTGAGTTTAAGCGTGGGGGCTGGAGTTATAACCAACCCTTTGCATGGTGGAGATAATATTCCGCTCGTGCTTATTCCTCAAGTTGCGTTTTATGCAGAGCAATGGTTTTTTGATAATGGCCATCTTGGTTATTCATTTTTGCAAACCCCTAAGCATCACTTTAATCTAGTTGGTGAACTCAACTCTGAGTCTCGCTTTTTTATAGACTGGCACCCTAAAAATGTATTTACACTACAAAGTAGTGCCCTCAACAATCAGTTCGTAATGCAAGATGAAGCCTCGTCCTCTCGCTATGTTAATATTGATAATTTACATAAACGGCAAATTGCACTGGATGCGGGTATTGCATATCACTATGTAAATGAAGACCATGTTTTTTCGGTTCAGGCTCTGCATGATATAACCGATGTTTATCGAGGTGTACGCGCAGCATTACAGTGGCAGTATCATACTGTGCTAGGAAAGCTCAAAATAAAGCCAACACTTGGAATAAACTATAAATCTGCGGAACTAAATAGCTATTTTTATGGACTTAATGAGGGTGAAACTCAATTTGGCAAAATAGACGTTGGTAGTAGTTGGCAACCTTATGCTAAAATCGACGCCCGTTGGCCACTGAGTAAGGCTGACTCTCTTCGTTTTCATGTAGCATATTACGACTATTCGGCTATGGATGGCAGTCCGCTCTTTGAACGTACTTATTCAATGACTGCATTTATAGGATTCGATCGTACTTTTTAATATGAAGTATTCAATATTAGTTGTCTTTATTACCACTTTTTTTAGTGGTTTTAGTGTGGCACAAACCCCTTTTTTTAGCGTTTCTCCAAAAGTCTGCGTTGTCTCTGAACAGCAGGGTTTTTGCGATCTTGATTTACAATTTAAATGGCAATTAAACACCTACAGTGATGTCTGTTTGTATCAGCAAGAGCAACGGCTTCAATGCTGGGAGCAACAACTTTCTGGGCAATTTAATTATAAAGCGCGTGTTCAGGTGGAGACCATATACTCCTTAATCAATCCTCATACGGGTGTGTTAATAGCAAAAACACAGGTTGAAGTACAAAGCGCCCATGCTAAAAAAAATAGGCGTAGGCTTCGCTCTCCGTGGAGCTTTTTTTAATTTAGGAGCAACTAATGCCAAAAATTTTACTTGTTGAAGATGATCTCGGTTTACAACAACTAACAAAAGATTACCTTGAACATAATGGCCTTGAAGTCGAAGTATTAGACCGTGGTGACGAAGTGTTTAATTACCTAGAAAACAATACACCCGATTTAATGATTTTAGACGTTATGCTGCCAGGTAAAGATGGCTTTAGCGTTTGCCGCCAAGTAAGAGATAAATTTACTCTACCAATTTTAATGTTGACTGCTAAAGGTGAAGACTTCGACCAAGTACTTGGCTTAGAGCTTGGCGCTGATGATTATGTAATAAAACCAGCAGAGCCACGTGTATTACTAGCGCGAATTAATGCATTACTGCGTCGTGGACAACCCATGGTAAAATCAAGCGAAGAGCTCCAGTTTGGTGATTTAGTCATTGATAAAACAAGTCGTATTGTAAAACTAAGTGATTCGGAGATTGTATTAACTTCGCACGAGTTTGAGTTATTATGGCTATTAGCGTCAAATGCGGGTGAAGTACTAAGTCGAGAACATGTGCACCAGCATATGATTGGCCGCCAATACGATGGACTTGATAGAACTGTGGATGTACGCGTATCACGAATTCGTAAAAAATTAGGCGACAACAGCGATAAGCCATATCGTATAAAAACTGTATGGGGACAAGGCTACTTATTTGTTTCTGATGCATGGGATCTTTAGAACTATTTAAGGTTAGTCGGCTTTAATGGGAAAACTGTTTACCAGCTTATATTTATATATCATCGTTTCTTTGTTTGTAGTGAGCGGTGTTATAGAGCAATTGTGGCCTTACGAAGAGTCGCAACAGCAGGTCTTCTTAGATGATGAGTTTGGGCAATCACTCTGGTTGCTCTCACAAACTTCAAATGGTCTTAAAAAGTTAAAGCACAACTTTGAAAGTAAAGTGATTGAACGACGTGATTTAATACTCCCTCAAAAACAACAATCGCAGCTCAACCAAAACCACTACTTATACTTATACGATAAGCAACAACGCATTGTTTGGTATGTAGATCTCGGTAATGATTCATTACTTCAAGTAGGACCGGTAGGTGTATTAACGCAGGAATCATCTTCTGTTTGGCCGTATTTATTACTACTTATTATTGTAGGTATACCTGTTGGGCTGTGGAGCTTTTTACTATGGCGCGACTTTGCAAAGCTACGTAAAGCGTGTGAAGCGGTAGAGGGTTTGCAAGACTTTCAACTAAACGACTCTTCTAAGTCTTTCTTTTTACCTATTACTGATACATTAAAGGTAATGCAGCAACGTATTGAGTTTTTACTTAGTGCGCAGCAAGAACTTACCTCATCGGTGTCGCATGAGTTTAGAACACCACTAGCACGTTTAAAGTTTGCAATAGTAATGCTGCAAGAACAAATGCTTGACGAAAAAGGTGAGAAATACCTAACAAATATGCAAACAGACATTAGCGAGCTTGAGTCACTAGTTTCTGAAATGCTTGAATACGCGCGATTAGACTCTCAACAACCTAGTTTACAGCCAATAAACTGTGACTTAGCTGGGCTGGTAAAAACAACTGTTGAAAAGCTAAACTTTGAAGCCCGAACAACGCTCTCTGTAAACCTCCCTGAGCATTTAAATTATTACTGTGATAGTCACTTTATGGCGCGAGTATTTCAAAATTTAATTGGCAATGCGCTCAAATACACTCATAAACAAGTTAAAATTTCATTGCTACAAGAGACAAAACACATCGTATTGATTGTTGAAGATGATGGTGAGGGGATAGCTCCCGCTGAGCGAGAAAATGTATTTAAACCTTTTACTCGACTAGATAAAAGTAGAGGCAAGGATACCGGTGGTTTTGGTTTAGGACTCGCTATAGTTGCTAAAATTGTATCGTGGCACCAAGGAGAGTGTAAAGCAGAAAACTCAAGCTTAGGTGGTGCTAAATTTATTGTATATTTACCCCTCAAATTAAAGACATAAAAAAAGCGCCTAGAGGCGCTTTTTTTGCGGTTAAAAACCAAAATCAACAAGTAGCAATATAATAGACCGCAAGTACTTAAAAAAGTTCTCAACTATTTTTATTTTTTTCAAGTAATGGCATTAACATTTGCTCAAGGCCATTTAGTTTTACCTCATACATCATCGCAAGTTGACTCCCTAGTTTTGAGTCAGGAAACCCTTGCTGATTAAACCAGACTAAATAAGGCTCTGGCAGTAAAAGCAATGGCCGTCCTGCATATTTTCCAAACGGCATTATGGTATTAATAGCTATTTTTAGTTGTTTTGGATCCATAAAAACTACTTATGTATTTAAAGTATGCGTAAGTGTAAGGGATTTTAGAGATATAAAATAGGCTGTGACGGGCAAGAAACAGCCTATTTTGCGAGGGAGTAGGCCCTCTGATTTAATAATTTTATGTTGATATAAACCTAGTTGAACTTTAATTAGCTGGGATCTAATTAAGTTATTATTAGAACATGGGTTCTTATTTAACCAACACAGTTAGTCTACCTGTTTTTCATTGTTGTGGTGAATTGGCTTGTAAAGGAATGTAAATAGAATTGCTTTTTATTTAAAAACTAATAACAAAGCCTTAACTGATTAAGGCCTTGTTATATTATAGACGTCATAAAAAGTAATTATTCGTTAAATAGTTCTTGTTTAACGTGCTCTGCAAAACCACTACCGGCTTCTAGGTAAAAGTTATAAGTAGAATGAACACCCATTTCTTCTAGTTCTTTTTGTTGATCAGGGTAGTTTGCAATAGCTGTTACTTGACCTTTATAACCGGAGGCTTGTAGTTGCTCTAAGGCAAAAATATTTTGCATGTGTTTTGGCATCGCAAGCATAACCATTTCTACTTGCGAGTGATTTACTCGTTGCCAAAAGTCAGGGTCGGTTGCATCAGCAATTAAGACGTTGCGGCCTCTGTTAACGTGCTTATCTACCACCTCAGGTTTTATATCTATACCTGCAACAACATTTGGGTGAGTCGCGTTGATAGTCTCATAAGCACCAGTACCAATCCGTCCCATACCAAAAATGACTATTCTAGTATCGTTAAGGTTAACAGGTAGCTCTTCAGCTAAACGAGTTTTGCTTTCGAACTTTAATAACCAGTGCTCAATTTTGACGTACAACTCGTTTGAACGTTTATTTAATGGGGAGGCAATTATAAAGGTAATAGAAACAGCAATTGCCATTACAGCTAGCCATTCAGAGGTGATCATGCCTGTAGTTGCAGCCACTGCACATACAATTAAACCAAACTCACTGTAGTTAGATAAGCTAAAAGCAGTAAGTAATGATGTACGCGCGCGTAGTTTAAATATATTAGTGAACACATAATAAAGCGCTATTTTAACGGGTAATACTAAAATAAGTATAATAGCAACAATCAAGGAGTTAGTGGTTAGCTCTGCGCTCAAACCAATACTTAAGAAGAAGCCAACTAGCAATATGTCCTTTAAATTAAGCAGGGATTTTGATAGCTCGCCTGCCTTTTTGTGAGGGGCAAACATCATTCCTATTATTAATGCACCTAAATCGCCTTTTAGACCTGCAAATTCAAATGCATGATAACCAGCAACTAGAGCAAAGAAAAAACCAAACAATGGTAATAGTTCACCATGTTTAGATCGGTTCAACACGCCATACATTACAGGTCGTAATAAAGGCAAAGCAATTATTAGTGCAATTGCCCATAAATTTGGGACTTTACCGGTACTAATAGCTAAAAAGATAACAGCAAAGATATCTTGCATTACTAATATACCAATGGCTATTTTGCCGTGTAGGCTTGCCATTTCTCCGCGCTCTTCAAGTACTTTTACTGCAAATACAGTGCTCGAAAAACTCAGTGCAAATCCAACCAATAAAGCACTTTGCCAACTTAAATCAACAAATAGTGGAATAGCGAATACGCCAAGTAACAGCATAAAACCACTAAATAACGCACTGCTAAAAATGATATGCAATGTTGCAGGTGCCCAAACTTGAGGTTTAATCAAACTGTTAACTTTAAGTTTCAAGCCAATACTAAAAAGAAGAAGGGTTACGCCAAGGGCTGCAATTGTATCGAGCAACTCTGTACTTTTATATCCCGATAAATTTAAAGCAAAGCCTGCTAATAAAAATCCAATAAGAGGAGGTAGTTTTAATTGATAAACGGCAAAACCACAAACAAACGCGGCAGCAAAATAGATTAGTTCCATAATTCTTAATATCACTTCATTTGGTGTTGCAGTGTAACGAAAAATTTATGCCATTGAAAATATAATAGACCTAAAAATGAACGCGTCTAATCAATTACTTGCCTTGCTGCGTATGAAAAATGCGCATTAAACACTTATTTAATCGTAAATAGTATGTAAATAACATTTTTTCACTGACATTAGCTTTTAAATATGGTTAAGATGCGATAACGAAGAAGTTTAAGCCAGAGCAAATAATAGAGCAGCTCAGCTTAAGGAGAGAGATATGTTTAAAAAGATTTTAGCGTCGGTAGGTATTGGTGCTGCAAAAGTAGACACTATTTTAGAAACTGAACACCTACAACCAGGTCAACTTTTTAACGCACAAATAGTTATCACAGCAGGGGATGTTAGCCAAGATATCGCAGGCTTAGATTTATTATTAATGACTCGTGTTAAAGTTGCGGGTGATGATGGTGATTATTTTACTAATCATGTAATTGAGCAATGGCGAATTACAGATATTGGTACAATTGAGCCAGGCGAAGTTAAAAACATCCCTTTTGAAGCACGTCTTCATTCTGAAACACCTATTACAGAAATTAATGCAGGTTATAATCAATCACATGTATGGCTAGAAACAGGCCTAGATATAGACTTAGCACTTGACCCAACAGATAAAGATCATTTACACATTTACCCTAATGAAGCGGTTAAAACGTGTATGCAAGCGATGGAAAAGTTAGGTTTTAGTTTAATGAAAGCTGACGTAGAAAAAGGCCACTTACGGGCTTCAACTTTTCAGTCATTATCTGGCTGTTATCAAGAACTTGAGTATAAACCTAATAGCCGCAGCTTATTTGGCATTCAGGAGATTGAATTATCGTTTGTACCAGAGGCACATAAAACACATGTGCTTATAGAGCTAGACAGAGCCTTTAAAGGCGATGGTTATGTAGATTTGACCATAGAGCACGATCATGTGAATCTATCGCAGTTGTGTGATCAGCTAGAGCGCTTATTTACTTAGTATAAGCTAACTAAGCTAGCGAGTGATTTTAATAAACCCAGCCTAAGCTGGGTTTTTTGCTTATAGGATTTAATATGCAGTTTAAATGTGAGCAGTTTGACGCTCTTGATACACAGACTCTTTTTACTATTATGCGTGGGCGGGTTGATGTGTTTGTTGTAGAGCAAAAATGTCCTTACCCTGAACTTGATGATGTAGATATTGCTTTAAATACACAGCATTTATATACATTGGATAATGAGCAACTACAAACTTATGCGCGTTGTTATGACAAAAGTGAGCAATACAGCGCAATAGGTCGCGTGCTAGTGAGTGAAGGAGCGCGTGGTAATGGGTATGCTACTTTACTTATTACTAAAGCTATAGACTGCTGCAAAGCACAATGGCCTGAGCGAGATATTTATATAGGTGCACAAACTTACTTGCTTGATTTCTACCGCTCTTTTGGCTTTGAGGATTATAAAAGTGAATATTTAGAAGACGGTATACCTCATCAAGATATGATTTTAAAACTCACTAAATAAATCCAATTTAAGCAGCTATAAAAAAGCCCACTAATGTGGGCTATTTTAATTTAAGACTATTTTAAGGTTAAGGTATTATTTAGCTCAAGAGTGAGTGTAAAAACACCATACCAATAGCAAGTGGACACACAAACTTGGTATACCAAGGCCATATTTTCCAAAACAATGTGTTATGGACCTCAGGATTACCTTCTTTAATTGCTTTAAGTAATGAGCTTCTGTACCAAATCCAGCCTACAAATATACAACACATCAGGCCAAGCAAAGGTTGAGCTACTTTTGTAGTTAAAGTAATCACTAAGCCAAATAAGCTGCTAAGGTTACACACAATTATAATGCTAACGATAGCAATTAAAGCTCCAATCAACCAGGTTGCCTGAACGCGTTTCATCCCAAAGCGTTCTACAGTGTATGATACTGGTGCCTCTAACATTGAAATAGATGACGTTAAAGCGGCAATACTCATTAACGCAAAAAATGAAAAGCCCACAAATAAGCCAACTTCGCCCATTCCATCAAATAAAGCAGGGAGTACTTGAAACACTAACGTATCTTCAGAGAGTAATTTACCTGTTGAGGCCGAGAATATTTCAACGCCTTGAGCTTGCGCTACATACATAGCCGGAATAATCAGTAAACCCGCTACAAAGGCTATAAATACATCAATAAGGGTTACATAGGCACCTAAAGAAACAAGATTTTCTTTTTTGCTAATGTACGAGCCGTAAATAATCATTACGCTAGTACCTAGCGATAAAGAGAAAAAAGCTTGTCCTAGTGCGCTAACTAATAGTTTTGCGTCAAAAATAGACGAAAAATCAGGAACTAAGTAAGCCTTTAAACCCTCCATTGCGCCATCTTGGGTCATTACATAAGCAATAAGTGCAAATAAAATCCCCAAAAGAGCGGGCATTAAACGTTTTGACCATTTTTCAATACCGTTCTCAACGCCTCTACTAATAATAGCGACAGTTAGTACGATAAAGACGAGAGTGAATATGATGTTCCGGGTAAGTGATTGCTCACTTAACCATGTCGATGCTGTGTCGGCACCGACAAGAGTAGCTATGGGTTCAGCTGTAGCGCTGAGCATCCAACCGGCAACAATGGCGTAAAAACTTAATATAAAGCCAGCACATAAAATACCGCCAAAACCAACAATAAAGGCAAAGTGTTTTTGCCATGGCTTATTAGATATTTTTTGAAGTGATGAAACCGCATTTGCTTGGCCATGACGACCAATCATAAGTTCAGCCATTAAAGCGGGGTAGGCTAAAAAGAACGCAAGCACTAAATATGCGACTAAAAATGCAGCACCGCCATTACTTGCTGTTTGTGTAGGGAATCCCCAAATATTGCCCAAACCAACGGCAGAACCCGCGGCGGCCATAATAAAACCAAAGCGAGAGCTGAACTCGCCTCTAACTGCGCTCATATTATTGTACTTCTCTATTGTGTGACGGCGGTGACAATCTACTGGAAATGTTAAAAAATAAAAAGTGCTTATTTGCTGATCTAGCACAATTTAATAAGTAAAGTGTGTGTTATAACCATCGATTTTAATTGTTGTTATCGAGTCGTTTAAAATAACGAGTTGATTTTGTTTAATAATTGTTAATTACAGTCTGCAACTATTGCTTTACGAATTATGATGCTGTGCAATAGTGAGAGTAAAACACGCACCACCTAGCTGGGTACTTTTACTTACTTTAACACTGCCATGATGCCAGTCGGCTACTTTTTCAACAATAGCTAGACCAAGGCCGTAACTTTTATCAGCTCTGTTACGGTGATCTTCTTCCCTAAAAAATGGGCTAAATACATTACTAAAATTTTCTCGAGCGATACCCGGGCCGTCATCTTCTACCGTTATTATAAGCTGTTGCTCGTGTAACTTTGCGCTTAAGTAAATATGTTGGCTTGCAAAATCACATGCGTTAGTTAATAAATTAGTAATTGCGCGAGCAAGCCAGTGAAGATCTGCATTTATTATTTTATCGGTACTATTGAGCTGTACGTTGAGCATTTGCATTTCAAGCTTAGGTGTAAGTTGCACTAAAATATCTTCAAGGTAGAACTTAATGTTTGTTGATGAATAGGTCAGCTTATTAGCATTTTGCTCTAAAGTAGCAAATGCTAAATAGCTACTAAGCATCGATTCCATATGGTCTAAATCATTTTCCATACGGGTTAAATACTGTTTTACTTTTTGCTCATCATGGCTATCTAATGCCGCATCTAAACCAAATCGCAGGCACGCGATAGGGGTGCGTATATCATGAGATAAACTTGAGGCCATTAGCTTGTTTTCGGCGACAAGCTTCTCTATTTGGCTGGCCATGCGGTTAAAGGTAAGCTCTACGTCTTTTATGTAAGTAAAATGCGATACTTTTATTCGGGCTTGAACATTACCAGAGGCAAACTTTTTAGCGGCTTCATTTAACACGGTTAATCGTTTAGCTAAGGGCGCAATAATAAACCCCATAAATACACATAAGCCTGCGTAAAAGAGCAAGGTTAATATAATGTCATTATGTTGCTCGCTATCAAAAATTTTATCTAAACGCATTGATAAGTGAAAAGGATTTAAAACAGCGCTGCTATAAAGCATATAAAAGCCTTGCTGATCTTCTAAAATCAGCCCACCCGGCGTGTGCATTTGTAATAATAAAGAAGGCGGTAAAGCAAGTGATTCATTAGGTTTGTAATCAATTAAAACATCAAACTCTAGCGCCAGTTGTTTTACATAATCGCTGCGCTCAGATGTGGGTATGTTAGCTAACTGCTTGCTAAAACCCATGATCATTTTACTTTGCTGACTAAATTCATCCTGTGGGGTATGCGCTTGTTGACTAAAAGCATCAATAAGCCAGCCCAATACCACAATAGATAAAAGTGCACTGCCTAGAAGCGATATATAAAACTTTTTCATTTATTTATTCATCACTTTATTACCACGCAGTAGAAACAAGTAAATATCCACGGCCCCAAATAGTTTTAATTTTTTCAGGGTTTTGTGGATCATCATTAAACTTTTTACGAAGTGCAGAAATAAGTACATCAACACTTCTATCAAGCCCATCGTATTCTCTGCCTTTGGTTGCTTTAAATACAGCGTCACGCGAGACCACTTGGCCTGCATTGCTCGCAAGGTAATGAAGCAGTAAATACTCAGCACTTGATATGTTTACGTCTTGCTTGTTGAGTTTTACATTTCTAGATTCGGTATCAATACTAAGCGCACCAACATTAATAACACTCTCGTTAACGTGTGGGGTATTTGGCTCATTTTTTTGGCGAAGGGCTGCTTTTATACGCGCTAGCAATGCACGAGGGCGTACAGGTTTCATTATGTAGTCGCTTGCACCTACTTCTAGACCAATGACCTCATCCATTTCTTCATCGCGTGCGGTGAGCATTATGATGGGCGAATTATAAAAACTACGAAGTTCTCTACACACGCTTATACCATCTTGCCCTGGAAGCATAATATCAAGGAGCACGATATTTGGATTTAACGTTTTGACTTGGCTAATTACTTCGTCACCTCTGTGACAAACATGCGTTGTGTAGCCTTGCTCTGTTAAATATTCAGCAACCCATTGAGCAAGTGATACATCGTCTTCAACGAGTAAAATAGTGCCATAGTTATCCATGAAAATATCCTTAATGCGATTGGTATTAAAATAGTCGCCAGCGGCGCTTTTTTTGCCTGTTTTGATATACCCATTGAAGCTTTACTTCGGCAATACTAATTATTTTAGAGGTATTGCTGTCAAATAGTTCAAATGAAATACTTTGCTGTGAATCAAATGCATAATTAAAAGTACCGCTCTGTTGCTTGAGCCAACATTGCATTATGTACTTTGAGGTGGCGTCACGTAGGCAGTAATTACCAATGATAGGTTGCTCCCACGTTAGCGTAACGTCAGCATAGCAATTTCGCCCTTCGCGCAATGCAACGCAGGTGTCTGGAACTGCTATAAGTGCTTCAGGAGGTTCCTGCGCTTTAACAGTAAAAGTACTGGGGAAGATCAGTAATACACAGATCCATCTAAAATACATAACGTAGGCCTACCTTGGCTTTGTGTTGATATCCTTGGGAAATAATTGGACTGTCGTCAATCTCTTTTGAAAACCATGTGGTAAGCCAGCCGGATAAAAACACCCAATCTTGGCTTATTGGGTACTCAGCATGGAACTCAAAAATAATACTAGTACTGGCATTGCTGCTATAAACCGGGCGAAGGCTGGTGGCTTCATCGCTATCAATACCAAAGTAATAATTGGTAAAGTCAGCAGAGTAGGCGCTTAAACCAACACCAGATCTAAACTCCCAGTTTCGCCATGGTAAAATGTGACTAAAAAAGCTGTTTATAACCCAGCCATTGTGCGCGCCAGATACATCATGAAGGTATTCAAAAGAGAATTGAGAATTTTCAAATCGACGAGAAAGTCGAAGGCCGACGTCAAAGTCGTAATTACGTTTTTTTATACCTTGGAGTTCTTTTATAACACCATGGTTATAGAATCCGAGGCCTTTTTCGTCAAATCCAGCTTGAGTATTTGTGCCTAATATATCTAGGCCCCAATCAAATTTATCTATAAGACTGTAGCCTATTACAAGGCCGCCACTGAGTTGATTGTGATCGAAATCAAGGTAAAATTTATCGTAGGAAACAGCAAGACTTAAGTCGAGCTCAACGCCTTTATCGTAAGACTCAATGCCGACAAGGTAAGAATCTTCAATATAAAAGCCCGCACCAGCACTCCAATCCCACGCAAAGCCTTGGGTTGGCTCTAACGTATTATCTGCATAATAGCGGTTACTTGCCATACTCGACGTGCTAAAAATGCAGCAAAAAAGCAGTGTTATGCTCAGTAAAGTATGGTTAAGCAAAGCGTTTCTCATCCCTTAGGGCCTAATTATTATTTGTTATTAAGCGTAGTATATTGTTAATTCGTTCCTTTAATCTGTAAAAAAATGTAGTAAGTGTTAGGTCTGTTGAACTTTTAAGGTTAAATTTTCAGCAGTTTGTTTGGTATTTAGGCAAGGCAGAGCCTATGCAGTGTGGCTATTCCCCACAAATGGGCGATAACGTAGCATTAATGCCAAACAGGCGCTGCCCAAAGGGTTCTTCCTAGGGGCTATTTACTCTTTGTTACTCGGTTTTTACTTAGCCCACTAGGTTACAAACCTCGCGCCGCGATTAAATAGCCCCTAGTTTGAACAAATTTTAATCCGTAAAGATCAACAGACCCTAATTTACTGAACTTTAATTTTATCGATTAATATACTGCTCAAGTAAAACTGCATCATAGGTGTTAATGCACTTACTTCTGTTCTGTTACATGGACCGCTAAGTTTGGTAAGGCTAGATAGTTTTGACAACGTTTTGTACTGAGGGATTTGAATATCTTTGCCAAGTCTTTCAATACGGGCCACGTCAGTGTTTTGCTGATGAATAAAAGCGACAACCTCAAGCTCATTTGTGATTTTTTGCTCTTCAGTGAAATTGTAAATTAGTGGTTCACGATGAAAACTTGCGCTGTCGATTGAAGATTTAGCAAACCAAACAACATCACCCGATGACTTGTGCGTGAGACGCATACTAACTTGTGCAAATATTGCAGCGCACTGCTGTGTTGGGTATTGCTGGGCAACATTTGAATATAAAGTAAATGGCTTCTCTGGTTGCTTTATTGCGTACTTAGTATCGTCTGTGAAAGTTAAATCGAGTTGCTGAATAGTCAGTGTGTAGTCACTGTTATTTTTAGTTGTTACTTTTAGTTGTTTATCGTTCAGTGCTTGGCTAATTTGCGATAGAAGTTTATCGGTTACGCTTGCCTTATCGGTAATGATTTTTACTGTTTGGTTTCTAACTACTTTATGTGCAGGAAGTTGAACCGATTTAACTTTTGGAGATGAGTGCTCTGTAGTGTACTCAAGTTGATAGGTCTGACTTTTTAATGTTGGCTTTAATGGCATAGCCAGTGGTTCGGCCGGTTGCTTTGTAATAGCACAACCAGTTGATAATAAAATAAAAAGTGACACAACTAAAAAACGCATAAGTACTAAACACTCGCTTAAAACCAAATAATCGTCGTATTGTACGTTAGTACAAACAAAACTTCATGATATTATCTGCGCAGATGTAGTTAAAAAGATAAATTTTATAAAAAATGAAGTATCTCAACTCTTTATCGTATTGCCTATCTGCTTTGTGTTTGCTGTTTAGTTCTGTGGGTTTTGCAGCAAAAGCGGATCCTGATTGGGATGCATTTGTAAAAAAGTACGGCCGTTACGCACAAAAAAAATTAAAAAGTAAAGGTATACCCGGTGCAGCGCTTTCGATTGTAAATATAAACAACTCAGACTACATCCACACCATGGGCGTAACTAAATCACGAAATGGACAAAAAGTTAATAAGCATACTCGGTTTAGACTCGCGTCTGTTTCGAAGACATTTGCAGGCTCGTTATCAGCTAAATTGGCTGCTAACGGCCTACTGGAATTAGATAAGCCTGTTAGCGAATACATAACTGATTTTAAAGGGACTGTTTATCAAGATGATTTAAAGGTGTTTCATCTTTTGAGCCATTCAAGTGGATTAGTTCCTAATGCATACGACAATTTAATTGAATCTCGTATGGATTACCCAGGTATTGTTGAAAAGCTGCTTAGCGTCAAACCAATTTGCAAACCCGGCGAATGTTATGGCTATCAAAACGTTATGTTTAGTCTTATAGGCGATGTGATATTACAAAGCACCGATAAAAGTTACGGACAGTGGTTACGAGAAGCTATTTTTGAGCCATTAAAAATGAGTGATGCGAGCTTAGGTTTTGAACAAATGGTGCATGACAATAATTATGCTCTACCTCATGTGCGGGGTAAAAAGCGCTGGTATAGCGCTAAGCTTAAAAAAAATTATTATAAAGTGGGACCTGCAGCGGGTGTGAACGCTAGCGCAAGTGATATGGCTATTTGGTTAAGAGCGCAGCTGGGCCAATATCCTGATGTTTTGTCATTGGATACTCTAGCAAAACAAACACGCCCTTATACACATACAAAAAAAGAAATGCATCGCAGGGTGTGGAAAAAACACCTTAATGAAGCTTATTACGGATTAGGTTGGCGCGTTTATAACTATGCTGATGAAACACTTTACTATCATAGTGGCTGGGTGCAAGGTTATAGAAGTGATGTGGTTGTATTTCCTCACTTAAATATTGGTTTTAGCTTAATTGTTAATGCTGAAACCGGCGTAATCAATGAGCTAACGACTGAATTTATCGACAGGCTATTTGAATACAAACGAGGTAAAAAAATATGAATAATAAAATAATATTAGCAATCACTTTTTTAGTCATGTCATTCAATTGTAGCTTAGTGTTTGCAGCACCTGATGAGATATATTTGTTTCGTCATAGCGAAAAGTTAACGGGTAAAAATCCAGCGCTCTCAGAGGTGGGAAAGGCACGTGCAAATAATTTAGTTACTTTTTTTAAAGAGTATCCAAATATACATATTTTCAGCAGCAACTATAAACGCACGTTACAAACAGCGGCCCCTTTGCAGGCATATTTTAATACCGACGTAAATGTTTATAACGCAGGTGAGCTAAGTGATTTAAAAAATGAGTTACTAAAACTAAAAGGTGTAGTTGTTGTTATTGGGCACAGTAATACAACACCGCAACTAGCCGAGCTACTTTCGAATGAAAAAGTGCCAGCAATGAGTGAAACACAATTTACTCAGTACTTTATATTGAATAAGAAGCCCAGTAGTAATGGTAGTGAATATGATGTAACCCATCATAAAATGAGTTTTTGATTTAAAACGTTAAATAATAAAAAACCAGCATTAAGCTGGTTTTTCAATTTAAACGCACTAAATCCTTTAACAGGAATAATTAGTTACGAGGTAAATGTATTTTTTTCTCAACGCTTTGACGATAAAGCACAATAGTGTGGCCTATCGTTTGTAGCTTAGTCGCACCAGTTTCACGTACGATTGCTTCAAAAATTAATGCTTTTGTTTCACGATCGTCAGTTGGAACTTTAACTTTGATTAATTCGTGAATTTCTAATGCACTTTGAATTTCTACTACTACGCCCTCGGTTAAACCGTTAGAACCTAGTAAAACTACAGGCTTAAGGCTATGTGCCTGACCTTTTAAAAACTGCTTTTGTTTGTTTGATAATGTCATGTTTATACAAATTTTGCTGAATATGGCTTGAATTAAGGGTATTCTAACGCCATCTAGAGAATATTACTAATTAGTTGCGTGTTAATTTATGACAAATAAAAAACAGTCAGCCAGTTCACAGCGATGGCTGAAAGAACATTTTGATGATAAATATGTTCAAGAAGCGCAAAAAAAAGGCTGGCGTTCCCGAGCGGTTTTTAAATTAGATGAAGTACAAAATAGAGATAAAATACTTCGTCCAGGTATGACAGTTGTTGATTTAGGGGCGGCTCCAGGAAGTTGGTCTCAATATTTGGCTGAAAAAGTAGGTGACAAAGGCCAAGTGATCGCGTGTGATATATTGCCGATGGATTCACTTGCGGGTGTTGACTTCTTACAAGGTGACTTTCGTGAGGAGGCTGTATTAAATGCGTTGTTAAAACGTATTGATGGTAAAAATGTTGATGTGGTACTCTCTGACATGGCACCAAATATGAGTGGCAATAACTCAGTAGATCAAGCGGGTAGTATGTATTTGGTAGAACTTGCGCTGGATATGTGTAGTCAAGTACTAAAGAAAAATGGCGCATTTATTGTTAAAGTTTTCCAAGGAGAAGGCTTTGATCAATACTTGCAAGATGTACGTAATAGTTTTAAAGCAGTGAAAATACGCAAACCTGATGCCTCACGTGCCCGTTCTCGGGAAGTATATATAGTAGCGACTGGATACAAACTGTAGTACAGTTGCTTGGCGTTTAGTTGAATTTAAATTAATTGGATACAAGAGGTTAACCCCTTGAGCGATATGGCGAAAAATTTAATACTATGGCTGGTGATTGCAGTTGTGCTGATGTCAGTCTTTCAGAGCTTTAATGGCGGCGAGCAAGTTGATCGTCAAACAAGTTACACTCAATTTGTAAAAGATGTCCGCAGTGGCTCTTTACAAGAAGTTATTATCGACCGCGGTACAGGAAATATTACTGGTACTAAGAGCAGTGGTGAGCGTTTTCAAACAACGATGCCAATGTACGATGAAGACTTAATAAATGATTTACTTAAAAATGATGTAAATGTGAAGGGTGTACAACCTGAAGAACAATCATTCTTAGCAAGTATATTTATTTCTTGGTTCCCGATGATACTGCTTATAGGTGTATGGATATTCTTCATGCGTCAAATGCAAGGCGGCGGCGGTAAAGGCGCTATGTCATTCGGTAAGAGTAAAGCTCGCTTAATGAGTGAAGATCAAATTAAAACAACGTTTGCTGATGTTGCAGGTTGTGATGAAGCAAAAGAAGATGTTACTGAGCTGGTAGACTTTTTAAGAGATCCTTCTAAGTTTCAAAAACTTGGCGGTAGTATTCCTAAAGGTGTACTAATGGTTGGTCCTCCAGGTACCGGTAAAACGTTACTTGCGAAGGCTGTTGCTGGTGAAGCTAAAGTGCCATTTTTTACAATTTCTGGTTCAGATTTTGTTGAAATGTTTGTCGGTGTTGGCGCGTCACGTGTACGTGACATGTTTGAGCAAGCTAAAAAAGCGGCGCCTTGTATTATCTTTATAGATGAGATTGACGCTGTTGGTCGTAAACGTGGTGCTGGTATGGGCGGCGGTAACGACGAACGTGAGCAAACACTTAACCAAATGCTAGTAGAAATGGATGGTTTTGGTGGTAACGAAGGTATTATCGTTATCGCAGCAACTAACCGACCGGATGTATTAGACCCTGCATTACTTCGTCCAGGTCGTTTTGACCGTCAAGTTGAAGTAGGTTTACCTGATATTCGTGGTCGTGAGCAAATACTTAAAGTACACATGCGTAAAGTGCCATTAGGCGATAACGTAGAAGCTGCTCTTATAGCACGTGGTACTCCAGGTTTCTCTGGCGCTGATTTAGCAAACTTAGTAAACGAAGCTGCACTTTATGCAGCACGTGGTAATAAACGTGTTGTAAGTATGGCTGAATTTGATGCAGCTAAAGATAAAATCATGATGGGCGCAGAGCGCAAGACCATGGTGATGAGCGAGCAAGAAAAAGCAATGACAGCGTACCATGAAGCTGGCCATGCAATTGTTGGTCGTATGGTGCCAGAACATGATCCGGTTTATAAAGTATCTATTATTCCACGTGGCCGTGCGCTGGGTGTAACAATGTACTTACCTGAACAAGACCGTGTTAGTCATTCAAAAGAGCTTTTAGAGTCAATGATTTCTAGCCTTTATGGTGGCCGTATTGCTGAAGCGCTTATTTACGGCGCAGATAAAGTAACAACGGGTGCAAGTAATGACATTGAACGCGCTACAGATATAGCGCGTAAAATGGTTACGCATTGGGGTTTAAGTGAAAAGCTTGGTCCGTTACTTTACGCTGAAGATCAGAACGAAATGTATATGGGTGGTGGCGGTAGTCGTTCATCTAGCATGTCGGACGACACGGCAAAAGTAATTGATGCAGAGGTTCGATTACTTTCAGATCGTAACTATCAAAGAGCAGAAGAAATATTAAAAGAAAATATTGATATTCTTCACTCAATGAAAGATGCGTTAATGAAATACGAAACTATTGATGCTAAGCAAATTGATGATTTAATGGCACGCCAACCAGTACGTGAACCGCGTGATGCGCATGACCGTCATGAAGCTAAACCGGTAAAAGCGGAAGAACCTCAAGAACCTCAAGAACCAGTTGCTAATGAAAGTCAAAAGACTGATGATTCATCAAAAAAAGATGAAACAAACCTTGATGACAAAGCTGAATAATCGTTAAAATAGTAATGAAAGCCCCGAACTTCGGGGCTTTTTTGTATCAGCTATTTAGAAAAAGAATAAAGGTTGGCAATGACTAACATATTAAAGCTTCCGAGAGGGCGTACGCTTAATCTTGAAAAGCCCGTCATTATGGGAATATTAAATGTAACGCCGGATTCATTTTCTGATGGTGGGCAGTTTTTAGATCCCAAAATAGCACTAAAGCGCGCAATGCAATTATTAGATGACGGTGCGACAATTTTAGATATAGGGGGAGAATCTACTCGCCCAGGCGCGCCAGATGTTAGCTTAAATGATGAACTTGCTCGAGTAATCCCTGCTATTAAAGCGATACGTCAGCACAGTGATTGCGTCATTTCGATTGATACCAGTAAAGCACAGGTAATGGAGCAAGCAATACTCGCAGGGGCAGATATAGTCAATGATGTTAGAGCTTTACAAGAAATAGATGCCTTAGAAACGGTTGCGCAGTATGAAGATGTAGCAATTTGTTTAATGCATATGCAAGGGCAGCCCCGCAGCATGCAATCGTCACCTCATTACGATAATTTGTTTATAGATATAAATCTGTTTTTTAGTGAACGTATTAAAGCATGTGAAACAGCTGGGATTAAGTTTGAACGACTTATTCTAGACCCAGGTTTTGGATTTGGAAAAACGCTTAGTCATAACTATCAAATATTGGCTAGGTTTGATGATTTTAATAAATTAGGTTTGCCGTTATTGGCTGGATTATCTCGTAAATCGATGATAGGTAATTTATTAAATAGAGATACAAATGAACGGTTAGCGGGCAGCTTAGCAGGTGCCTTAATCGCAGTGCAAAATGGCGCAAAAATTATTCGTGTACATGACGTAAAAGAAACCGCAGATGTACTTGGGGTATACCAAGCCTGCGAACAAGGAATTTCACAATGAAAGAAAGAAAATATTTTGGCACCGATGGCGTGCGTGGACTTGTAGGCGCTGCTCCAATAAACCCTGAGTTTGCAATGAAATTAGGCTGGGCTGCTGGACGCGTATTATCTCAAAGTGGCACTAAAAAAGTAATTATAGGTAAAGATACACGTATTTCGGGCTATATGCTTGAAACCGCACTTGAGGCTGGTTTAATTGCCGCTGGTATTGATGTTGTATTACTTGGCCCTATGCCGACACCGGCCGTTGCTTATTTAGCGCAAACATTTCGTGCTGAGGCAGGTATTGTAATTAGTGCCTCACATAATCCGTATTACGATAACGGTATTAAGTTTTTCAATGGTCAAGGCTTAAAGCTTGATGACGCAGTAGAGCTTGAAATTGAAGCTATGCTTGATGAGCAAATGACATGTGTTGCTTCAGATAAATTAGGCAAAGCATCGCGCTTGGTAAGTGCGGATGGCCGGTATATAGAGTTTTGTAAGAGCCAGTTCCCGCAAGGCCTGTCTTTAGAAGGTCTTAAGATTGTTGTCGATTGTGCAAATGGTGCTACTTATCATATTGCACCCTCTGTTATGCGTGAACTTGGCGCAGAAGTAATAACACATGCGTGTGAGCCTAACGGCGTTAATATCAACCATGAATGTGGCGCTACTCACGTAGATACCCTTAAACGTAAAGTGCTTGAACTTAAAGCCGACGTAGGTATTGCATACGATGGTGATGGTGATCGCGTAATGATGGTTGATCATAATGGCCGTGTTTTTGATGGTGATGATCTGGTTTATATTATTGCTTGCCAAGCAGCCGAAGATGATAATTTGGGCGGTGGGGTAGTTGGCACTGTTATGTCTAACATGGGCCTTGAAAATGCTTTAAAAGCAAAAGGTATCGAGTTTGTTCGCAGTAAAGTGGGTGACCGCTATGTTATGGAATTACTACAGCAAAAAGGCTGGAAAATTGGCGGTGAAAGCTCAGGCCATGTACTGAATCTAGACTTAATTAGCACGGGTGATGGTATTATTTCAAGCTTACAAGTACTTGCTGCTATGGTTGCACAAAATCGTACATTGCAAGACTTAGGCGCTGGTTTTACCAAGTATCCAATGAAGATGATTAACGTGCGTTATACAGCTGGAACTGACCCTACAAAAGCACCAGAAGTACTTTCAGCTGTAGCAGAAGTTGAGCTTGCTTTAGGCGATAAAGGCCGTGTTTTACTGCGTAAGTCAGGCACTGAACCTGTGGTTCGTGTTATGGTTGAAGCAGAGCAAGAAAAGATTGTAATAGACAGCGCTCAAAAAATTGCAGCTGTTGTAGAATCTATGAGCAAACAAACTGATTAATAACAATAATCTCTTGTAACTTTGGGCGAGAAAAGTTAATATCTCGTCCGCTTTCTAATGTGGAGTGGATAATGGCAATACGCAAGGCGATGGTCGCAGGCAACTGGAAAATGAATGGCTCTTTAGAGTTAGTTAAACAAATGTCTGACGCTATTAACGATGTAAAATCACAAGAGATGGACATTGTTTTATTTCCTCCATTCCCACTTGTACCAGCAATGGTAGCTAGCGGTGTTTCTACAGGAGCTCAAACTGTTTCTGAAAATACACCTGGCGCATTTACTGGTGAAGTTGATGCGCAGCTTATAAAAGATTTAGGTGTAACTTACGTACTCGTTGGTCATTCTGAACGCCGCAGTATTTATAACGAAAGTAATGCAACCGTCGCTGAAAAGTTTGCTAGAGCACAGCAAGTTGGGTTAACACCAATATTATGTGTAGGCGAGAGCGAAAGTGAGCAAGAAAACGGTCAAACCGAACAAGTAGTTGCTGCACAAATTGATGCAGTAATAGAGAAATTAGGTGTAGCAGCACTGAAAGATTCTGTGATAGCATACGAGCCCGTTTGGGCCATAGGCACAGGTAAGACTGCATCGCCAGAGCAGGCACAAACTGTTCATAAATTTATCCGTGACAAAATTGCATCACTTGATAGCAATTTAGCACAAGGGCTTACCATCTTATATGGTGGTAGCGTTAATGAAAAAAATAGCGAATTATTATTTGCACAAACAGATATAGATGGCGGCTTAATTGGCGGCGCAAGTCTAAAAGCAGAATCTTTTACTGCAATCTGTAACAGTGCAAAAGGGACTGTATAAGATGTACGAAATTTTATTAGTAGTTTATTTAGTTGTGGCTTTGGCTCTAGTTGGAATGGTTTTAATTCAACAAGGTAAAGGCGCAGATATGGGTTCTTCATTTGGCGCTGGTGCATCAGGCACAGTTTTTGGTTCGTCAGGTGCAGGTAACTTTATGACAAAAACAACCACAAGCTTAGCAACGGTATTTTTTGTATTAAGCATTGTGTTAGGAAACCTAACTGCTGGTCAAATTAAAAAGACTGACGAATGGGAAAACCTAGAAGCAGCTCCAGCAGTAGAAACAGTAGTTCCTGTTGAAGAAGATGTTCCAGTAACATCTACTAAAGAGCAAAGCTCTGACGTACCAAACTAATTTAGCGTAAAGCTATCGTTAAACGATTTATAGTCCTCAAATAAATCACATGTTTAACAATTAAGCGAAAGCTTAATAATGCGGATGTGGTGGAATTGGTAGACACGCCACCTTGAGGGGGTGGTGCTTTAGGGCGTGGGGGTTCAAGTCCCCCCATCCGCACCAAATTTAGAAACCAGTAATAGTGATGTTACTGGTTTTTTTGTATGTGAAATATATTTCGAGTGTTTTTTGAGCTAAACTTGTACGTTGTTAAATAATTATTCTATTTATTAGAAAAAAAACTAGAAATATTACAAATTTAGCTCACACTTATAGATATCAGGCCGATAATGGATATAGACATTAAAATAAGGTAGTAAAGCATGGCTTCAGGCTTCTCTTTTCAAAACTTAAGCATCACTAAGAAAATACATGCTATTACGTGTATTGCGATAGTGGCTTTTGTAGTGATCGTATTGGTAAATTATTTAGCAATGAATGATAACAAGGTTTCCCTTGATGAGATGGGTAGTTCATCATATGAAATAGTAAAAATAACTTCGGAGAACGTAGGGCTTCTTGAGAAGTTAGATGAGCTTTATACTCAAGCTGTTACGTTCGGTGAACAAGACATTATTACTAAGGCAGATGATGTTTATAGAACTATTGAATCTAATATTACCTTAATAACACAGCTTAATAATTCCTACATTAGTAACGATATTATTAATGAGTTGTCAGATTATGAAAAAATTTCCTCAAGCATTGCTACAGGTATGGTTAATGGGACTGCTGATTTTAGTAAAATCCAGCAACAAGCGCAGCTTAAAACAAGCTTATATGGATCTGTTTTAGAAAGCTTTAAAGGTGCTCAACAAAAAGCTGATAATCGTTTTTTTGAACTGGTTGCCAACACCAAAACGCGCTCTGATGAAGCATTAACCTTAATGTTAGTTGTATCAATTATCTCATTAATTTTATTGTTATTTATGGCTATATGGATTGCTAAAAATATAGGTTCATCTGCTAGTGATGCAGCTAACAACCTAGGTTTATTAGCAAGCGGTAATGGCTCTTTAAGCACACAACTAGCTGTGAATTCAGAAGATGAGATTGGACAAGTTTCTATTAACTTTAACGCATTTATTTCTTTATTAAGAGAGACGGTTCTTGAAGTAATTGCTGTGTGTGAGCCTTTAATGGAAAACTCAACACGACTAGTTCAAGGTATGGAACAAGCGGAGCGTGCTACAACTAAACAAACGACCGATGCAGAGGTTGTTAAACAATCAATGGAAGAAATGAAGCAGAGCGTAGGTGACATATCTCAATCTGCAGCTAGTGCTTCTCACGCAGCAGAAACTGCCGAAAAAGAAGTCGAGCAAAGTCGTACACAAGTTAAAATGTCAGTCACGGTTTCTCGCACGCTAAGTAACGAAATAAATCAAGCCGCCACAACTATAAATAAGCTTGCAGATGACACAAAAAATGTATCGCAGATTTTAAACGTTATTACTTCTATCGCTGATCAAACTAACTTACTTGCTCTTAACGCTGCAATTGAAGCCGCTCGTGCTGGTGAGCATGGACGTGGTTTTGCTGTAGTGGCAGATGAGGTTCGTGAACTAGCTTCTCGTACTGCGCATTCAACTAATGAGATTCGAGAATTACTTGGCGCATTAACTACCGCTGCAAATGAGTCTGTATCTGCTATGACTTCAGCTAGAGACATGGCAACAGATAATGCGACTGCGGCAGAGAAAACAGGTATTTCAATAGAGAAAATTGCAGAGCAAATGTTAGAAATTAATGGTATGAATTCGCAGATAGCAGCAGCGACTGAGGAACAAACATCTGTTGCTGCTATGGTTGTTGAAAACGTATCCAATATGCATGTATCGTTTGAGGATACGATGAGTTCTCTACTCGCTGTACGTGATGTTGCCAAAAATTTACATTACCTCTCTGATAACTTACTCGATGCAACAGCTAAATTTAGAATAGAATAATTTCCACTTAATATAGAAAAAGCGAACTCAATAGTTAGTGCCGTTTACTTGAGGTGAACGGCATGTTTTTTTCAATAATAGTGTATCTATTTTTAATACTTTTAAGCACCATTGATAATTCCGTCCTCGCTCATCCTCCAATTTAAACTGCGTAGTCTTTAGCTAGGCATCTAAAATTACCACAGCACTGAAAAAGTACTATCAAGGATTAAATGGTTGCTCAGATTAATCATGCACACCATATGTACTTACGGATACCCGGCTTCCTATGGTTTATTTTGACCGGCGAATCGTGTGCTATTTCATTTTTGTAAGGTGCTAGTCATACGCGAGAAAGTCCACGCTATGAATACCTAAACTACATCATTTAGACGGTTCCGATCGTGCCTAATGTTCGATGGAAAAGGTCGCTGTTCCTAATATCTTTAAGGCCTTTCGTCAAAACGCTTCTAATTGCGTAATTAACTTCTTGTAATAATGCAAAACCGAGCTTGTTAATAAGCTTACGGATTAATCTATTTCTGAGCAGCGATAGCTAATAAAAGTTCAAGCCATCCATTGTTAGCTTAAGTTTTCTCAAGTTTATTACTCCCCATTAGTAGGCGATACCGCAGCATAAAAACCAAACATGCGCTGCCCTTTGGGTTCTCCCAAGGGGACGATTCACTCTTTGTTGCTCGATTTTTACTTATTCTTACATGGATGTAAGACAGTAGGGTAACGCGGGGCTGTTACCGAGCCCACTATGTTACAAATCTCGCGCAGTGATTAAATCGCCCCTAGATTGAACAAATGTAAATCCACAAAGATCAACACGCCTAGTACATCTGACTATAAATTGGATTCTGTGAGGCGGCTGATTGAAGTAAAGGGTTGTGCTTTGAAAGTTTCATAAATGGAATATTTATATATTTAAATTATCCAAAAAAACTTCCTCCTTTAGTATGTTGTGTATACCTACTAAAAATTTGAAACCATTGGACCAAGTGAAATGGTATAAGTTCAATATTTGTTTCAAAAAAAGTATAAATGGATTATAATAAAAGTAGAGAATCAAACAAAAGGATTGGTTTTATTTAGTTACAAGGGAACTTGCTAAATACAAACTAGCTAAATCAAGGGTCAAAATGAAATACATCTATATCTGTTTAACTTTAATATCATTATCTAACTTTGCTCAAGCATCAGATGACTTTAAAATATCTGGTTTTGCTACGTTAAGTGCAGTAAAAACGAATAAACAAGACATCGAATTTATTCAGAACAATACGCTACCTAGCGGTGCTGATGATCATTGGAGTTTTGACAATGACACCGTGCTAGGTATACAGGGTCAATACCAAATATCAGATAAATTATCAGGTGTAGTGCAACTACTATCACGTCGTAACTACAAGAATAATTACCAGCCATCATTAGATTGGGCTTATATTAGCTACAAATATAATCCAAATCTTCGCTTAAGAGCAGGACGATTTGTATCACCTGTATTTTTAGGTTCAGACACGCGTAATGTTAACTATTCTAACGTTTGGGTAAGACCTGTTATAGATTTATATAGTCAAGCTACAATCAATAATATCGATGGTGTTGATGCTATATATAGTAACTTTATTGGTGACGGCGATGTGTCGTACCAAATACAAGCTTATGCTGGCAAATTTGATAAACTATATTTCCCTGGTAAAAGTTATATTAAATTTCATCACATGGCAGGTTTAGTTGGTACAGTACAGTATGATTCATGGACTTTCAGAGCTGGATACATGAATGCTCAACATTCAACTATTAGCGCTGAAGGTGATTACGTCCCAGGTGATATGAGAATGTTAGTTAGTACAGACTATCAACTAGGACTTTCTATAGATCCTCAAAGTGATAATTGTGCTGTAGGTGCTTGCTCAGACGTGGTTCCAAATGCAGATGATGTATTTAGTATTATTCAACGTAAGCGCAGACCATTTAACCTTACAAGCCTTGCTGTAGTATACGATAACGGCAGCTACTTTGGTCAATTTGAATGGGCACACAGAAAAGCAGACTCTGCTTTATCGAACGGTATAGCTGCTTATGGCATGGTTGGATATAGATTCGATTCACTTACGCCTTATGTTGGCTACTCATATGCTAAATCTTTAACTGAAAACTTTGAACTAGATGTTGATGCTGATTTAAAAGCTAGCCTTGATTCTCAGGTTGTTGGTTTAGGTAGCGAACCCTTAGATACATATGTTGTTAGAAACTCAAGTTCACGTTCAAACACAATTACAGCGGGTCTTCGTTGGGATTTTTACAAAAAAATGGCATTGAAAATGCAATTCGATAGCTTTCGTCCTTTAAATAATGATGGCCTTGCGACTGGTGGTTCAGGTTTTTTAAACCTTACTAACGAAACACTTTCAGCTACTGGTAAAAACATTATTGTATCAACTGTATCGTTAGATATTATTTTTTAAAGGAATAATCCATGAGAATCTTTAAATCAATTTTATTCTTATTAATATTATCGTCTATTATGACGAGTACAAGCAACGCAGCGTTGTCTGTTGTTGTAAATAAAAACAACACTACTGAGCTTTCTGAAGGGCAAGTGAAAAATATTTTCATGGGTAAACTAGGACAGTTTAGTGATGGTTCAGAAGCTGTACCAGTGCTGTTCGAAGCCGGAAAAGGTGCTAGAACTGTATTTGATGACACTGTTTTACAAAGAAACACGTCTCAAGTAGATGCGGTATGGTCAAAACTTATTTTTACAGGACGAAGAACTCCTCCTTTACAAGCTAAAGATGTTGGTGAAGTTTTGAAAGAGATTAGCTCTAATCCAAAGGCTATCGGTTATCTAGAGACAGCTGATGTTACAGATAGCGTAAGAGTAATAGCTACTTTCTAATTTTAAGTTAATTCAATTCAATATAGCAGAACTCTCGTAATACTCATTGCGAGAGTTTTTTATGTTAAAGTAACGTGGGTTTAGGTAGTGAGTAGCCTTTCCTGATTCCTCTTAATTTCAACCTGTGTAACCCCTTCCTAAATAAGAAACAATTAATACACTAAGCGCTGCATTAAATCAGTTGATACCAATCTGCAATAATACTCAACCAATTTGAGTGATTAAATCTGACGCTAACTGCGTTAAAAATCTCTGATATAGAACAAATAAATAACGAAATATTTGTATTGTTATAGACACGATTTTTTACCTCAAAATAGATCACTTAATTAAGCGAATAGGTATAACGAGCACCTTTTTCTCAAGCAAAAATCCTTTCACAACTATCTTCTACCTTTATGATATCTGTGCTCTGTTAATAAGTTCAATTTCTAAGGCTAGATTGCCTACTATTATATTTGAGTCATTATTTCGCCAAAATAAATTTCTCAACAAACTATCAATAGTAGGAAAAGTTATCCTCCATCATTAGTAGAGGTAAGTAAGTATTTAAGTCGCAATATTAAGCGAGAAATTTTGCAAGGTAAAAGAGCTAAATTACTTTTACCGCTTTTAGAGGGAAGTACTTGGACTCTATTGCTTATATAGGACGTTCAAAGCAGAGTAAATGAATTTTAAGTTAGTTAATTGAGCAGCTAAATATCTTTAACTGCTCACTTTTAAATAGATGGTGGTTCTATATCAGTTTTGAAAGATTAAAAAGTAGCAATTACTTTTATTTTATCACTGACTTTAGCGCTATCAATATAGCCAATAGCGTCGTTATTTGCAGCAACAAAATCAATAACAGCTTGGTCAGATGCAAGCTTTTCAGGAGGTGTCCCTTTACCTGTAAATATTAGTTTTGACCAATACGCATTTAACTGACTACTCGATTTTCCGACTACTTTGTCGTTAAATTCATCAGCTACAGACGTACCGTCTTGATCCACTGGATTAACTTTATCGCCATTGCTAAATGACTTACTTTTGCCTAAGTAAATCTTTTTGATTGTATCTGTATCTACAGTATTAATATTGCTTGGATTAATAATCACAGCAATGTCTGCAAATGCATTAATCGAGCACAATGAAAGTGCACTTACTAAAATTAATTTTTTCATCATAAGCTCCAATTAAAAGACAAGGTCTACACCAACAGCTACAACATCCGTCTCTGTGTCAGTTATGTCATCTTCAAAACGACTAAAGTCGATTTTGAAAGCAGCGGAAGGGTGAAAATCATAACGTGCACCAATTGTGTATACGTTACTTTGTGCACGAAGACCTTCAAGAGCACCATTTACAGCCGAGTTTAAGGTTGGTATTGACTCAATGGTATTAAAACGTGATGAGTCATGCTTGTCATCATTATCTTCATATGTAAAATGAACAATTACACTGTCAATACGATAACCAACGGATGCATAATACTGTGACTGTTTTGGTAGTATACTGTCTTCAACCTCAAATTGTGTATATTCGGCATCAAACAAAAAGTTTTCATAATCAATAGAAAAACCAACGCCAACGAAGGTTGTTTTATCTTCATCAGTGATAAGATCATTCGCCGTATCAGTTAAGCCATTATCTGATAATGCACCAGCAAGCCCTAAAAGGCCGCTATCCTCTGATGAGATACTCGTATCCGCAACCATATATGCTACACGAGCACTAAACCAGTCGTAAGATAGGTTCCAGTTTACGCCGCCAAAGTTATTTAATTCAGCCGGTAACTCTGTACCGAATACATCAATATCACCATCGAATGCACCGTAAAAACCTTGAAGCGTAGAATCCCAATCACCTAATTGTGAGCTGTAAACTAAACTAAGACCTTCGTAAGTTGAAAATGGGATACCGTATACTGATTTTGGCGGACGTACCCAACGATATGCATAGCCTACATCTAAAAAGTCAGAATATTTGTAAAATGGAGCACGCATTTTACCCGCGCTAAATTGCAGTTCATCGCTGTATTCATAAGTAACGTATGCCCATTCGAATGTAGCGTCAAAGTCATCCTCTCCACGCGCAATAATTTGAGCCGTAGCTGTTAGCTTTTCATGTAGGTCTGCAGATAATTGTAAAGCGAATTTACTCTCATTTTTAAAAGAGATATCGTCATCATAGCCATATATAGTAGGATTATCATCCGGATCATTTGGATCAGCTATGTGATCTAAGTTGTCCAGACTTTTACCACCGATAATTGATGCAAAACCATTAATTCTTACCTCAGCACTAGCATAGCTAGATGCTAAAACTGCACATACAGCCACTGCTACAGATAGCTTTTTCATATGTTGTTCCTATTTGTTATTTAAATGTTGATTTCATGAAGATTATAGAGTCGATTTCAATAATTATCTAATGGAATTAGCGTATTAATCAAAATAAATTTCAAACATTAGAATGATGTATGTTTACACTTGTAAAATTTTTTGTTTATTAGTGTGTTTTTTGAAATTTTATGCGGCGTTAAATTTGAAAGAGATTCATATAAAATACTACTGAAGAATTTTTAGATGATTATGACTGTATATATCTAGCTTATTTTATTGTTGTTTGTTTTTGTTTACTTATTTGCAATTGGTTTGTAAACACTAAGCGCTTTATTGATAGGCCTTGTGGCTCAGCTTTGGAGGAAAGGAGAGAGGTTGAAGCTGTGTATTTAGCTCGAACGTTTATATGTTCCTCGGCACGCGAATTTTTGCACTCACGCATGGTTACTATTTTATAAACAAATATCAACTGTATTATTTTTATATTTTGCTTAATATCTAGCTGTCTTAGCGAGTTACTCAAGGGAAATGAGACTGATGAAGAAGCTAACTTGGTTTTTATTATGTTGCTTTGCAATGAATGCATACAGTAACGATGAAGTAAGTTTAACTCTGGTAGGTCATATTTCACCAGTGTGCGGCTTTACTACTCAAAATAACAACCTTCAGTTTTCTTCAGATGGCCTTGCGAGTACAAAGCTAGTGATTAATTGCAATTCACCTATGCGAGTATCAATGCAATCTGAAAACGGTGGCCTGCGCCATCAGCAAAGTACTCAAATAAATGCTTATAACCTTAATTGGTCAATAGAGGGCGTTTCACGCGACGTTTCTGCAACGGCACTTGAGCTCAAATCTATGTACAATTTTGATGTTGATGAGATTCTATTTAACAGCGTAGCTAAATTACAACTAAAACTAGATGAGCCTTTAATTTATGCCGGAAGTTACCAGGATGTGCTTCGCATAGAAATGACACCATCGGTTGTATCTGGTGGAGTTTGGTAAAACACTAACTATTAAATATAAACAAATATGTCACATGGATAAGGAATATTAAAATGAAAAAGTTAATCGTGTTATCAGCAATCGCAACTCTAACATCTGGCGCAGCATTTGCTGAAAATCTAAATGTAGGTGGTGCAGTGTCATCGGTTTGTGGGGTGAGCAACATTAACACTACACAATTCTTTCAAACATTATCAAATGGTGCAACTAAGAATGTAGGCTTTGATTTGCAGTGTAATGATGTTGATGGTGCAACAATGTCATTAACGACATCTGAAGGGCACTTGCAAAATGCTGATCATGAAGATCGTGGTGTTGGCTATACAGCAAAATTAACGGCAGGGACATTTGATTTTACGCTTTCAGCTGAGAATGGCCAAAACGATCAGTCTGAGTCGCAAAGTCAGCCTGGTTCGCCAACGCTGGCAGCAGGTGGTGTTGCTGGAAATATTTTACTAACTGTAACACAAGCACCCGTTTATGCAGGTACTTACGCAGATACGCTTATGTTGGCAATTACAGCTAACTAATTAGTATATAAAAGGCAGTAGCTACTGCCTTTTAATTTATTAAGAGGGACTTTATATGCGTTATATATTTCTAATTACAGTATTATTAATTTCATATTCTACAGAAGCTTTCCAAGTTAAACCAATGGTCGCAGAGCTTGAATCATCAGGTAGCCAGTCACAGCAAACCATTCGCATATCAAACCCTTCCGATAGTCCTTTAACTATTGAGATATCTGCTTTCGATTTGTTAATAGATCCCAACGGTGATGAAACATTAAACGCGAACGAAGATGATTTTTTAATTATCCCTATGACTACGATTATTCCGTCCGGAAAAAGTCAATCGGTAATTGTTCGATATATTGGGGAACCAATATTAGAAAATTCGAAAGCGTACCGTGTAGCCATTGATCAGGTATCTGTTGATTTAGAGAAAGCGGGGCAATCAGGCGTTGGTATGTCAGTTAGCTTTAGAACTTTGTTTAATGTGGTGCCTAAAGGTGCTGAGGCAAAATTATTAATTAAAAATAAACACCAAGTAGATACAGAAACATGGAATGTGCTTCTGGAAAATACAGGTAATAAATATATTCGCTTATCGCAGGCACAGTGGCTTATTAAAGGCGATGATCAAGAGCTATTATTAGAAGGGGCTGAATTGAGTAAAGTATTGACTGGAAAAATTTTATTACCAAAATCTAGCCGTGAGGTTTCAATAAAAATCCCAGCAAGATTTAATGCAGCAAGCAGTGAGCTAGAGGTCAATTTTTAATGCTGCGGATATGCAGTTACTTTTTTATATATATAATTGTAATTGCACCTGTTTTTGCTGTAGAAGTAACGCCTATGGTGGTTACTTTCTCTCCTGATAGTCGTTCGAGTAACGCTTCTAGCTTGGTTCATAATCAATTACCAAGAGACATTGCTTTTGATATCCAAATTTACGAAATTGACTTTTCTCAAGGCACGCCTAAATTAATTTCTTTAGATGACTCTCCATTGTGGGTTTTTCCTCCATCGCTATTTTTGCAACCAGGGCAAAGCCAGCAGTTGCAATTTAGATGGTTAGATAAAAAACTTCCTAGTACAGATAAAAGCTATCAAGTTAGTTTGATTGAGCAGCCCATTGCAAACCAGTCTATAAATAAGCATTCACAACTTACGATGCTTTTAAACGTAAATTTAATTGTTCATTTGGATCAACTTAGATTAGTTCCTAAACTGACTATAAAAGAACCTCATGTTGAGGATGGCTTTATTGTCACTGAAGTATTAAATGAAGGAAAAGGGGCAGGACGATTAAGTGATTATGAAATAAAAATCACTAAAAATAAAACCCTGAGCGATCGAATTTTAAAAGATCAATTAAAAGCAAACGGATACGATGTTTTTTTTGCTCCTAATAGCACCAGTGTCATAAAAATTCCTATGCCACAATCTTTACAGGAAGGAAGTTTAAATCATTTACGTTTAGTGCTGGCTCGCTAGTTATGCGAGTTTTATTATGCATATTTTTATTGAGCTTTACTCAATTATGTTATTCAAAAATTAACCCGTCTAAAAGAACCATCGAACTCAGCGTTGAAGCAGAATTGAATAAAAATTCTATTGGTAAATTAACTCTTGCAGTTGACCCAAATGATAATTTATCACTTAAATGGAGTGAAATTAAAGTTTCATTCGAACGACTTTTATTTTCAGAAGATTTTGATTCTTTAGAGTTTAAAGTTAATAAGAATGTTATTGATACAAAAGCATTAGAGTCATTTGGATATAATATTTCATTCGATATGAGTGATTTTAGCTTAGAAATATCAGTACCTCTTACACTGACTCGCCCTCAACAGCTAAGTTTAAAATCTGATTCAAGGAATTTAACAGCATCGGAACCCGCTAAGCTAAGTGGATTTGTTAATGCTTATTCAAGTTATTTTTATCAGCAAGATAAAGGCGAGGACAAAATAGATGAGCTCTTAGCTATTCGCTCTGAAATGGTAGTGAGCTGGGAAGGGTGGGTTTTAGAAAACGAAGTGGAGTATTTATCTGAAGTAACTCCTACTTCATCAAATATTAGGCGCTTAGGTACTCGTATAATACATGACCTACCACTTAGTGGGTTACGTATATCAGTCGGTGATAATTATAGTTCAGGTAGTTATTTTCAATCAACAGCACGGGTACTAGGTTTGTCGCTTTCACATGATTTTTCGCTAGTTTCTGACAGACCTATCAGACCCAGTGCTTCTCGTAGCTTTACCTTAGAGAGTCCATCTTCTGTAGAGGTGTTAGTTGGCGAGCGGATAGTACAAAAACTTAATTTAGCCGCAGGTATATATTCTCTTGATGATATTCCCCTTAATGAAGGAAGCAATAATATTACTTTGAGGATCACTGATATAGCAGGAGTTGTGCGTTTTGTTGATTTTGACGTAACGACAGGTTTAGATCTTTTTGCTCAAGGGCAACTTGAATATGAGTTTCATTTAGGCGTTCCTTCACGCTTAGGTAGTGAGCTAGATTATGATTACGACGAGCCACTAGCCAGCTTTTATCTTGATTATGGCATTACACCTAGCTGGACAGCGGGTGCGGCAGTACAGGGTGATGAGTATTCTCAGCAGGTTGGTTTTAAAAATATTTATGCAGCTAAAATTGGACAGATTGCGTTTGAAAATGCGATAAGTTTCAATGAAAAAACAGGCCATGCTTATCGCATTGTTTATAGTAACTATAGAAATCATAGTGATAATAACACTGACATTACGGTGGGTTATGAATACTCATCAAGATATTTTACAGGCCTTGGTTATCGGCCTGATTCTCAATCTAGTTCTCGCTTAAGGGAGCATTATATTCAGGCTAATTATAGTTTTTTTTGGGGCGATAATACGCAAACATCTTTTTTTACAAGCTTATCAAGGTCATATGATGAAGCTCAATTTGATAAATCAATTGGGGTTAGTCTTTCTGGTGAGATCGATAATAGCCAATGGAGATATAGTTTAGGTGGGCAGTGGGAGGGTCTCGCTGAAGAAAGTCAATGGGATGTAAGGTTGTCTGTCACTTATAAGTTTTCTAATACTCGACGGGCTAAATTATCTCATCAATCTAGGCGTGACAAAACACGTTTAGAATTCTCTCAAGATAGTAATCAGCGCTATGTAGGAGCTTTGAACATAAGAGCTGGGCTTGAAAAAAATGATCAAAATGAAGCTGTTTTTGATTTAAATACTCAATATAACGCGAATCGTTTTGTTATGAACTTTGATCATGGGAGTTTTTACGAGCAATTTAATGAGGACTCAGCTTACCATCAGAGCCGATTAAGTTTGGCATCAAGTATAGCATTTGCAGATAAGAGTTGGGCTGTTGGGAAACCCATATACGATAGCTTCGCTTTAGTAAAACCTCACTCTAGCCTTAAAGGAAAAAAAGTTATATTGGGGCAATATGAAGATGAATATAGGGCAGATAATGAAGACTTCGAGACTATTTTATTGAACGATATAAGTTCATACGCCTCAACCAACGTTGCAGTCGATATTGATAACTTAGCGCCAGGGTATGATATAGGTTCTGGTATTATTACTCTTTATTCACCTTATCGAACGGGTCATGCAATTACAATAGGGACTGCCGCTAACATATCAGTCATTGCAACGCTGTACGACCAACAAAAAAAGCCACTATCTTTACAGGTTGGAACGGCTATTTGTTTAGATAATAGTAGTAAGAAAGAGCATACATTTTTTACGAATAAAAAAGGACGATTTGCATTAACAGGTTTAACCGCCTGTAATTATGAAATTACACTTAAGAATGCAGAAAAGTCACATTTTACGATTGAAGTATCTGAAGGTGAACAATTACAGCGCAAAGGAGCTATTTATGTACAATAAAAAAGTAAGTTTATTATTGGGTGGTTTAGCACTATTTATTTTTACGCCTTTAATTCATGCGCAATGTGCTGCTAGGTTCGATAAGGTTGAACATATTTATGATGATTTTGAAAGCTACCATGCCTTACAGCAAGTAGACTCTAAGAAAGAGCTACGTATAAGCGTTATTAATGATGAGAGTTGTCAATTACAGCTCTTGATTACAAGTGAGAACCAAGCTCAGTTAAAAGGGCAATTTCAAAGTGTTCCGTACCAAATGCAAAGTATACAGAGTCAGTTAGTTAGCACATCAACTTTAAAGTTGAGCTTTACTAATTCTTCGACGATATTGTCATTACTAATACCATCAGGAACGCCGATTAAAGCTGGTGTCTATACAGATAGACTCCAAATGAAATTATACGATCAGGGGAGCAAGTTGTTAGATGAACGAGAATATAGCATTCAAGAAAATATTATACCTAGAACAAGTCTTTCTGTACTTGGGTATAATACATTTTCAAATACTATTAATTTGGGAGAGCTAATACCGGGTAAGGAATACACTATGTTACCTAGTTTACAAGTTGTTACTAATTCAGATATTCAATTATCTGTAAGTTCAGATAATAATGGTAAATTAATACACAGTCTCTATAGAGATAAATATGCAATTAATTACAGTCTAGATCTGGCAGGAAGTTGGCTTGAACTAAATAACGTATCACAACATAAATTCTCATATTCAGGGCAAACCGTTTACTTATTACCTTTAAAAATTCAGCTAAATGATTTTGAAAGGCAAGCTGCCGGTGAATATTCTGACATAATAAGGTTTCAAATAAGCCCACTTAACTATTAATTCTATTTAAGTTTTTTTGACACCAAAGTAATGCTTGTTGCTTATTTTTCACAGCAATTTTTTGGTAAACCTTGTGTAGGTGAACGCGAACAGTAGCTTCACTTATAAATAAAGTGTCGGCAATTGCACTTGAATGTAAGCCAGAAAATAATAAGTTTAATACTTTCATTTCTTTGCAGGTTAAGTTGTTTGATTGCAGCGTAGTTTGTTGTTCACTCGCTAGCATTTGCCTCATCCAATCATCGGTTACTGCACGAGGGAACCATAACTTTCCTTGTTCAATGGCTTCTAATCCTTGTTGAAGTAGTACTTCGTCAGTGCCTTCGTAAAACAATCCTTTTAAATTTGGCCACTCTTTTAATGCTAGTACATCGCAGTCTTTTGGGACATCAAAAATTACCAGTCCTTGGTGACCATTTTTTAGCATGAATTGATTAATAAGTTCATAATTGGTAATGACGTTTAAAGCTTGATAATTAACAAGTAAAACGTTGAAGTCAGCTGCAACACAAAAAAGTGAAGTGTAATTTGGATTTGTGAAGCATTTGAGGCTTTTATCAGCTGTGTTTTCAATATTCATAATATTCTATCCATAGACTACATTTTAGTACTATATTCTTATTTTTAGTTAATTTCAATGATAGGAGAATGTGTTGTAGCTCTTTTTTTATACACTAAAGTACATGTGTAAAGTACGTTTTATGTGCTTTTTAAAATTGTATTTATGCGGTTTTTTGTTTTAAAACAGCTTTTTAGTGAGGTTGATATTAATGTTCTTTATTTATGATAATCCACCTAAAGCTAACAATGTCTAAATTGCTTTTATTCTTTATACATTTATTCAAATAATTTATACATTTCTTCACAATTCTGTCATATAATACCCATCCAGAGGAAAGATGCATTACGCATCTTTTTTTATGCCTGAAATTTATACTCTTAAGTATAAATGCATAACTAAATCACACGGTATCCTTTGGAGAATATTTTGAAATTACGTAACCTCTCACAGCTAAGTCTAGCAATTTTTGCTGCACTCACTACCTCTGTAAACGCCGAAGAAACTAAAAAAACAGCTAAACAAGACGCATTTGAAAAGATAGAAGTCACAGCTCGTAAACGTACAGAGAGCCTGTTTGAATCTCCAACCGCTATCACTTCAATTGGCGCTAACCTAATTGATAAAGCCAATATGAGTAACCTAGAAGATATTGGTAAATATGTTCCAAATTTAAATATTACCCGCTATGGCGTGGGCAATTCTGCGCATGCGTCTGTATTTATCCGCGGTATAGGTTTGCAAGATCACATAATAACTACCGATCCGGGTGTGGGTGTGTATCTTGATGGTGTGTACTTAGGTCGTCAAATGGGTTCTAACTTATCATTACCTAATGTTGAGCGTGTTGAAGTGCTTCGTGGCCCACAAGGTACTTTATATGGCCGTAATACATTAGGTGGCGCTGTAAATGTAATTACAAAGCAACCTGGTGATGAAGGTATTGTTACTACTACAGCTAAGCTGGGGAGTCGTGGACGTATTGCTGGCGATGTTTATTTTAATAACTCACTGACAGATGATGTAAGTATGTCTGCAAGTGCATCTTACAAAACACGTGATGGTGTGGGCGAAGCTGTTAATTTAGCAAACCCAGAAAAAGAAATTGGTGAAGAAGAGGAGTTTAGCGGCCGTGTTGCACTTAAATGGCAAGCAAATACCGACTTAGCATTCATTTTTTCTTTAGATGGGGTTGATAACGAGTCAGGCCAATCGCCTTATACAATTGAATTGACAGACCCACTAGACTCAAATGATGTTAATAATGGCGACTTCCCATTATTGACTCAAGATTTAATTCCATCAGACCCTGATGATTTAGGCACAACTGTTGCGGGTATTGAATCTACCTCTTACTCAGGTTGGGGCACATCGTTTTCAGCCGATTGGGCAATTAACGATACTTATACCACTAAGTTTATCTCAAGCTACCGTACATCTGAGTATGAAGGTGGCCTAGATGATGATGCATCACCTTTAAACTTGTCTGAGTTTCCAGAGGAGGGCGGTGCTGATCAGTACTCATTTGAAGTTCAGCTAAATGCAACATTCGATAATATGGACTTTGTATCTGGTCTTTACTTTTTTAATGAAGATGGCTTTACACGTTCAGGCCCGTTCGTATTTAGCCCATTTAATACACCTAATGGCTTGTTGAATGATGGTGTAACAGAATCATTTGGCGGTTACGGCGAATTTGAAATTAACCAAGAAACTAATTCGTATGCAGCATATATTAATGCTAGCTACGATTTAACTGACGATTTAACGGTAGGTGGTGGCCTTCGTTATTCAAAAGATGAAAAAGATGCAAATGCTATATTCCCATCATTTCCAACTCGTAAATATGTAAGTGCAGATTTTGATGCGGTTACGTGGGATGTAAATGCATCTTATCAGCTTAGCAATAATATGAATGTTTATGGCCAGATTCAAAAAGGCTATCAAACAGGTGGTTTTCCACCGCGTCCATTTGGTGGACCAGATCAATTTGTATCGTTTGACGAAACAAAAGCGATTAACTACGAAATGGGCTTAAAAGGCCAAGTACACGAAAATGTATCTATGATGCTTGCGGTATTTGTGACTGATTACACCGATTTAGCATTGCCGTTTTCAGATCCAACAGCGGGTGGTGGCTTTGTAACAATTGTAGAAAATGCAGGTCAATCTAAAGCGCAAGGTATTGAGCTTGAAACAACCGTTGCTATTACTGATGACTTTACTATTCGTAGTGCAGTTGGTTATTTAGATTCTGAAATAACAGAAGTGGCTGAGGGCGTACAAGGCATAGGTAAAGGCGATTCACCAGCACTGACGCCACGCTGGACTGTCATGGTTGCACCTTCTTACTTTATGGATTTAGAGAGTGGCGCAACACTTGCGTTTAATGCTAATTATTCGTATCGCAGTGAAATGCAAGGTCAATCAGTTTACAACCAAAGTGAGACCATTGATTCTCGTGAACTAGTTGGTTTTAATATTTCGTACACTAATCCATATGGCGATATGGAAGTTACACTGTATGGTGAAAACGTTCTAAACGAAGTTTACGATGTTGGTCGCCTACAACAATCAGGTTTTGTTGGTGTAATGCGCAGTAATGACCGCAGTGAATTTGGTTTGAAATTCAAAAAAGATTTTGAGCTATAAACTAAAATCAACTAAATAAAATTCAATGTAATTGAAGTTTATTTTTCATAACAAAGGCCGAATCATGCTGTGATTCGGCCTTTATATATTCAATAGTAAAATTATTATCCACATAATTTAAATCCCTAATTTAAATTGCTGATTTAAAACAATCAACATAACCATTTTTAAGTATTTGTATCAGCTAAAATACGCCTTTTTAGTTTGTGTAAAGGCTTGGTTGTTCGTTACAATGGCGCCACTTAATTGCCAAACGGACTCAGTGATGAAAATTCTTGCCGATCAAAATATGCCTTTAGTTGAGCAGTACTTTGCAGACTTTGGTGAGGTCGAGCGTTTTGATGGTCGTAAATTAACGCCTGAACAATTAATAAATGTAGATGTACTCCTTACTCGTTCAGTGACTAATGTTAATCATGAACTATTGGCACAAGCTAACAAGCTGAGCTTTGTGGGGACTGCCACAATTGGCATTGACCATATTGATACGCAATTACTGCATGATAGAAATATTGCTTTTACCAGTGCTCCTGGTTGTAATGCCGTTGCTGTAGCTGAATATGTAATTAGTAGTTTATTTGCATTAAGCCAAGAAAATGCGCGCCCATTGTGTGGTCAAACAATTGGTATTGTAGGAATGGGTAACATTGGCACGTGTTTGTCGCAAAAATTAAAAGCATTAAATGTCGACGTACTGTTATGCGATCCAATTAAGCACGAACAGGGCTTACTACAAGAGCATGTAGCGCTTGATGAGTTATTAGCGCAATCAGATGTTGTTACTTTTCATGTTCCACTTATTAAAAGTGGCGAGCACAAAACGCTGCACATGATGAATAAAGAGCGATTACAAGCACTTAAGCCAGGACTCACGCTAATTAATGCAAGCCGAGGCGACGTAATTGATAATCAAGCATTGCTTGAGGTAATGGAAGCTGGGGCTGATTTAGATATAGTACTTGATGTATGGGAAAAAGAGCCCAATATTCTAACTGAATTACTAGAGCATGTGCGTTATGCCAGTGTGCATATCGCAGGGCATACACTTGAGGGGAAAGCACGAGGTACACAAATGTTGTATCAAAAATTGTGTGACCTAAAAGGTGTAGAGGTGAGTAAATCGTTGGATGATTTTTTACCAATACCTGCTATTACAAATGCAACTGTTACGCAAAGCCTAAGCGAGCAAGATATTGCCCGTTTGGTGCATTTAATTTATGACGTACGCCGCGATGACGGAATTTTACTTCGTCATTTAGAAGGTGAGGGCTTTGATAGTTTACGTAAAAACTATCCGGTAAGGCGAGAATTTAGCACCTTATTCCTACAAGGTGATAGCCCACAACTAGCAGCACTTAGCCAACTTGGCTTTAGCATAGCTAAATAATTATTTAACTAACGATGTTGTTTTAATGTCGTTTATAGAGGAAGAAATATGTCGCAAAAATATAACGTTGCCGTACTTGGCGCTACTGGTTTAGTAGGCCGTCAAATCATTGAAACGCTAGCAGATCGTAAGTTTCCTGTAGATCAGCTTTTTTTACTTGCGAGCAGCCGCAGCGCAGGTGAAGACATAAAGTTTCGTGGTGAGACCATTGAAGTACTTGACGTTGAAGGCTTTGATTTTAGCCAAGCGCATATAGGTTTGTTTTCTGCTGGTGGTAGTGTATCTGAAAAATATGCTCCTATTGCTGCTGATGCCGGCTGTATTGTAATCGATAATACATCGCACTTTAGAAATGATTTTGAAATCCCACTAGTGGTTCCAGAAGTTAATGCTTCAAGCCTAGCTGATTTTAGGAATCGTAATATTATTGCTAACCCTAACTGTTCAACTATTCAGATGATGCTAGCACTTAAACCAATTTATGATGCTTACGGAATAGACCGTATCAACGTATCTACTTACCAAGCTGTATCGGGCGCAGGTAAAGAAGCGGTTGATGAACTTGCAAAGCAGACAGCTAATTTGATGAATGCACGCCCTATGGATAATAAAGTATTTCCAAAGCAAATTGCATTTAACGTTATTCCTCAAATTGATAGCTTTGAAGATAATGGCTATACACGCGAAGAAATGAAAATGGTAAACGAAACTCATAAAATTTTAGGTGATACCACCATTGCAGTAAATCCTACATGTGTACGTGTCCCCGTATTTTTTGGTCATTCAGAATCAATTAATATTGAAACGCGCATGCCTTATGACTTTGAACACGTCAAGCAACTTTTAAAAGATGCGCCTGGTGTTGAGCTAATTGATGATGAAGGTGATTACCCTACCGCAGTGTCTGATGCAAGTGGTAACGATACTGTATATATAGGGCGTTTACGTGCTGACATTTCTCATCCACATGGGTTAAATATGTGGGTTGTAAGTGATAATACTCGTAAAGGTGCTGCAACCAACAGCATTCAAATTGCAGAAGAGCTCATTGCTAACTACATGTAATAGTTAATAGCGCTGAACACATTTTAGAAGCGGTAAACATTATTTGTTTGCCGCTTTTTGTTTATAGAGCTTGTCAATTTTTTGCCGTTTAATTTTAAAAGTATAAAAACTGATTGATAACACTCAATAAATTAATATTAGTAAAGATGTTTTAAGGCATTTATTTTCAAGGTGTTGCGATGGATATTAAGCCTTAACTGGTTTATAGTTTATAATTGGAATAGAGCTTGCAATAAAAACAGATTGTAATAATAAATGCGAGTCAGTCATTTGGCTGATAGCAGCAATAATAAACACTATTTACGCACTTAAGTTTTGGGTGCATTGTTAATATTTAAATACTAAAGGATCAGCATGCGCGGTTTAGTTACACTTATTATATTAGCGTCTGCATTGATAGTAACGCCAGTTTACTCTCAAGACAGTACCCAATTAAAGGGACCTAAAGGCGTTGACTATGGTGCGCAAGGGCGATCTATTGGGCCAATTAAACCAACTGATACACTTTGGCGTATAGCGGCTAAAGTGCGCCCAGATAACTCCGTTAGCATTTATCAAGTTATGCAGGCTTTGTATAACAAAAATCCCGGCTCATTCTTAGAACAAAACATTAACCATATTCAAAATGGTGCCTATTTAAAAATCCCTACCCTAGCCGAAATAAAAGGTGTAAATACGCAGCTAGCAAAGCAACGTTCTGAGCAAGATGATGCATTATGGGAAAAGAAAAAAAATGGCACGCTTGCGCAAAGCGAAATTACCTCAGCACAAACAAAAGTAACTCAAGCACGTAAAGTCGACGTAGATGATGCTAAAAAAGAGATACAGAAAGAATTAAATGAAATAAAAGCAGAGCAAGGTACTAAGCTGGTTGAGTTACAACAACAATTTAAAAATTCTGTAAGTAGTGTTGAAGAAATTTTAGTCGAAAATAATAATCTTAAAAAACAATTATCAGGAATTTCAAAAGATCTCGAAAACTTACGTTTACAGTTAGGACAAGATAGTGAAATTCAAAATCAGTTAAAAGAACTCATTGCTAAACAAAACGAGATTATTGCTCAGCAAAAAAAACAAGAGATAATACCAAAAGAGTCGTTTGATTTAAGCTCATTATTTTCAAATCCCATAGCGCTAGGTTTATTAATGTTTATTCCTGGACTACTGATTATTTTCGCAATTATTATGTTTTTACGCAAACGAGCAAGTAATCAAGAAAAGCCTCAAAACGATGATGAATTTTCGCCGCAAACCCCAACTTACACTGGAGATGACGATTTAGATTCAAGCTTAAATGATGATCCAATTGTGCCCGATCCCTTAGATGACTTGAGTGTTCAACTTGATGATAGTCTCGAAAATGATATTTTGCCTGATGATGATTTAAACGATGATTTTTCTGATGGTGAAAATTTACTCGATCAGGATGAGCTTGAAAGCCTGCTAAGTGATGACATTGTTTTTGATGATGAAAATTCCGATGACAATGATGAGCTCGATATTTTTATGCAGCAAGGGTTTGATCAACCTTCAGATGAAAACGCTGAAGATATAGATTTAGATTTATCTGATGACTCAATAAACAATGATGAAATTCTAACTAATGACGATTTAGATAGCTTGTTTGATGAAGACGATAGTCTACCTGAGTTTGATGCACCGCAAACAAGCGAAGCTTTAGAGGATGATAGCTTAGAGTCTCATGATGAAATGGCGGCTTTAAGTGAGGAGCTTGCAGATGATGATAATTTTGATATAGATGAATTATTAGATCAAACATCAACAGAATTAGATACCTCAAATAACACTTCAGCTGGACTTGATACAAGCGACGACTTTGATTTAGACGATATAGATAGCTTAATTGATGAAGCAAATGACCTAAAAAGTGATGTGGTAGATAACTCAATTGATGCAGAGTTACTCGACAAAGATGAACTTCTAGAAGAAAGCGACGATTTTGATTTAGATGACATAGATAGCTTAATTGATGAAGCAGCGGTTGACACTGCAGATGATTCATTAGCTGAGGAAAGCGACGACTTTGATTTAGACGACATAGATAGCTTAATTGATGAGGCAGCGGTTGATACTGCAGATGATTCATTAGTTGAGGAAAGTGACGACTTTGATTTAGACGACATAGATAGCTTAATTGATGAAGCAGCGGTTGATACTGCAGATGATTCATTAGTTGAGGAAAGCGACGACTTTGATTTAGACGACATAGATAGCTTAATTGATGAGGCAGCAGTTGATACTGCAAATGATTCATTAGTTGAGGAAAGTGATGACTTTGATTTAGACGACATAGATAACCTAATTGATGAGGCAGCAGTTGATACTGCAAATGATTCATTAGTTGAGGAAAGTAACGACTTTGATTTAGACGACATAGATAGCTTAATTGGTGAGGCAGCGGTTGATACTGCAAGTGACTCTTTAGTTGAGGAAAGTGACGACTTTAATTTAGACGCCATAGATAACCTAATTGATGATGAATTAAAAATTTCAGATGTAAGAGATTCAGAAATTGATAATGCATTGGCAGACTCAGTTGAGGATTTGGCAGATGCTCAAGGAGAATTAAATGTTGATGATATTGAGTCGCTTGCTTCATCATTAAATGAAGAGCCAGAGCTTGAAGAAGAGCCTGAACTTGCAGAAGAGCCAGAGCTTGAAAAAGAGCCAGAGCTTGAAAAAGAGCCAGAGCTTGAAGAAGAGCCGGAGCTTGAAGAAGAGCCGGAGCTTGAAGAAGAGCCTGAACTTGCAGAAGAGCCAGAGCTTGAAGAAGAGCCTGAACTTGAAGAAGAGCCAGAGCTTGAAAAAGAGCCAGAGCTTGAAGAAGAGCCAGAGCTTGAAGAAGAGCCAGAGCTTGAAGAAGAGCCAGAGCTTGAAGAAGAGCCAGAGCTTGAAGAAGAGCCAGAGCTTTACGATGAGCCAGAGCTTGCAGAAGAGCCTAAGCTTGAAGAAGAACCAGAACTTGCACAAGAGCCAGAGCTTGAAGAAGAGCCAGAACTTATAGACGTAACGGTTGATGATTTTTCAGACACATCAGAGTCGCTTCTTGATCCTGAAGATGCACTTGAAGAATATACAGATGATACTTTAAAGAGCGTTGATGAGCTTTTAAATGAGCTACAGCAAACTACAGATGATGACTATTTAGAAACACCTGATTGGTCTTTAGACGAGCTTGATGATGATCTTGAAGAAATAGAAGTAGACCTTGGTGACGATCCGCTAGCGGGCGACGATGATTCAGATCTTACTGAAATTGAAGAGCAGCTTGATAGCGAGCTTGTAACGCCAAGTGAAGAGTTGGATGAATATCCTGAACTCGAATTAGACGACGCTCAACCATTATTAGAAAGTGAGCCCTCGTTTGAGTCGCAAGAACCCAAAGAAGAAGCATTAGATGATGAAAATGCAGTAGCACTTAGTCAAACAGAGAAAGATCTCGCAAATGCGCTTATGGCAGATGGTGATTTAGATAGTTTAGAAGATGATTTTGATGATGAACTATTAATTGATAATGACTTCTCTGAATTAGAAACTGAGATTGAAGATGAGTCGCTTGATGATGATTTACTTAAAAAAATTAATGATGAGGTTGATTCTGTTGAACCACCAAGTATTGAAGATAACATCAAACCTCTTAACCTTGATGAAGTTCAAGAAACATTAGAAAGTGAGTTGCCATTTACCCCTGAAGAATTACAAGGGGATGATTTAGATGGTGAGGCACCGGGAGTCGCTTCCAGCCAGGCTGAACAAGATTTAGCAAACGCACTTATGGCAGATACTGATTTAGATAGTTTAGAAGATGATTTTGATGATGAGATTTTAATTGAAAATGATTTTTCTGAATTAGATGCTGAATTTGACGAAGATAGTTTAGAGCAAGCGCTAACTGATGAGTTATCAGACGAATCGCAAGAGCAAACAAATGCAGAGCGCGAAGCACAGTTAACAAGCTTAGATGAAGTGGGTGGCACTGATATTAGCTCTGACGACGAACTTGATGAAGAGTTTATGTCGAATTTGACGCAAACTGATTTTGATTCATTACTTAGTGAGTTAGCAGAGCCTGAAGAGTTAAGTGTTGATGACAGCAGTGAATTTGATGTTGACTTTGACAGCTTGCTAAAAGAAGACTTAGAGACAGATGATTCATTAACTACAAAAGAGTCACTTGTTGAAAGTAGTGATGTTGAGCAACTTGATAATGATGAATTTGTAGATATTGATTCATTATTAGAAGAAAGTGACGACGCTGAACTTGAACACGAACCTTACACCGACGTTAATATGGATGTCGGTTTGAGTGAGTTTGATGCATTACTTGCAGGTGATAACCCAACGGATGTTGATGCTGAAAGTGGTGGCTACTCAGCTAAACTTGATTTAGCGCGTGCTTATATTGAAATTGATGATTTTGATTCTGCGCTTAAAGTCATTGAGGATGTTATTAACAAAGGTCCTGAAGAAGTTCAAGAGGAAGCACTTAGCTTAAAAGCTAAACTAAAATAATTAAAATGTTTATAAGAACCCGTATCTAGCTTAGCTAAATACGGGTTTTTTTATGTGTATTGGTTTGATTACGACAGGTCTCCTTTTATTGCATCGTTAGATAGCATAAAATGCCTCGTTCATTAGCACAGTAGGTAAAACGGTAATTATGCGAGTAGCACTTGGAGTTGAATACAACGGCGCACGTTATAGTGGTTGGCAGCGTCAATCACATGTAAATAGCGTACAGCAAGAAGTAGAAAGAGCGTTGTCGCGTATTTGTAATCATCCTGTTGAAGTTATATGTGCAGGGCGTACAGATGCTGGTGTGCACGGTACAGGCCAAGTAATACACTTTGAAACGCAAGCCGATCGCGATATGGTCGCATTTACACTAGGTATGAATACTTTAATGCCTAAAGATATTGCTATTCGCTTTGCCCAACCGGTTGCTGATGACTTTCATGCCCGTTTTAGTGCTACAGCTCGTCGTTATCGCTATGTTATTTATAACTCCCCCCTACGAGGTGCGGTATTAAACGAGGGTGTTACGCATTTTCATCATCATCTTGATGAAACAAAGATGCAAGAGGCGTGTCAGTACTTAATAGGTAAACACGATTTCACCTCTTTTAGAGCGATACATTGCCAAGCGAATACACCGACAAGAACAATTCATCATCTGTCGGTACAGCGCCAAGGTACTTACGTTATTATTGATATTAAAGCGAATGCATTTTTACATCACATGGTACGTAATATCACAGGCAGCTTAATGGATGTTGGTTTACATAAACAACAACCTATATGGATAAAAGAGTTACTTGATTGTAAAGAACGCGCAAAGGCCAGTGCTACCGCTAAGGCTGCTGGTTTGTATTTAGTGGATGTTGACTACCCTGAGCAATTTAATATTCCTCAAACACCTTTAGGCCCTTTATTTTTGCCTGATATAGATGTGGTATAAGTACTTTTTATGAGCACTTTTAACTACTAAGACCAGTTTTTTATACCGCGTTAGTGTAATTCATGTTTTAATTGAAAAAATTTGTCTGCTAATTGCTATTAGCAGGCTCGCGACACAGAACAGTATTAAGAGAGTTGCAAATGAGTTGGCTAGAAAAAATCTTACCTAAAACGACAAAATCATCAGGTCGTAAAGAAATCCCAGAAGGTGTTTGGGCTAAGTGTACATCGTGTGATTCAATTTTATATAAAGCTGAATTAGAAAAGTCATTAAACGTATGTCCTAAGTGTGACCATCACATGCGTGTTAGTGGCCGTAAGCGCCTAGAGCACTTTTTAGATGAAGGTGATCGTCAAGAGCTTGGTACACAACATGAGCCTAAAGACATTCTTAAGTTTAAAGATTCTAAAAAGTACTCTGACCGTATCAGTGCAGCCCAAAAAGCAAGTGGTGAAAAAGATGCACTTGTAGCTATGAAAGGCCGATTAAAAGGTATTCCAGTGGCAGCGGTAGCATTTGAGTTCTCATTTATGGGTGGTTCAATGGCTTCTGTTGTTGGCGCTCGCTTTGTTGATGCTGTTGATCAATGTTTAGAGCATAACATGCCGCTTATTTGTTTTTCTGCATCAGGCGGAGCACGTATGCAAGAAGCGCTTATGTCGCTTATGCAAATGGCTAAAACAAGTGCTGCACTTGCAAAAATGACGGAAAAAGGTCTTCCATTTATTTCAGTAATGACCGACCCGACAATGGGTGGTGTATCTGCATCACTTGCTATGCTGGGGGATATTAACGTTGCTGAACCTAAAGCGTTAATTGGTTTTGCAGGTCCTCGTGTTATTGAGCAGACTGTTCGCGAAACATTACCTGAAGGTTTTCAGCGTAGTGAATTTTTGCTAGAACATGGTGCAATTGACATGATTATTGACCGCCGTGAAATGCGCGATACCCTTGCACGCATTTTAGCTAAATTTATGAACTTGCCTTCTACGGAACAAGAGCATAGAGTAGCGTAAATTTCAGCTTTACTGATTACACGCTATGACAAAAACAATTCCTAGCCAATCATCAAGCCTTGATGATTGGCTTTTTTATTTAGAAAGTGTTCACCCAGCTAACATTGCAATGGGCTTAGAACGAGTTGCTAATGTTGCCAACAATATTGGCCTTTTAAACACTCCAAGTAAAATTATTCTTATTGCCGGTACAAACGGTAAGGGCACCACTGCACGTTGTTTAGAGTCGCTACTACTAGCGCAAGGTTTTAGCGTGGGTACTTACGCATCACCTCATTTAATTCGTTATAACGAGCGTGTACGAGTTAATGGCGAAGAACTGGCAGACCAATTTCATATAGATGCTTTTCACCAGCTTGAGCAAGGCCGTAAAGGCACTCCTCTGACTTATTTTGAATATGGAACTTTGGGTGCGTTGGCAATTTTTAAACGCTGTAAGGTCGATTATGTATTACTAGAGGTTGGTCTAGGCGGGCGCTTTGATGCTACAAATATAGTAACTCCCTTTGCAAGTGTGATCACCACTATCGATTTAGATCATAAAGAGTACCTAGGTGATACGCGAGAGTTAGTGGCTTATGACAAAGCCGGTATTTTTCGTGAAAACACGCCTGCTATTATAGGGGATTTAAATATTCCTCACACAATGACTGATTATGGCAAAGAAATTAATGCCAATATGACGTTGTCGGGCAGTGACTTTATTTTCAAAGAAAATGCTGAGAGCTTTAATTGGCAATATAAAGAACATAATCTTGAAATAGATAAGCCAGCAATACCGTGTCAAAATGCAGCAACGGCGTTAACTGCGCTAAGTGTTTTAAGCTTATTACCTAGTGAGCAAGTCATACGAAGTTGCCTCGCTAACTTAGTGGTAGAAGGGCGGTTTCAGCAGTTAAGCGCTGAGCCTTTAGTCTTTACCGATGTAGCACATAACCCTGAGTCGGCGCGTTATTTAGCCAATAAGTTATCAAGCTTTAAAGATAAAGGCTTTAAAATTCATGCATTAGCCGCTATGCTTGCTGATAAAGATAAAGTGGGTGTACTTAAAGAAGTATGTCACTTGGTCGATGAGTGGTCATTAGCGAGCTTAAGTGGTCCGCGAGGCGACACTGCAAGCAATTTACAAAATGCGCTGCAGGGTATATCTCATCATCATAATACTATCAATAGCTATGATAGTGTGGCACAGGCACTGAGTGTAATTTTACCAAAACAACAAAGTGATACTATGTTGATTGTATTTGGTTCATTTTTTACAGTGGCCGGCGCTATTAATTACTTTAAAAAATAGAGAGGATGTCGGTGAACTCAAGTTTTATTAATCGCTTAGTCGGAACAAGTATAGTAGTGATCGCAGCAATTGTGTTTATCCCTAATATACTCGATGGCGAAAAAGTGCATTATAAAGAAGGCTTTAAAGCGATTCCTGATCGCCCTGAGTTCAAAACAATCGATCTTCAAGAGTCAATTGATGAAAACATGGCTAATGCTGAGCCACTAAAGCAAGATGAAATTGAAGACATTCAAGCTGACGATGAAGCTTTTGAGCAGCAAAGCGCGATGGATGAGAGTGACTACGCTGTAGAGGAGAAAGTTGTTGAAGCGACTATTAAACCCAAAGCTAAACCAAAACCTATTGCGCCCCGTAAAAGTGATGAAAACCTAACAAGTATGGCTTACGTTATTCAATTAGGTAGTTTTTCACATGCTGCAAATGTAAAAGCATTACAGGCTAAATTAAAAGTTAAAGGGTTTAAAACGTTTACTAAACCGATTAAAACCCCAAATGGGACGTTAACTAAGGTGTTTGTTGGTCCTTCGCTTGATAAAAATGAATTACAAAAGCAGCTTCCTCAGCTGAAAGTGCTTACTAAATTAAATGGTAAAGTTACGCAATACACAGTAACGAAATAATTATAAAAAGGCTTGTATCACAAGCCTTTCTTTATTTATTTATATTTGTTTTTATCATTATCTTTATCTCACAATACCCATTCTATAATGTTAATTTTTTGTATTAACTACAACCCAGTAATCTCCCGTTTAAACTTGCATACTAACGATGTTTGGGTATAGAATGCGCCCCAAATTAGCGACTAATTGGTTCTTATGATCTGGGTTGATTACGCCATTATTGGCATCATTGCATTGTCTACCATCATCGGTTTAATACGCGGCTTTGTAAAAGAAGCAATGTCATTAGCGGTATGGGCTGGCGCCTTTATCATCTCTAGCTTATTTTACCAATATTTAGCTTCCTTCCTAACAACCATTTCTGAACCCCTTTTAAGAAATGCTGCGGCCATAGCCATATTATTCTTTGCGACGCTACTGTTAGGCGGTTTACTAAACTATATTTTAGGTGAGCTTGTACATCGTACTGGTTTATCGGGTACCGACCGTGTTTTTGGCATAGTGTTTGGTGCTCTACGAGGCGTGTTGGTCGTGAGCGCGTTACTCTTCTTTCTTGATGCTTTTACTGGTGCACCCAATACGCACTGGTGGGGCAATTCTATTTTGATTCCAGAATTTGGCTTTGTAGTTGAATGGTTCTTTTCGTACCTAGAAAACAACTCGAGCTTTTTAAATTCAGTAAACCGTTAATCGGCGAGGATAAATTACATGTGTGGTATCGTTGGAATAGTCGGAACATCCCCTGTGAATCAGGCGATTTATGATGGCTTAACTGTTTTGCAGCACCGTGGTCAAGATGCCGCGGGTATCATTACCATTGAGAATAATACGTTTAGCTTACGCAAAGCAAATGGCTTAGTGAAAGATGCCTTTCACACTCGTCATATGAAACGACTACAAGGTACAATTGGTCTTGGCCATGTGCGCTATCCTACAGCAGGATCTTCAAGCTCATCTGAAGCACAGCCTTTTTATGTTAACTCACCGTTTGGTATAGCACTTGCCCATAATGGCAACCTTACTAATGCAGAAGCTTTAAAAGAGCAGTTATTCTCAGAAGCACGTCGTCACGTTAATACAACGTCAGACTCTGAAATTTTACTTAATGTCATGGCACATGAATTAAGCAAATCTGATAAGTTGCATTTAGACCCTGAAGATATTTTTACTGCGGTAACCGAAGTAAACAATAAAGTAAGCGGTGGTTATGCAACTATTGCTATGATTATCGGCCACGGCATTGTTGCTTTTCGCGACCCTAATGGTATTCGCCCACTTGTATTTGGTAAACGCGAAACCGAAAAAGGTACTGAGTACATGTTTGCCTCAGAAAGCGTTGCGTTGAAACCGGACGGTTTTGAGTTTGTACGTGATGTAGCCCCTGGTGAAGCTATATATGTTACAGAAGAAGGTGAATTCCATTCACTTAGTTGTGCTGATAAGGCATCTTACTCGCCGTGTATTTTTGAATTTGTTTATTTTGCTCGACCTGACTCAACAATAGACCGTATGTCTGTGTACGCAACACGCGTAAACATGGGGACTAAACTAGGCGAAAAAATTGCACGTGAATGGGCTGACAAAGATATTGATGTAGTTATCCCAATCCCAGAAACTTCATGTGATGTAGCACTGGAAATCGCACGTGTACTTGATTTACCGTATCGCCAAGGTTTTGTTAAAAACCGTTATATTGGTCGTACATTTATCATGCCAGGCCAAGAGATGCGTAAAAAATCAGTGCGCCAAAAGCTAAACGCAATTGATCGCGAGTTTAAAGGTAAAAACGTATTATTGGTTGATGACTCAATTGTTCGTGGTACAACATCAGCACAAATTGTTGAAATGGCCCGAGAGTCTGGTGCTAAAAACGTTTACTTTGCATCAGCGGCACCTGAAATACGCTTCCCTAATGTGTACGGTATTGATATGCCTTCAGCAGCTGAGCTTATTGCTCACGGACGTGAAGTTGAAGATATTAATGCAAGTATTGGTTCTGACGGTTTAATCTTTCAATCGTTAAAAGATTTAATTGCTGCGGTTAGCCAAGAAAACCCTGAAATTACTAAGTTTGAAACTTCAGTATTTGATGGCCAATATATTACTGGCGATATTGATCAAAACTATTTAAATCGTATTGATAAGCTACGTAACGATTCTGCAAAAAGCACCCGCGAAAGTGCGATGTCTTCAGGTTTAGAGATACACAACCAAGACGAAAATGAAGCTGATTAATAGTTAGTTAATAAAAAGTCGTTACACAAAAAAAGGGAGCTAATTAGCTCCTTTTTTGCGAAGGAAAGAAAGGGAACATTTCTATCAAACACGACTCATTATTAGGTAAACTTTATTAAGTAAACATTGGGCTAACAATCCCATTTGTCCAAAGCATAGCTGTTATAGCTAAAATAATAACCAGTAATATTAATCCACACGTTACTACCGAGCTGGCGTAAATAAAGCCACGCTCTTCTGGGATATGCATAAGTATTGGTACGCCGGTATATAGTAAATAGACCGAGTAAGCCAGTGCAATAATTCCAATACACACTACAAACCAAAGTACAGGCCAAAAAGCGGCGAGTGCCGACATAAACACTGGTGTTGCAGTATATGCTGCAAGTTCAAGTGTTTGTGTAAATGTAGGTTTAGACCCAAATGTAACCGCCATCCAATGGGCTAAATATGCCAATGCAAAAACACCCGCTATTAAAGCAAAATACATTGCACCTGCAATTAGCAGTGCACTATCGTGCGTTAAAAATACGGGATTGCCTGCACCTATACTCCATCCTAAATAAACAGATGAGTAGTAGCCCATTATTGAAGGAAATAAAGCAATCAGTAAAATATGCGACAAACTATAGGTTAAACTTTCATGGCGATTATCTATTGTTTGCCATTCTTCAAGTGGGTGAGCATAAATGCCCCAGAGGTGATTTAGTATCATAGTACTTACTCCATAAAAGGAACGTATTATTGTTTTGATTGGTTTATTTTTATACAGTCTATGTACAGTTATGGTTCACTTATTTTGCAAAGTCAAGTTAACTCGCTATTAACATTTAGACGCAAAACAGGGCTTTGATTTATCCCAAGCAAAATTTCGTGTTAAAATAACGGTCTATCAAATTTATTTAGTAATGAGCAGTCAACGTGCCACATAGCCAACTTTTAGAGCCGATTAATAACTTTTTATTGTGTACCACCCCAGAGCAATGGGTGGAGCAAGCAATTAAAAAAGAAAACTTATCAGTCATTTTAATAGATCACTTAATTTGTGAATTAAAAGCAGCTCAAAGTGCGATGTTTTTAATACGTAAATACGCGGTAGATAAAGAGGGTAGTGATGCATTACTCGAGTGGCTAAAGCCATTTGAAACGCTTATTTACAAACGAGAAGGGAATTGGCGCGATCTGGCTGCTAAAAATAAGCTCACTAAATCAATAATTCCTAAATCGAGTTCTCCATACGGGCAAGGTCTAATCGATAAAATGGTTTTGCTGATAAAAGAAGAGCTGCATCATTTTTATCAAGTGCTCGAAATTATGGACGAGTACGGTGTTGAGTATCAAAGTATTACACCATGTCGTTACGCAAAAGGCATGCTCCGTCATGTTAAAACGTTCGAGCCCGATGCATTAGTCGATAAGCTAATAGTAGGCGCTTATATTGAGGCGCGTTCGTGTGAGCGTTTTGCAAAGCTTGCACCGCATGTTGACAAACGTTTAGGTGATTTTTATATTTCGTTGTTACGTTCAGAAGCGCGTCATTACCAAGATTATTTAACTTTAGCGCAAGAAATTGCTGATTTTGATATTACCGAACGCGTAAACTTTTTTGGTGAAAAAGAAAAAGAGCTAATTTCGACAACCGATACTGATTTTAAATTTCACAGCGGTGTTCCAATAGCGCAAAGCTAATTTTCTTTTAAAAAATTAATATATTTTGTTATTTTCTGATTGCTGAAATTATGTTTTTTCATAATTTTAGCAATGCGTCCATTTTTAGTTATTATATCAATTCCTCTATCAAATTTTTGTAAGTATTCTTTGGCTCTATAATTTGATTTAGAGACAACTAAATATAGTTTATGAGAAGCAAGATCTGGCGATAAGTACTCAATATTATTATCATCTGAATCTTCGGTTTTAGTGTGTTCAAGCCAATAATTTCCAACCTCTTTAGTACCCGCGACTAAATCAATACGCCCTTGTTGTAGTAAATATAAGCTTGTAGGAAGGCTTTTAGTGGACGTTATTGCCAGCTCAGTATTTCTAGCAAACTCTTGGCTTACAACGGCATTGTCTTCTATACCAATACTATAAGGTGTTAATGATTGAACTGTACCATCGAAATTAATAACACTCTCTTTTCGTTTGAAAACTCCTGAGTGAGCCACTGCAAGTGGACGAGAGTAGTAAAAAATTTCATTTCTTTTTAATGAATAAAAAGCACCTAAAATAGCGGTTTTTCTGTTTTTTTCTAATAGCTTTAAAGCGCGGTCCCAGGTCGTAAACTCGGCTTCGCTATTAATACCTTGCGTTTTAAGAGCTGATTCGGCTATTTCATATAGCCAGCCATTACTAGGTAGGTTTTCGCTAAAATAGGGAGGGTAGTTTTCTGTAACAATTTGCCATGTTTGCTTGCTAAATACTTGTGTAGGAATGGCAATTACTACGATGAAAATTAACAGCTTAATCATTCAACCTCTCACTATTATTCATATATATAGATAAATAATAGTCAGAATTTTAAATTATGCGAAAGGCGTGCTAATTAATTCTTGTGATTGAGGGGTAACGACTAAATAAGAGCCTTGGGTATACCAGTCACCTAGCACTGTGCGAGTAAGTGTTTGTTCATTAACTTTATACGTATGAACATTAGGGCGGTGAGTATGACCATGAATCATATTCGTAACATTATGTTTGGCAAAGGTGGCAAGTACTGCCTCATCGACAACGTCTAAAATTTCGATAGGTTTATCAGCTTGGCTTAACTTACTTTTTTCGCGGGCATTACGCGCTATTTTTTTACGATACCAAAGCGGCATTGCAAGCATCAATTTTGGCCACCACCAACCACGGCTCTTTCTACGAAAATTTTGATATTCAGTGTCTTGAGTGCACATTTCGTCGCCATGTAAAATAACGGTAGGCGTGCCATATAAATCAATGACTGTTTGTTCATCGAGTAATGTCATTGCGGCCATGTCGGCATATTGCTTGCGCATAATGAAATCACGATTGCCATGTATAAAATAAACAGGTGTGCCATCATCATTAACGGCGTTTAAATGTTTTGCTACATCGGCACTCAGTGCAGTAATGTAGTCATCTCCAACCCATACTTCAAAAAAATCACCCAAAATATAAAGTGCATCTACATCTTTATTTAATATATGTGTATTTAAAAAGTCAAAAAATGCAGCGCTAATGTCGGGGCGGTTTTCGCTTAGGTGTAAATCTGCAATAAAGTAAGTTTGGCGAGTCATAGGTCAGTCTATTCTAGTTTTAAAAAAACGGGCATATACTAATAGTATACACCCGCTTATATACTCACATAATATGAGTAAACGTTACTAGTTAACAGTAACGCTTTCGATAATCACATCTTCAAGAGGTACGTCTTGGTGAAAACCAGTACTACCTGTTGCAACTGCTTTAATCTTATTTACTACGTCCATGCCTTCTACTACTTCAGCAAAAACACAATAACCCCAACCTTGCGATGTTTCGCTGCTGTGGTTTAAAAAGTCGTTGTTGTTCACGTTAATGAAAAACTGTGCTGTAGCTGAATGAGGATCAGGTGTACGTGCCATAGCTAAAGTGCCTACTTTATTAGACAGGCCATTATTAGCTTCATTCTGAATTGGGTCGTTTACTTCTTTTTGTTCCATACCTGGAACAAAACCACCGCCTTGAACCATAAAACCATCGATTACACGATGAAAGATAGTGCCGTTGAAAAAATCAGCATTTGCATACTCTAAAAAGTTTTTAACTGTGTTTGGAGCTTCTTGCTCAAACATTTTAATGGTGATGTCACCAAAATTAGTGTGTAGAACAACCATGTGTTTTCCTATATCCGGTTTAAATATTGGCGCTATTTTATCGTAGTTGGCTAAGATTAACAAAGTAGATGTTTGGTTTGTTATAAAGCGCTAGAGCAGGGGCTTTTCAAGTGGTAACATAACTGTTCAAGTAAATAGTCAAGGACTCAAAGTAAATGGTAAATATATACAACACACTCACGCGACAAAAAGAGCAATTTAAACCTATGGTCGAAGGAAAAATCGACATGTACGTGTGTGGTATCACCATTTATGATTACTGCCATATTGGACACGCTCGTACTTTTGTAGGTTTTGACGTTATTGTGCGCTACTTACGCCATATTGGTTACGATTTGAAATATGTACGTAACATTACAGATATCGACGATAAAATAATTAAACGTGCGAACGAAAATGGTGAGTCAATAAACGACTTAACTGTGCGCATGACTAAAGCGATGCATGAAGATTTTGATAGCCTAAATATGCTACGCCCAGATATTGAACCAACAGTTACAAGCCATATGGATGAAATTATCGTTATGGTTAAGCGTTTGATTGAAAAGGGCCATGCCTATGTTGCAGCCGACGGCGATGTTTTGTTTGATGTATCAACGTTTGAGCAATACGGTGCGCTTTCTCAGCAAGATTTGACTATGTTGCAATCAGGCTCTCGCGTTGAGGTGGCGCAAGATAAAGACGATCCACTTGATTTTGTGTTATGGAAAAAAGCAAAAGCAGGTGAACCATCATGGTCATCACCGTGGGGTGAAGGGCGTCCGGGTTGGCATATTGAATGTTCGGCAATGAGCTCAAAGCACTTAGGTGAGCATTTTGATATTCACGGTGGGGGGTCTGATTTACAGTTTCCACATCATGAAAACGAAATTGCCCAATCGTGCTGTGCAAATAACGGCAAGTATGTAAATACATGGATACATACTGGCATGGTTCAAGTAAACAAAGAAAAAATGTCTAAGTCGTTAGATAACTTCTTTACAGTGCGTGAAGTTTTAAAAGCATACGATCCTGAATCTGTTCGTTACTTTTTAATTTCAGGTCATTACCGCAGCCAACTAAATTACTCACAAGAAAATTTAGACCAAGCGCGTTCATCACTTGAGCGCATTTATACAGCGCTTCGTGATGTCGAACCGGTAGAGTGCGATTTAGAAGGTAATGAGTTTGTTGCTAAATTTAGAAAAGCAATGAATGACGACTTTAATACACCAGAAGCACTACCTGTGTTGTTCGAACTTGCTAAAGAGTTAAACCGCGTAAAAGAAAGTGACGCAGTTCAAGCTGGGCAACTTGCGTTTATATTACGCAGTATTGGTAACGTTTTAGGTGTTGCTCAACAAGCACCGGAAGCCTTTTTACAAGGCGGGCAAGATGACGACGAAGTTGCGACAATTGAAGCATTAATTGTAAAACGTAATGAAGCACGTGCGAGTAAAAACTGGGCTGCTGCTGATGAAGCACGTGATGCGCTTAATGCGTTAGGTGTAATACTTGAAGATTCAGCCGGTAAAACAACGTGGCGTAAAGCGTAAGCGTTTAAAGTAATTCACGTTCAACTAAAAAAGGGTTGCCAAATGGCAACCCTTTTTTGATTTTTTAACAGCTTAGCTGTGATATTTCTCACACGCTTCAAGTGTGTTTTCAATTAAGCTCGCGACCGTCATCGGGCCAACGCCACCTGGTACAGGTGTAATAAAATGCGCTTTTTGTTCAGCCACACTGTATTGAACATCACCAACTAATTTACCCGTGTCTAAACGGTTAATGCCTACATCGATGACTATAGCGCCTTCTTTTATCCAATCTCCAGGTATAAATTCAGGTTTACCTACAGCCACAACTAATAAGTCAGCGCGGCGAACATGCGTTTCTAAGTCTTGAGTAAACTTATGGCATACTGTGGTAGTACAACCCGCTAATAAAAGCTCTAGCGACATTGGACGACCAACAATATTCGACGCGCCAACGACAACTGCATGCATCCCTTTATAACGTACACCCGTTGAATCAAGTAATGTAATAATACCTTTAGGGGTACATGGGCGAAGGGCAGGCATACGCTGTGCTAATCGACCAATGTTATATGGATGAAATCCATCAACATCTTTATGTGGGGTAATGCGTTCTAAAATCTTTTCAGCATCAAGACCTTTTGGCAGTGGTAACTGCACTAAAATTCCATCAACTTCGGCATCATTATTTAGCTCGTCAATTAAATCTAAAAGAGTTTGCTCTTGCGTGTCTGCTGGTAAATCAAATGATTTGGAGATAAAACCTACTTCTTCACAGGCTTTACGTTTTGAACCAACATAAACTTGGCTTGCTGGATCAAGTCCAACAAGTACTACTGCAAGTCCTGGTGCACGTAAACCATTTGCTACACGTTCACTTACGCGTTCTGCTACAGCGCTACGTACTTGTTTTGCGATTGCCTTACCATCAATGATGTTTGCCGTCATGGGTGACCTTTAATTGGGATTAATTAACTAGATACCGATACTCTAAAAACGAATGCATAATAAAATAGGGGTAAAAATGCTAATAAAGAAAACATACTCTTTATTTAACTCGTTTTATAATGTGCCTACTATTTTCGCAGAAAAGCATAGCAGCGCCAAGTTGCTTTTAATGTATATAACATTTGAGTTATTAAATAGTTTAAATTTCAGCCTACTATTGTAATATTTAACCATTGTGCACTAAAAATGAGCACTTGATTGGTTTTATTAAAAAAACGTTTGACCTAACCCCGTCAAATCACTATTATGCACCCCGTTGTCAACGAGGTCACTCGCTAACAATAATAAGTTTCGGCGATTAGCGCAGTTTGGTAGCGCACTTGGTTTGGGTCCAAGGGGTCGCAGGTTCAAATCCTGCATCGCCGACCATTTTTTATAATTTATTATAATCGAATAGCTTATTGGTAAACTATGAAGTTTTCGATGCGCCCATAGCTCAGCTGGATAGAGCAACGCCCTTCTAAGGCGTGGGTCGAAGGTTCGAATCCTTCTGGGTGCACCATTTGAAAACATGTAAATATAGCGGTGATTGTAGCTCAGTTGGTAGAGCCCCGGATTGTGATTCCGGTTGTCGTGGGTTCGAGCCCCATCAGTCACCCCATTTACAACGAATATCGGCGATTAGCGCAGTTTGGTAGCGCACTTGGTTTGGGTCCAAGGGGTCGCAGGTTCAAATCCTGCATCGCCGACCATTTTCTTAAAATGGTCTTAAACTCTCAGTTTAAGTGTTCAGTATGAAAAAAGAAGTTAACTCTTCAATGTCGGCGATTAGCGCAGTTTGGTAGCGCACTTGGTTTGGGTCCAAGGGGTCGCAGGTTCAAATCCTGCATCGCCGACCATTTTCTTATCTAATAATAATAAGAAGTAAATTCCTCTAAGTTATAAATCTGTATACGTTAGCCTATAATTCTATTAAATAATTTCTACTTTAATTCATTCAATGCCTAGTTAGCCTGTTTTTTATTCAGTTAGTCTCTATAGTCCCTTATCTAGTCCAAATAATTGCCCCCTATACTCGACTATCATAAATATTAGGTTATAATGCCGCGTCTATTGTTTAACATAGTGCCCGAAGGGCAAAGCAGCAATGGTATCTCATGGTAGCGACGGATGCTTTTAAGTGTGAAAAACCGCTTAAACTTTATCAAGACTCATGCAGATCACTTTGTTTGTAAAGGAAGGCGAACAGTCGCCAAAATTGAATATTGAGGTAAATCATGCAAGTTTCTGTTGAGACGACCCAAGGCCTTGAGCGCCGTATAACTATCACCGTTCCTTCAGAGAACGTTGAGACCGAAGTAAAAAAACGCCTACAACAACTGTCAAAAACACAGCGTATAGATGGTTTCCGTGCTGGTAAAGTTCCAGTATCTGTAATTAACAAGCGTTTTGGCCCTGCAGTTCGTCAAGAAGTTGCTGGCGAAGTAATGCAACGTAATTACATTGAAGCAATCGTTTCTGAAAAAATCAATCCAGCTGGCGCGCCTACATTCGCACCTAAATCACTTGAAGCAGGTAAAGATTTAGAATTCTCAGCAACGTTTGAAGTTTACCCTGAAGTTGAAGTTCAAGGTTTAGATAAAATTACTGTTGAGAAACCAGCGGTAACAGTGACTGACGAAGATTTAGCTAACATGCTAGAAACACTTCGTAAGCAACACGCAGCGTGGGCTGATGTTGATGCAGCTGCCGGCGAAAACGACCGTGTAACAGTTGATTTCGTGGGTACTATCGACGGTGAAGTATTTGAAGGCGGCAAAGCTGAAGACTTCCCATTAGAACTTGGCCAAGGTCGTATGATCCCAGGTTTTGAAGATAACATCGTAGGTAAAAAAGCAGGCGAAGAAGTAGTTGCTGATGTAACTTTCCCTGATGATTACCACGCTGAAAACTTAAAAGGTAAAGCGGCTCAATTCACTATCACAGTGAAAAAAGTTGAAGCGCAAGAATTACCAGAATTAAGCGAAGAGTTTGCAACTAAATTCGGTGTTACCGAAGGCGGCGTAGACGCGCTTAAAGAAGAAGTTAAAAAGAACATGACACGTGAGCTAGACCAAGCGGTTAAAGCAAGCGTTAAAGACCAAGCAATCAAAGGTCTTTTAGCTAACAACGAAATCGAAGTGCCTAAAGCACTTGTTGATCAAGAAGTTGATGCTCTACGTCAGCAAGCAGCTCAACGTTTTGGCGGCGACGCTCAAAACATGCCAGAGCTTCCAGCTGAATTGTTCCACGAGCAAGCTGTAACACGTGTTAAAACTGGCCTTCTATTAGGTGAAGTGATTAAAGCTAACGAGATTAAAGTTGATGACGCTAAAGTTGAAGCATTAATCGCAACGGTAGCTTCTGCATACGAAGATCCAACTGAAGTAGTAGAATACTACAAAGGTAATGATCAACTTATGCAGCAAATGCGTAATGTAGCAATGGAAGAGCAAGCTGTTGAAGCTATTTTAGCTAAAGCAGTTGTTACTGATGTTGAAAAAGCATTTGATGACATCATGAATCCACAGCAAGGTGCTTAATAAGTCATTGACTTAAGCTCTCGCTAACGATTAAATGGCTCGTGCTACTCTGTTTATACAGCGTGCCCGGGCCATTTTAGTTTTTGGCTCTAAATTTGCGAAAAACGATAACTATGCTTCCTTATAATAAGGATAAGTATAAGCGCATAAGGAATTAAATAAGTATGAATACTGGTATTACAGATCCCCTAAATGCATTGGTCCCAATGGTTGTTGAACAAACACCGAAAGGCGAGCGCTCGTATGATATTTATTCGAGATTATTAAAAGAGCGTATTATCTTTTTAACAGGTCAAGTTGAAGACAACATGGCAAATCTGATTTTAGCGCAAATGCTATTTTTAGAATCAGAAAATCCTGATAAAGATATCTTTTTATACATCAACTCACCAGGTGGTTCAGTAACTGCGGGTATGGCTATTTACGACACAATGAACTTCATCAAACCAGATGTAAGTACAATATGTGTAGGTCAAGCTGCAAGCATGGGTGCTTTTTTACTTACTGCTGGCGCTAAAGGTAAGCGTTTTTGCCTACCAAACTCACGTGTGATGATTCACCAACCATTAGGTGGTTTCCAAGGTCAAGCATCTGACTTTGAAATACATGCTAAAGAAATTCTGTCTATTAAAGCTAAGCTTAACCGCTTAATGGCTGAGCATACTGGCCAACCATTAGATATTATCTCTAAAGACACAGATCGTGATAACTTTATGAGTGCCACGCAAGCTGTAGATTACGGCTTGGTAGACTCTGTGTTTACAAATCGCGATAAAAAGTAAGCGCTTGGCGAGCAGGATTGCCTGTTTGCCACTTTGAGTTACTATGCGAAAACCAATAAATTTTGGTATAGTTAAAGCGTATTGAAATAGCCGCCAACAGTTTTGGTGGCCAACGTAATAAAATGAGGTAGCTGAATGTCTGACACTCCTACAGACGGCGACAAAAGTAATAAATTGTTATACTGCTCTTTTTGTGGCAAAAGCCAACATGAAGTGCGTAAATTAATTGCAGGCCCTTCAGTATACGTTTGTGATGAATGTGTAGAGTTGTGTAACGATATTATCAGGGAAGAGATCAAAGACATTGCTCCTAAGCATGATACGTCTGACAAACTACCTGTACCAAAAGAAATTCGTAAACACTTAGACGATTATGTTATTGGTCAAGATCATGCTAAAAAAGTATTGTCTGTTGCCGTTTATAACCATTATAAACGCCTACGTAACCAATCGACTAAGCAAGACATTGAATTAAGTAAAAGTAATATTTTGCTTATCGGCCCAACAGGTAGTGGTAAAACATTACTTGCAGAAACATTAGCGCGTCTACTTGATGTGCCGTTTACTATGGCCGATGCCACTACATTAACCGAAGCAGGTTATGTAGGTGAAGATGTTGAAAACATCATTCAAAAGCTTTTACAAAAATGCGATTACGATGTTGAAAAAGCGCAACGTGGCATTGTTTACATTGATGAAATTGACAAGATTTCTCGTAAATCAGATAACCCGTCAATTACACGTGATGTATCGGGTGAGGGCGTTCAACAGGCGCTACTTAAACTGATTGAAGGCACCGTTGCTTCTGTTCCACCGCAAGGTGGTCGTAAACATCCACAACAAGAGTTTTTACAAGTAGATACGTCTAAAATCTTGTTTATTTGTGGTGGTGCATTTTCAGGCCTAGATAAAGTAATTGAGCAACGTAGCCATAAAAATACCGGTATCGGTTTTGGCGTTAGCGTAAAAGAATCTGCGGCGAGTCGTTCTTTAAGTGAAACTTTTAAAGACGTAGAACCAGAAGATTTAGTTAAATACGGCTTAATTCCTGAGTTTATAGGTCGTTTGCCAGTAGTTGCTACGTTAACAGAACTTGACGAAGCTGCTCTTGTGCAAATATTGAGTGAACCTAAAAACGCGATTACTAAACAGTTCTCAGTATTGTTTGGTATGGAAGACGTTGAACTTGAGTTTCGCGATGATGCCTTAGCTGCAATTGCCCACAAAGCAATGGAGCGTAAAACAGGTGCACGTGGTCTTCGTTCAATCGTTGAAGGTGTGTTACTTGATACTATGTACGAACTTCCTTCAATGGATGACGTAAGCAAAGTGGTTATTGATGAAACCGTTATTAAAGGTGAGTCAGACCCAATCTTGATTTATGAAAATAATAAACAAGATAAAGCTGCATCAGAATAGTTTTTAAGCTATTTGAATGAAAAAAGGAGCCTTAGGCTCCTTTTTTTATAATTAATTTAATCGAGTATGGGAAAATTGTTGAACTTTAATTAGGTTATCCCCATATACTTGAGTAATCTTTAAAATAAATGAAGTGCGAAGAGAAACTATAATGACGCTTGAGAGAACCGACCGAGTCGAAATCCCAGTCCTTGCACTGCGCGATGTTGTGGTATACCCGCACATGGTGATCCCGCTTTTTGTTGGCCGTGAAAAATCAATAAAATGCCTAGAAGCGGCAATGGACAAAGACAAACAAATTTTCTTGGTTGCACAAAAAGATGCAACTGTAGATGAACCAGAGCAAGATGATATTTATCGTATCGGTACTATTGCCACTGTACTTCAGTTATTAAAATTACCAGACGGTACAGTTAAAGTTTTAGTTGAAGGTACACAGCGCGCACAAATTGAAGAATTTGTAGATAACGATGACTTTTTTGTTGCTAATGCTCAATTTATTGAATCTGATTCGGTAGACGAGAAAGAACAAGATATTTTTATTCGTAGCGCAATTAGCCAGTTTGAAGGCTATGTAAAGCTAAACAAAAAAATTCCACCTGAAGTACTAACTTCAGTTTCAGGTATTGATGAGCCAGCACGCCTTGCTGATACAATGGCAGCCCATATGCCGCTTAAAGTACCTGAAAAGCAAAAGGTGCTAGAAATTTCAAGCGTTACAGAACGTCTTGAATATTTAATGGCATTAATGGAAGGCGAAATAGACTTACTGCAAGTTGAGAAGAAAATTCGTACTCGCGTTAAAAAGCAGATGGAAAAGTCTCAGCGCGAGTATTACCTCAATGAGCAAATGAAAGCTATTCAAAAAGAGCTGGGTGAGCTTGACGATGTACCTGATGAATTTGAAGCACTTAAAAAACGCATCGAAGAATCGGGTATGCCAAGCGAGGCACAAGACAAAGCAACGACAGAGCTTAATAAGCTTAAGATGATGTCGCCAATGTCTGCAGAAGCGACTGTAGTGCGTTCATACATTGACACATTAATTAATGTGCCATGGAAAAAACGCTCTAAAGTGAAAAAAGACTTAGCGGGCGCGCAAAAAATTCTTGATAGCGATCACCACGGCTTAGATAAAGTAAAAGAACGCATTATTGAGTACCTCGCGGTACAACAGCGTACTAATAAGCTTAAAGGACCAATTTTATGTTTAGTTGGGCCTCCAGGTGTTGGTAAAACATCACTTGGTCAATCTATTGCACGTTCAACTGGTCGTAAGTATGTGCGTATGGCGCTTGGCGGCGTACGTGATGAAGCTGAGATCCGTGGTCATCGTCGTACATACATTGGTTCAATGCCAGGTAAGCTAATTCAAAACATGACAAAAGTGGGCGTTAAAAATCCATTATTTTTGTTAGATGAAATCGATAAAATGTCATCAGACATGCGTGGCGACCCAGCATCAGCACTATTAGAAGTGCTTGATCCTGAGCAAAACAGCCACTTTGCCGATCATTACCTTGAAGTAGATTACGATTTATCTGATGTTATGTTTGTAGCAACATCAAACAGCTTTAACATTCCTGGCCCATTATTGGACCGTATGGAAGTTATTCGTTTATCGGGTTACACCGAAGATGAAAAGCTAAACATTGCAAAAGAGCACTTAATTACTAAACAAGTAAAACGTAACGGCTTAAAAGAGTCTGAAATAGTTATCGAAGATAGTGCAATTATTGGCATTATTCGTTACTACACACGTGAAGCGGGCGTACGTAACCTAGAGCGCGAAATTTCAAAACTATGCCGTAAAGCAGTTAAAAATATCTTACTTGAAAAAGACACTAAAACAGTGACTATCAATCAAGATAACCTAGAAGACTTTTTAGGTGTGCAACGCTTTGATTATGGTAAAGCTGAAGATGGCGATCGTATTGGTCAAGTTACAGGTTTAGCATGGACAGAAGTTGGCGGTGATTTGCTAACAATCGAATGTGCGGCTGTACCAGGTAAAGGTAAACTTACTTATACCGGTTCACTGGGTGATGTAATGCAAGAGTCGATTCAAGCGGCAATGACGGTAGTACGTAATCGCGCAGATACATTTCGTATTAATAGCGATTTTTACGAAAAACGTGATATTCACGTTCACGTACCAGAGGGCGCAACACCGAAAGATGGTCCTAGCGCGGGCGCAGCAATGGTAACCGGTCTTGTATCTAGCTTAACGGGTAACCCTGTACGAGCAGATGTTGCAATGACCGGTGAAATTACGCTACGTGGTGAAGTACTTCCTATTGGTGGCTTAAAAGAGAAATTATTGGCGGCGCATCGTGGTGGAATTAAAACAGTAATCATTCCAAAAATTAACGAACGTGACTTAAAAGAGATTCCAGAGAATGTGCTGGCAGGTCTTGATATTCACCCAGTTACTTGGATTGACGAGGTGTTAAAGCTTGCTTTAGTGCATCCTGTTGAGAGTTTTTCGGTCGAAACACCTAAAAACCAAGAAAAAAGCTAAAAAAAGTGCTTTTTAGGGCTTTTCAAATCTAAACGGTATGATAAGTTAAGCACTGGTTTTCAAGCCTAGCCCTTATGGGGCGTAGGCTTAAGAAAAATATAATCATGTGAGCATTAAATGTTTGCTCTACAATTTTCAAAAAAGTGATGTTAGTTTAAAAAACCATCGCTCTTGATAATAACAATGAAAGAGGATGATATTGTGAATAAATCTCAATTAATCGATCAAATCGCAGCTGATGCTGACATTTCTAAAGCGGCTGCAGGTCGTGCACTAGATTCATTCATCGAATCTGTATCTGGCGCGCTAAAAGAAGGCGACTCAGTTGCACTTGTTGGTTTTGGTACTTTCTCAGTACGTGACCGTGCTGCACGTTCAGGCCGTAACCCGCAAACTGGTGAAACAATCCAAATTGCTGCTGCAACTATTCCAGCTTTTAAAGCCGGTAAAGCGCTTAAAGACGCAGTAAACTAATCACTGTTTTAAACACATTAGTTATGGCGAGTGTAAAGTTACTGATTCACCACAACAGATGAATTAAGTAACTTTACCGCCAGTTACTTCAAGTGAAAAAGCGTATCTGGTAAGATACGCTTTTTTTACATGTGACAAGGTAAAATACCTTGATCAAAAAGAGATAAACAAATGCTTGAGAAAATCAGAGAAGGTTCGCAAGGACCTGTAGCCAAAATAATTTTAGGCGCGGTGATTTTATCTTTTGCCTTAGCAGGGATCGGTAGTTACTTAGGTCAAACCACAGAACAACCCGTTGCTGAAGTAAATGGAATTAAAATTAGTCAAACCGATTTTAACCGTGCTTACCAAAATGAACGTAGCCGTTTAGAGCAACAATTTGGTGAATATTTTACACAAATTGTCGCTGATCCAAATTACATGGCGCAAATTCGCCAAGGTGTAGTTGACCGCTTAGTACAACAAGAATTGCAATCACAGCTAGCGGCTGATTTAGGCCTTCGCGTAAGCGACGAAAGTGTACGTAAAACAATTTTAGAACTACCGTACTTTCAAATTGGTGAAAAGTTTAATAATGATCGTTACTTACAAGTAATTCGTCAAATGAACTTTCAACCAGATGCTTTTCGTGAATACTTACGTAAAGATATGACACGTAGTCAGGTAGTATCTGCTGTTGCAGGTACAGACTTTGCCCTAGAGAGCGAGCTTAAAAGCGCAATTGCTCTGCAGCAGCAAACTCGTAGTATTGACTACTTAGTCATTAATAAAGAAGCGCTTGCCGCGGACGTAGAAGTATCAGAGCAAGAAGTGTCTGATTACTATGAGCTAAACGCATCACAATTTTTATCTCCAGAGCTTATTTCAGTAAGTTATATTGAGCTTAAAGCAGCAGATATTAATGTTGAATCGGTAACCGAGGATGACGTTAAAGCGTATTACGAGCAAAACAAATCGCAGTACATAGAACCTGAAAAACGTCGCGTATCACATATCTTAATTGATAACAGTGAAGACGATGATGCAGCAAAAGAAAAAGCCAATGCACTTCATGCACAACTAGAGCAAGGTGCAGACTTTGCTGAGTTAGCAGAATCATCATCTGACGATATCGTTAGTGGCGAAATGGGCGGCGACCTTGAATGGATTGAACGTGACGTAATGGACCCTGCATTTGAAGACGCGACTTTCGCACTGCAAAACAAAGGTGACATTTCTGAGGTTGTTGCTTCTGAGTTTGGTTATCACATAATTAAACTTACAGACATTCAACCACAACAAGTTAAAGCGTATGACGATGTTAAAGCTGACTTACGTGCTGAATTAGAACAAGCTGAAAAAGTAGATGCGTTTTACGAAAAGCAAACAGAAATGGGCGCACTTGCATTTGAAATTTCAGACCGCTTAGACGACGCTGCAGAAGCTGCTGAAGTGGAAGTTAAATCTACACCTCTTTTAGCACTTAATGCTCTACCAGAGCCTTTAAACAGCCCTGCAGTTGTAACAGCACTAACATCAGTTGATTTACTTGAAGATAAAGTAAACTCTGAAGTTATTGAGCTTGGTGAGGAGCATGCAATTATTGTTCGTATTAACGAGCACAAACCTGCTGCTACTAAAGCGCTGGATGAAGTAAGCGAGCAAATTAAAGCGCGTTTAGTTAATGAAAAATCATCTGAGCTTGCTAAAGAAAAAGCGCGTAGCTTATTTGCAGAAGTACAAGCAGGTAAGAGCTTAAACGATTTAGCAAACGAGCAAAGCTTGACGGTTCGTCAAGAAGCGCAGTTAACACGTCAAAGCTACACTGTTTCACCTGCTATTGTGACTCAAGCATTTAAAATGGCTCACCCAGCAGGTTCTGCGGTAGTTGAGCTTGTTAATTTAAATAATGGTGATGCAGCAATTGTTGCGCTTAAGTCGGTAACAGATGCACAAGTTGCAGCTAATATTGACCCACAAGCAAAACAAAGCATTACTATGGCGCAAGCTAATAAAAACTACATGGTATTTATTGAAGCGCTTAAAGCAAATGCTGAACTTAACTTACCAACGGCTACACAAACTGTTGAATAATTAATTTTAGCTCATAAAGAAAGGCGCTTTTAAAGCGCCTTTTTTATTGTCTTAAATAAAGTTGGTACATTACCAATTCGCTTAATTAAGTATTATTGCGGATTGGTATTAATTACCTCTGGCAATAAACTCAATTCGATTGCCGCTAGGCTCTCTTATCATCATATGTTGGGTTGGACCTTTACCTAAGTTTTCTGGTGCAAACTCTATAATAATATTATTTTGCATTTTTAAGTGTGTATGTAGCTCGCTTAACTTTTTGATACTTTCTACACTGAGTGCTAGATGGTGTAAGCCCACATTTTCTGCCCGATTAAACTCCACACGTTTTTCATCATTTTTTACGCGCCATAATGTAATGGTTATTTTATTGTTTGATAAAAAATAAGCGGGGTAGGTTGGATCACTTCCTAGCGTTTTAAAACCAAGTACATCAGTAAAAAACACTTTAGATGAGTCTAAATTAGAAACTGTTAAACCGAGGTGATCAACGCCGCCTACCCAGCTTTTAACTTCTTGTGATGTATTTGAAATAGCTGAAGCAGATAGTAGCAGTAGGGGAGAAAGACTAAGTAGTAACGTTTTTTTAAGCATAAGATTTCTTGTTAATTAAATGTAGTTAACAACAAGACCCACCTAAATGCGGTTACCTTACAAAAAAGGTATAAATTTATAAGCTGCTTTTAGCAGCTCAGTAATCGCTGCGTTACTTTTGATTGGGGGTTTTGAAAAACATCTTCAGTAGGGCCGTATTCAACTACTTCGCCTTTATCGAGTACAACCACATAATCACTGATGTGGCGCACTAGACTTAAATGATGGGTGATCATCACATACGTAAGGCCTGTGTCGCGCTGCAGCTTAAGTAATAAATTCACTATTTGCGCGCGTATAGAAGGGTCTAAAGACGAAACGGCTTCATCAAGCACAATCACCTTAGGATCTAAAATTAATGCACGAGAAAACGCAACACGCTGTAGTTGCCCCACACTAAACATATGCGGGTAGTAGTATTTATGATCGATTAACAAACCCACCTTTGAAAGCGTTGCATCGATCTTTTCAGTCCGTTCACTAGCATCAAGCTCAGTATTATATTGCAGGCAATCATCAAGCATTTCGCCAATGGTTAACCCCGGGTTGAGCGATGCAGCTGAATCTTGAAAAATCATACGAATATGGCGACATTGATTATCGCGTACGCCATTATCTTCGATAATATTATTCTCGAGCAAAATTTGCCCGCTATCAGCAGTATCAGCTCCTGAAAGTAGTTTTGCTAATGTACTTTTACCTGCACCTGTTTCACCAATTATGGCAATACTTTCGCCTTTACCGACACAAAACGAAATATTTTTAAGTACTTCAAACTTTTTACGTGAAAAAAGCCCAGCTCGCACATTGAATGTTTTTGATAGTGCTTGTACTTTTAGTAGCGGCTGCATTATTTCATGTCCTTAATTAACGGAAAATGGCACGCATAACTATGACCATGATGCTTAGTAAGGGTGGGAGTTACCACGCAGGCTTTTTGTGCTTGCGGACAACGCGGCCCGAGGCGGCAGCCAATAGGCAAGTGTTGCAGGGTAGGGATAGTCCCTTTAAGTGCATAAAAAGGTTCTTTATGCGCTAAACCTTGTTCGTAGTCTGGCAAGCTTTTTAGTAATGCTTGCGTGTATGGATGGCGAGGCTGTTTAAATATTTCATGGGTTGGGCCTGCTTCAACCATTTGCCCGCAATATAAAACATGAATGCCATGCGACCAATGTGCAATCTCTTCAAGTTCATGAGAGATCATCAAAATAGACATGTTTTTAAGTTGGTTTAAGCTTTTTAGTAATCTAAATACTTGTGCGCGAGTTGTACTATCAAGCGCTGTAGTTGGCTCATCAGCTATTAATAATTTAGGGGTGCGGGCAATGGCCATCGCAATCATTACTTTTTGACATACGCCTTCTGAGAGCTCATGAGGGTAACTACTTAGTACCGCTTCGTGGTTTTTAATACCCACCTTATGAATAAGCGCTTTTACTCTGTCTTTTCTCTCGCGGTTGCGTTTTAGAAAGAAACCTTTAGTTGCGACCTTTGGGAGTGTTTCGGCAATTTGGTCAAATATTTTAGCGGTTGGGTCAAGGCACCGACTTGGGTCTTGATAAATCATCGCTATATCTTGGCTTACTATTTTACGGCGTTTCTCTGGGCTTAAACGCATTAGGTCTACGCCGCGCCAATGAATACGATCGGCAGTAATGTCCCAGCGTTCGTTCAATACACCAATAATCGCTTTTGCTATTAGGCTTTTACCAGAGCCAGACTCGCCCACAAGCGCATGTACTTCGCCTTCTTTTAAGCTAAAGCTCACTCTGTCTACGGCTCTAATTACAGTTTCAGAGGTACGTAGTTCAATTGTTAAGTTACGAACATCGAGTAATTGCATTTAATCAGCCTTACGTGCTTTTAGCACTTGTCGCAGGCCATCGCCTACTAAATTAGTAGATAACACGGCTAAAAATAACAGTACACCAGGTAGCGCTACAGTCCACGGCGCTAAATAAATAAGGCCTAGGTTTTCGGCTAATATTGCGCCCCATTCGGTCGTTGGTGGCTGAGCCCCTAATTTTAAAAATCCCAGTGCTGAAATATCTAATATAGCGGTAGAAAGCGCCATCGTGAATATAACCACAATATGCTCATAAATATTAGGGAAAATACCGCGCGATATAATATGCCAATTAGACGCACCATCGAGTCTAAACGCAGTAATGTAATCTTTACTTAATTCATCAACAATCAGGTTACGCACTGAGTGAATAAACTGCGGCAGTAACGCTAAAATAATTGCCCATACGGTATTCATTAAACCCGGGCCGAGTATGGCGATTATTATTATTGCCAATAACAAAGAAGGGATAGAAAGCGTTATATCAAGCAAGTGATTTAAAAAGCTTGAACGCAGCCCTTTACTAATCCCTGCAAAAGTACCCACTAATACACCAAAAATAGTCGTGATCAGGGCAGCTACGACAGAAAGACCAAATGTATACGTAGCACCATTCATTAAGCGCGAGAGTACATCACGGCCTAAATCATCGGTACCTAAAAGAAAGCGTACATCGCCCATTTCTCGCCACGATGGCGGAATAAGTAGTGCATCACTGTGTTGTTGGTTTACACCATACGGGGCTAAAAAAGGAGCGGTGGCGGCTAATAGTGCAAACGCCATAAATATCCATAAACCAACCAAAGCAGGGTGGTTATTTTTAAACTTTCGCCAAAATCGCGCTAATGGCGATTTATTCGACTCTTCAGAAAATAAATTAAACTTTGCCATGGGCCTGATTCCGCGAGAGTGGATCGAATAAAGTGTAAGTAAGCTCAGCTGTAATAGAGGCTAAAATAACAAATAAAGATACTGCCATTAATCCGCCTTGAATTGCAGGAAAGTCACGCTGATAGATACTATCGATTAACCACCGGCCAATACCCGGCCACGAAAAAATGACTTCGGTAATCATCGCAAGCGTTATTAGCGTACTAAATTGCAAACCAATTTGCTTAATTACCGGCAGTAATGCATTACGCAGTGCATGGTGCATGATAAGTTGACGGCGGTTAAGGCCTTTTGCCCTAGCTGTTTTAATAAAGTTTTGATCCATAACCTTAAGCATAGACTCGCGAGTAAAGCGCACTAATACAGTGGTTGGATACATGGCCAGAACAATAGTAGGAAGTGTTAAATGGCGCAGCGCATCAACGAAAGCCATTCCTTTATATGGAAAGCCAGCCAGTGCAATATCAATTAAAATAAAACCAGTACTGGCGGGTATTTCGTAAAGCAGCCCCATTCTTCCTGACATAGGAAACCAGCCAAGCTTTAATGAAAAAACCATTATTAATAACAATGCGAGCCAAAATACAGGCATTGAATAACCCACCATAGTGGTAGAGTTTATAAGCTTGTCGGGCCAACGTTTATGATAGCCAGAGCCTAAAATGCCAGTCGGTACACCAATAACAACCGATACAATTAATGCGTATACGCTTAGCTCTAAAGTAGCCGGTAGCAAATCAACAATATGGCTAAACACACTATTACCAGAGGCAAACGAAAGCCCCCAATCACCCTGAAATATTCGCCCTAAAAAGGCAATGTATTGCATAAAGTAATTGCTGTTATATAAATATTTGTCTTCAAGCTCACTATGCTGTGCAAAGTTACTACTTGGTATGCCGCTTAAATTACTTAGCGGATCACCGGGAAATAAATACGCCAGTGAAAACGTAAATACGCTGAGCATCAGTATCATAAAAAAGAACAAACCAAGACGACGTAAAATATAATCTAAGATCATTATTTCTTCCTCGCATTGGCAAGCGAAATAGCGCCAAATGGGCCAAGTGTTATGCCTTCCACGTCGGCGCTACTCGCTTGAAAGCGCAGGCCATGAGCAATCGGTAATAGCGGCAGCTCTTGAATAATTAAGCTTTGTGCGTCTTCGTAGTATTTTTTACGTTTGTTTAAATCAGTGGTGTCTAGTGCTTGAGTAAGCAATAAGTCAAATTGGGGATTACACCAGTTTGCTGGGTTTTTACCACTAAAAGTAGCGGTACAACTCAGCAGTGGGCTAAAAAAGTTATCAGGATCGGGTGTATCTGCGGCCCAACCAAGTAATACACTGTCGTGCCTATGCTCGCCGATACGTTGAATAAACGTGTTCCATTCATATTCTACAATGCTTACATTAACGCCTACTTTGCGTAAATCACTTTGCATAAGCTCAGCCATTTTTCGCGCGTTAGGGTTATAAATACGACTCACAGGCATAGCCCATATCGTCATATCAAAGCCATCAGGTAAGCCAGCTTCAATTAGTAACTTTTTAGCAAGTTCTGGGTCAAACGTAGGTATATCTTCTTGTGGCTCAAATGCCCAAGAGGTTGGCGGCAAAATAGATTGTGCGCGAGTACCATTACCGTAATAAACCGCCTGCATTATTTTATCTACATCTATTGCATGCGCAAGTGCTTGGCGTACGCGCAAGTCGTCAAACGGGGCACGTTCTGTATTAAACGCCCAATAACCTATATTTAAGTTCGTTTCTTTTTCAACTTTTATATCATCACGTTGCGCTAAAATACTCAATTGCGCACTACTAGGATGAGCCGTTACATCGCACTCTTTAGTCAACATTTTTGCTATACGCGTAGTGCCGTTAGGGGTTATGTCGTAAACCAATTGTTCAAGTGCAACGTCGTGCTTCCAATAAAGTGGATTACGGTAAAAGCGTACAAGGTGATCTCGGCGGTATTCTTTATAAATATATGGGCCGGTGCCAATAGGGTACTGATCAAATAAGTTTTCTTCGTTTTTTTTCTTAAGTTCCATGGCGTATTCTTCTGAAAGCACCACGGCAAAGTCGGTCGCCATATTAGCTAAAAAGCTGCTTTCAGGATTAAACAGTTCAAAACGCACTTGGTAATCAGACACACGCACAATTTTACGAATAAGTTGATCAATTCCCACACTTTGAAAATACGGGTAATTAGCATCGCCCACAAAGTGATATGGATTGTATACATCGAATAGTCGGCTAAAGGTGAATATAACGTCGTCGGCGTTAAAATCCCGCGATGGGGTAAAATAAGAAGTTGTATGAAACTTTACATCTTTACGCAAGGTAAAGGTAACAGATTTACCATCTTTACTAATTTTCCAATCGGTTGCTAACTCACTTTGAAATTCTGCCGTAACAGGGTCAATGCTAATTAAACGGTCGTATAATTGGTTAGCAATTATATCAATAGTTGAACCGGTGGTCGTGACTTGCGGATTAAACGACACAGGGTTAGCTTCAGCGCAATAAACTAAGCCTTGGTTTTTTTCTTCTATGACTTCTTCTTTGCTATCAAGGCAACCAACTAAAGTGGTGGCAAGCAAAACAAGTAATAATTTATGCACCCGCATAACCTCTGACTATTGTTGATCCAACAAGTTGTATTTTTTAAGATAACCACGTAATTGATGATACGTTAAACCAAGTACTTCTGCAGTTTTCTTTTGATTAAATTGGCTATGTTCGAGCGCTTTATTAATCATGTTTATTTCAAAGTCGTTAGAACGCTCTTTTAAGCTGCACGGAAATTGAATATCAACGGATGAATCATTGCTTGTTTGAGTAATCGGCGGCGCAACAACAATAGGCTCGGCATTAACAGTTTGAGCCGCTATAGATGCTTTAATGCGCGCTTTTGGTCTAAATGGGCTATCGAATGGGTCTAAAATAATCTGGTGAACGGGGATATGTTCACTACCGTGGCGATATAAACTGCGTTCAACCACATTTTTAAGTTCACGAATATTACCAGGCCAATCATAACTAAGCAGTGTTTCTGTTGCGCTTCGGGTAAAACCGCTAAACAGTTCCCACTCTAAATCGCGTGCCATATTCATCGCAAACTGCTCAGCAAGAAGCATAATATCGTCTTGACGCTCGCGCAGTGGTGGCAGGGTAATTACATCAAAGGCAAGGCGATCGAGTAAGTCACTTCTAAATTCACCTTGCTCAGCTAAATAAGGAAGATCTTCGTTTGTAGCACACACTAAGCGTGTATCTACTTTTACAGTTTGTTTGCCGCCAACACGTTCAAACTCACCGTATTCTATAACGCGCAGTAGTTTTTCTTGTACCATAGCTGAGGTATTAGCTAATTCATCTAAAAACAGTGTGCCGCTGTTAGCGCGCTCAAAACGACCTTCGTGGCGTTTGCTTGCTCCCGTAAAAGCACCGCTTTCGTGGCCAAACAATTCACTTTCGAGTAAGTTTTCGTTAAGCGCTGCACAGTTGAGTTTTACGTAGTTTTGATCCCAACGCTTTGATAGAAAGTGTAAGCGTGCTGCTATTAGCTCTTTACCTGTGCCGCGTTCACCAATAATAAGTACCGGTTTATCTAAATTAGCCAGTTGCGATACCTGATCTAATACAGACAGAAAGCTATCTGATTGGCCGAGTAAATTATCCTGTTGGCGATATTGGCTCATATTTCCTAACTCTTGGTCATTTTTACTAACAGTTAGTGTATTTCATAATTAGGGATAACTAAAGAAATTTGTATATTTAGTTTAACGTAATGAAAATAAAGTGTATTTTAACTTTTAAAAAGTTGGCAAGCATATTGATACTAGTTATAGCAGACTAACTAAGTTTTAATTACAGAGGTAAATGTTATGGGAATTTTTTCACGTTTTGCAGATATTGTTAATTCTAATATCAACGCCATTTTAGATAAAGCAGAAGACCCAGAAAAAATGGTTCGTCTGATTATTCAAGAAATGGAAGATACGCTTGTTGAAGTACGTTCTACATCAGCTAAAACATTGGCTGAGAAAAAAGAAATAGTACGCCGCTTAGATACGCTTAAAGCACAGGTAAGCGATTGGCAAGATAAAGCCGAACTGGCTTTAAGTAAAGACCGCGACGATTTAGCGCGTTCAGCCTTACTTGAAAAGCAAAAGTCGGCAGATGCAGTTGCTTCAGTCGCTAGTGAACTTGAACATGTAGAGTCTCATATCGAGAAATTACAGCAAGAAGTAACGACGCTACAAGAAAAGCTAGCAGATGCGAAATCTCGTCAAAAGGCAATTATACTTCGCCAACGTTCGGCTGAGTCGCGCCTTGAAGTGAAAAAGACACTTGATAGCTCAAAAGTAGAAGACGCACTTAACCGCTTTGAACGTTACGAAACTAAAATTGATGGACTAGAATCTCAAATTGAGTCTTACGATTTAGGTAAAAAGACGTTAGCGGACGAAATTGCTAATCTACAAAAAAATGAAAAGATAGATGATGAGCTAGCCGAACTTAAAAAGAAGCTAGCTGATAAATAATTACATATAAAAATATATGGGGCCCATGTGCCCCACTGCTAAAAACGGATTGTCAGGAGAGGATTATGTTTGATCCAGAGATATTAGTTGCACCATTTATCTTGTTTATGATTTTTGTTGCTCCGCTGTGGCTAATTTTGCACTACCGTAGCAAAAAACAAGTAAGCCAAGGTTTAAGTGAACACGAACATCGCCAGTTACTTGAGCTTGCACATAAAGCCGAAAAAATGGCAGACAGGGTTGAAACACTTGAAGCATTGCTTGATCAAGAGTCACCACAATGGAGACGCAAAGTATGAGTGCCAAACGCGAATTATTAAGAGACCCACAACGCGGTAAAATAGCCGGAGTGTGTGCGGGATTAAGTGACTACTTTAATATGGAGTTATGGTTAGTTCGCATTATATTTGTTAGTGCGGTACTGCTAACGGGTGGCCCATTATTTGTGGTAGCGTATATTGCAGCCTGGTTCATTTTAGATAAAAAAGAGCCCGCAACAGCGCAAACTAAAAGCTCAACTAAGCATGACGATCCGCTAGAAGTAAAATTTAAAGTATGGCAAAAAGGCGAGCCGCCGCGCCGCGCATTGCAAGACTTAAAAGAGCGTTTAACGCGTGTAGATACTCGCCTTCAAGATATGGAGCGCCATGTAACTTCAAGCGAGTTTACGGTGAGCCGTGAAATTAACAAACTTTAAAGGATTTAATAGCACCTTATTTGCAGCGTGATAAATTACGGCAAATTAGGTGCAAGACACTTTATGAGCCAATCATTTGCAAAAAAGACCTTTAAAAGCATTAAAGGCAAAGCACAAAAAGCCCTTCATCGCAGTTTAGACCAACACGTAAAGCTTGCCGTAACTGGCCTAAGTGGTAGTGGTAAAACAGCCTTTATTACCGCGCTTGTTAAACACTTAACAACCCAAGCGGACGATAAAAACTTACCTTTTTTTGATGTAATGCGCGAGCACCGCCATGTGGCCACTAAAGTTGTGCCGCAAGAGGCGTTAAAAGTTCCTACGTTTAATTATACGCGCGCGCTAAATTCATTATTACCAAGCGATGGGATGCCTACATGGCCTGCATCAACCGAGCGTATTAATACTCTGCGCTTAGCAATAAAGTATCAAAGTAATGCAGGGCTGCGCGGCCACTTTTCCCCGCAATCAACGCTTTATTTAGATATTATTGACTACCCGGGTGAATGGCTCCTTGATTTACCTATGCTTGAGCAAAGCTATGCTCAATGGTGCGAGCAGCAATATCCGTTATTAACTCAGCCTTCGCGCGTAAACACATCAAGTGATTTTTTAATGGCCGTTGAGCAACTTGACTTAAACGCTCCCGTTGATGAAAACGCACTTGCCCATATTGCTCAGCTTTATCAAAACATGTTAGTCGGGCTTAAAAAAGACACCAAACTTGCCATGTTGCAACCTGGGCGCATGCTTATGCCTGGCGACTTACAAGGCGCGCCATTGTTATTGTTTTTTCCGGTATCGGGTAAAGTAAATAGTGACGATGTTGTTGCGGGTTCTAATTTAGCGCATTTAATTAAGCGCTTTAACGCTTATATAAAAGAAGTTGTAAAACCATTTTATAATGAGCATTTTAGACACTTCGATCGCCAAATTGTACTTGTAGATGTACTTAGTGCGCTAAACGAAGGGCACGAAACACTCCAAGAGCAAAGCAGTGTAATAAACCAATTACTCGCACACTTTAACTATGGCGAGTCGGGCTTTTTTAAACGTTTATTTAAGCCCAACATAGACAAAATATTATTTGCAGCTAATAAGTCAGATCATATAAGTTCTAAGCACCATAAAGATTTAGCACTGCTACTTGATTCGCTCGTGCATGAGCAAAGTAATCATTTAAAGTTTGATGGTGTGCAAATAGAAACCATGGCAATGTCGTCAATTACAGCAACGCAACCGCGCCAAATTGCCGACAAAGGCCAAACGCTTGACTGTATTTACGGTAAACCATTACACGAGCCTGATTGGCTTACGTATTTACCGCCGCAACCTCCCACGCGGATGCTTAATAAAAATGAGTGGCCAGCACAGGGATTTGAGTTTTTATCGTTCTCTCCAATGCCGAGCCCCGATAAACAACTAAAACATATTCGATTAGATCATGTCATGCAGTACCTGCTAGGAGACAAATTAACATGAGTGAGTCAAACCAACCATTTCAAGCAGGGCGTCGTATAGATACGCAAAGCATAGAGCAAAACGAACCCGTTTTAGCACCTGCAAAAATTATTCAGCACGGACAAAGTGATTACGAAGAACTTGAAGATGAAGCACTAGAGCCAGAAATAGATCTAGAACCTGTATACAAAAAGTCAAAGTGGCAAACGCTCAAAGGTGTTTTTGCTATTAGTTTTATAGTGCTGGTGCTTTTAGAGTTTGCATACTCGTTATTATTTGCTTTCGAGCAATCAATTATTTTAGGCAGTGTTTATTTAACCGCGGTTGTAAGTGGCGTACTGCTAATAGGGCGCTTATTGTGGCGAGAGTACCGAATGCTGCGCAGTTTAAAGCGTAACCAATTGCACCGAGTTGAAGCCGACAGACTTTTAAACAGCGAGCAAGTAGGCGGTGCATTACCTTGGCTTGAAAAGCTTAATAAACACCAGGAGCTTGATAACTTTGAAACCTTCAAAAACCAAGTGGCGACGCATCACAGCGACAAAGAAATAATGACGCTGTACGCCAATAGTTTATTAATAACCCAAGACACCAAAGCTAAAAAGCTTATAAATCGGTTTGCGACTGAATCCGCACTGCTAGTTGCCCTAAGCCCACTTGCGCTGGTGGATATGATGGCTGTGCTTTGGCGCGGTACTAAGTTAATTGAACAAATTGGTAAAATTTATGGCATTGGTTTTGGCTACGCGAGCCGTATAAAGCTGTACCGTATGCTGATAAAACAAGTAATGTTTGTAGGCAGTGCTGAGCTTGTATCTGACCTTGCTGCAACTGCACTGAGTGCTGAGCTTTTAGGTAAGCTTTCGGGGCGGGCAGCGCAAGGGGTCAGCGCCGGTATTTTTACAGCGCGTATTGGTTACAAAGCAATGGAGCTTAGTCGCCCATTACCACGGCTTGAAAACAAACGCAGCTTACTAAAAGGCACTGTGCAAAGCATCGCAGGTAAAATTATGAGCCGTAAAAAAGCGGAACCAACACAATAAAATACGAGGGCGTGTTGATCTTTGATGGTTGAATTTGCAGCAGTGTGTTTGGTATTTAGGCAAGGCAGAGCCTATGTAGTGTGGTTATTCCCCATAAATGGGTGATAACGTAGCATTAATGCCAAACAGGCGCTGCCCAAAGGTTCTTCCTAGGGGCTATTTACTCTTTGTTGCCTATATGGATGTAGGTAAGGGGCGTGAGCAGGACGCGGAAGCTTTGCTCGGTTTTTACTTAGCCCACTAGGTTACAAACCTCGCGCCGCGATTTAATCGCCCCTAGATTGAACAAATTTCAATCCGCAAAGGTCAACACGCCCTGGTGGCAATATTTGTGTACAAACGTGCGCTGCACGGTTTTTACACAAATAGCCATCTGAGCATCCGGCATGCTTGCTGTTTGTAAGCGCATACGTTTTGATTGTTGAATCGCAAAAACATAATAATCAAAAAATGAGCCTACAATGAGCAAGCATCATATAAACACCCAGTGTATTCACGGACCACAAAAAGCAAACGACCCGCACGGCGCACTCACTTCTCCTTTGTATCAAACCTCTACCTTTCATTTTGAAAATGCCGCACAAGGTGCTGCGCGTTTTGCAGGCGACGAACCTGGCTATATTTATACGCGTTTAGGAAACCCCACAACCACAGAGCTTGAGCAAAAAGTTGCTCAACTAGAGAGTTGTGAAGCAGCTGCTGCAACCGCAACAGGTATGGGGGCCGTATCTGCCTCAGTACTGAGCTTTTTATCGCAGGGAGATCATCTTGTTGCCTCAAGTGCTTTGTATGGTTGTACCTTTGCGTTTTTCTCGCATATGTTGCCGCGCTGGGGAATCGAAGTCACTTTTGTTGATATGACCAACGAGGACGAACTACGCGCTGCTATCAAACCTAATTCAAAAATGATATTTGTAGAAACGCCAATTAATCCCACTATGGCGGTTATTGATTTAGCACTTATTGGCGCAGTTGCTAAAGAGCACAATTTAATTAGTGTGGTCGACAACACCTTTTTAACGCCGTTACTACAATCACCCAAGAAATACGGTATCGACATTATAATGCACAGTGCGACCAAGTATTTAAATGGTCACGGAGACGTGGTCGCCGGTATTGTATGTGGATCGCTTGAGCACATAACACACATTAAAATGACCGTACTAAAAGATATTGGTGCAACCATAAGCCCGCACGATGCATGGCTAATTAATCGAGGCCTAAAAACACTCGCTATTAGAATAGAGCGCCATTGTCAAAGCGCACAAACAATAGCCGAATATCTAGAAGCGCACCCACAAGTAAGCACCGTATATTACCCGGGGCTTAAATCGCACCCAGGTTATAAGTTCATTGGTAACCAAATGAAAGCCGCTGGTGGTGTTATTGCGTTTGAAATAAAAGGTACGCTACAAGATGGCGCACAATTTATTGATAGTATGAAACTTTGTACACTTGCAGTAAGCCTTGGCGACGCTGAAACACTGATTCAGCATCCTGCATCTATGACTCACTCGCCTTATACGCCAGAGGAGCGAGCTGCCGCTGGAATAAGTGATGGGCTGATCAGGCTCTCGGTTGGGCTTGAAGATGTTAACGACATTATTAGTGATTTAGACCAAGCTTTTACTAAAATCGGTTAGGTGTATTTAATTGTGTACACATTAAAATAAGCTGCAGGCCTTTATTTAAAGGTCTGTATTTTTAATGTTCCACAGGTGTAATTTTAACTTTACGATTAAGGTGATCGCGCCAAATACTGATGTTAGCCTGTCTATTAAACTTTTCTTCACTTTTGCATAGTATGGAGTCATTCGATATTCAATAGGTTTGAGTATCACACTGACACCGATTTAGGGCTCACACCCAAGAAGGTACTTATGGCTAAAGCAAGTAAATACACATCCAAAACACCAGACGAAAATGGTGTTATACACTGGAGTGATGAAGAAAATAAAATTTGGTCTGAGCTTGTAGCGCGCCAACTTGCATGCATTGAAGGCAAAGCCTGCGATGAGTACATGCAAGGGTTAAAAAAGATTAACCTGCCGCACGATCGTATTCCGCAGTTAAGCGAACTAAATGAAGTGTTACTAGCCACTACCGGTTGGCAAGTTGCACCAGTACCTGCGCTTATCGACTTTGATGAGTTTTTTAGATTACTGGCAAACAAGCAGTTTCCGGTAGCTACATTTATTCGTAGCCGCGAAGAATTTGACTACCTACAAGAGCCAGATATTTTTCATGAAATATTTGGCCATTGTGCCATGCTAACTAATCCTGACTTTGCTGAGTTTACGCACAAGTACGGGCAATTAGGTTACGCAGCGCAGAAAAAGGACCGTGTATACCTTGCGCGTATATACTGGTTTACGGTTGAATTTGGTTTAATGCAAACCGAAGACGGCCTGCGTATTTACGGCGGTGGTATTTTATCAAGTCCAGGTGAAACTCAGTACGTATACTCAAACACGCCAGAAATCAGCCCGATGAATGTGCTTGATGTACTGCGTACTCCGTACCGTATTGATATTATGCAACCACAGTATTACACCATAAATTCGATTCATGATCTGTTTGATATATCGCAAATGGATATTATGACTTTGGTTGAGCGAGCTAAAGAGCTTGGTTTGCACGACCCAAAATTTCCACCAAAAGAAAAATTAGCCAGTTAAACATTAATGCTAAAAAAGCTAAAAGTAAGGATTTAGAATGTCTTCATTAAGTGCACAAAAATGCGAAGCCTGTCATGTAGATGCGCCAAAAGTATCTGACGAAGAGTTAGCACAATTAATTACTAAAATCCCAGACTGGGTACCAGAAGTACGCGACGGCATTATGCAGCTTGAGCGTGTTTATAAATTTAAAAACTTTAAACAGGCTATCGCATTTACTAACAAAGTAGGCGATATGGCAGAAGACGAAGGCCATCACCCAGGTTTATTAACCGAGTGGGGCAAAGTAACGGTTACATGGTGGAGCCATTCAATTAAAGGCCTACACAAAAACGATTTTATTTGCGCAGCTAAAACAGACGACGTATTTAACGCGCTGTAAACCACACTATTGAGCGAACCAACAAAAGCACTTATTTTATAAGTGCTTTTTTAGTTTTGGGAGGTCATTGCTAACAATGAGCAGCAGCTCGGTATTGTTTTTATCGGCGTAGATACCATCTCTTCTAACCAGCCTCAAGCTTTCTTTAAATAGCTTGGGGCTGATATTCAGTTTGATTCTTCACAACACCAAAAC
>NZ_WTLA01000060.1:0-1214 GCF_011378845.1 Pseudoalteromonas sp. Z9A4
CCAGGGCAAGAGCATGAAAAAACACTATAAATTCAATACCTTTTCAAGATAAGCTGTACTGCGCATCGCTTTCTTCTGCTTTGCTGGCATACCTTTACTAAAACTGGTTTCAGCCTTTAATTGATTAAATGCGATATGCCTTAGCCCTGCAAATACAGGCGCTGCACCTTCGCGCCTAATTCGGCACTCATCTTCTTTAAACCCTACGTCTAAACGCCAATGTAAGCCGTTCTCTATTTGCCAATGTTCTCGCGCTGACCTTGCCAATTCTTCCGCCGTTAAATGTGCTGAACTGATATAGTATCTATAGCATAACTCATTGCTTATTTTACCTTTTTCTTTTCTGTAAGAAACAATAACACCCACTGTCTTTGCGCCTTCCCAGTGTCTCGTTTCTGATAAATCGCTTACGCTATGGCTCACCGCACAACACCTAAACTCCTCTCTACTTTTTTGATAATCTGCTTCATTAAACAAAATCCCTGCAGACGCTTGTCGTGTTATCTCCGGTAATAAAGTCCCCTCTATTTGCGACAGGAGTCCTTTATGATTTGCCTTCACTGCAAGAAGGTAATTAGCTTCTTTGCTCACTATTTTTTCTGCAATTGATTTTTGACATCCCATGGCGTCAATTGTGACTAAGCACCCTTTTATTTCAAGTAACTCAAGAAGTGTTGGTAACGCTGTTATTTCATTCGACTTTTTATCAACAGGACATTGTGCTAAAACAACACCATTTTCGCATGCAAATGCACTGACCATATAAAGTGCATCGCGCCTATCCGATTGATTAAAAGACCCTTTTAACCGTTTCCCGTCAATAGCCACAACATCGCCTTGGGTTAATTTAGTGCATGCTTTCATCCAAGAAGAAAAAGAATCTTGAAATTGCGTCATATCAATACGGCTTAATACACGGGCAATTGTGTCATGGCGGGGGATGCCTTGCTCTAGGGGGACATATTTCCTGAGCCAATCTAATCTATCATGACCAAAATCTTCAATATCTTCCCAGCCTTGGCATCCAGACACAACAGCGCTGACGGCTAGGAATATGATATCAAATAGTTTATGAACCACTTTACCTTGTTGGCGAGGATCATCGATTGATTCGAAATATTTAAATAGCTGAATATCAAGCATGAGAATGCTCCTTAAAAAAGGAGTATAAGATCATACTTTTAAGTCAAGGTAAAGTTCGTGATCTTGCCCTG
>NZ_WTLA01000061.1:0-1086 GCF_011378845.1 Pseudoalteromonas sp. Z9A4
ACCCAACCTTGTATCTCTTCTTGATGAGTGTTTAGCTAGCACTTGTCACATCGGGAAGACAGTGAGCTCGTACCCAACCAGAGTGTGAAAATGCTGTGACGTAGATTGAGCCCTGACTTCCTAACCTCCATTAAACTGAATGGTATCCTAGCGCCCCAACTAAGGGTGACGCTGCATGTACAAGGGGAGTAGATAGAGATGAAAGCTTTTATTGGCATTGATGTGGGTAAAGACAAGTTAGATATTTCCTGGCTACGCGATGTAGTCAAAAGTAAAAAGAAAACGAAGATTTTTAAAAATAACCCGCAGGGCTATCAAGAGTTAGTTGCCTGGTTGATAAAGAATACAAATTTAGAAGCACAAGATATTGTTATTACAACAGAGCCCACAGGTGTTTATAGCGAGCCGCTGATGTATTTCCTATATGAGCAAGGATTTATTTTATTACATGTAAATCCTGGTAAAGCAAAACAGTACGCAAGTTCATTAGGGCTTGTCCATAAGACAGACAAGTCAGACGCCACAATGCTTGCTCGTTATGGTCATGACCAACAGCACTCACTTTTAAGTTGGCAGCCTGAGCCTGTTGAAGCGAGAGAGTTAAAAGTAATGACGCGTAGACTTGAAGCACTTGAGCAAGACTTACGTCGCGAAGAAAATCGTTATGAAGCTGTTGGTTTCTCAGGTGCATCTACTCGAGTTACTCAGTCAATTGAAGATATGATAGCTGTACTAAAAACTGAGATAGGCAAGCTAAAAAATGACATTGATGAGCATATTGATAGACACCCACAATTAAAAAAGAACCGCCAATTGCTTCAAAGTATCAAAGGTGTTGGAGAGGTAATATCACGTATGATGGTGTCCTTGATGGCATGTAAACAGTTTAAAAATGCCAAGCAATTAGCTTGTTACTTAGGCTTAATACCTAAGCTTAATGAGTCAGGCAAACGGGCTGGAAAAACAACTTTAAGCAAAGAAGGGCCTGGGTATATAAGGGCTAAATTGTATATGGCTGCTGTAGTAGCTGTACAACATAATCCAGATATAAAAGCCCAAAATAAGCGATTAGTGGAGCAAGGTAAA
>NZ_WTLA01000062.1:0-1024 GCF_011378845.1 Pseudoalteromonas sp. Z9A4
AAACACCTTTTTAAACATACAGCAACGCAGTGGGAACAGTCGCAAACTTTTGATGACGTGTGTGGTTTAAAGCTGCTAAGCGTTGACGGTACACAATTTAAAACCCAAGATACGCCGAGTAACCGTCATTTTGGCTATGCTCAATCGACAACGAACTTCCCCTCAGTACTTGCTGTAACCTTGATGTCGACAAGAACGCATTTAATATCCGATGCAGCATTTGGCCCCATTACCCAAAGTGAAATTCATTATGCTCAACAGCTTGTTGGCTCAGCACCTGAACATTCACTAACTCTATTTGATAGAGGTTTCTTTTCGGCTGAACTATTCACGAGCTGGCAAGGTGTTAGCGAAAATCATCATTGGCTTACGCCCATCAAAAGTAAAATGCGCTATGAAATAACGGAATCATTTAGCGATTACGACCACTTAATAACAATGCCTATTTCGCCACAAGCTAAAAAATCAGCCCCTTACCTAGGTGATACATGGCAAGCAAGGCTTATTCAAATTCCGACACCTAAAGGTGAAATAAAAGGGTTCATCACCTCATGCGCCTGTCCAGAAAAGTACCCGCTGAAAGCGCTACTCGATGTTTATTGGCAACGATGGGAAATAGAGCGAGGATATGGTGAGCTCAAGCAATATCAATTATCTAATAAGCCAGCGCTACGGAGCTTGAAACAGGAAGGTATTTATCAAGAGCTCTGGGGTATTCTGACGTCATACAATATCGTGAGACTTGAGATGGCAGAGATGGCTAAAGCCCATAAAGTGGAGCCATTACGCATCAGTTTCATAAACGCATTATACCTGATACAAGACGAGTTTTTATGGTGCTCAGGTCGAAGCCCCGGGACAATCCCTAAAAAGCTAAAAGAACTACGTGAAAACGGTAAACGGCTAATATTACCGGAGAAAAGAAAGCGAAAAGCTTATCCGCGAACGGTGCTCGCAAAGACACAAAAATATCCAGTTAGGTATAAACGAAAAAACACCACTCGTTCTTAAACGAGTGGTGTTA
>NZ_WTLA01000063.1:0-769 GCF_011378845.1 Pseudoalteromonas sp. Z9A4
TGGCGTATGGAGCGTCGATGCACCCAGTGTACTAGCCGAAGGCGCATACACCGTAACAGCGACCGTGGATGATGGACTGGGCAATATTGGCAGTGCAACAGAAACCGGTCTAATAGATCTTGTCGCACCAACGCTAATAATTACAGACAACGGCGTAGACAACGACACCACACCGACCATTGCTGGCAGTAGTGATGCACCGCAAGGCAGTACGGTTACACTTATCGTGACTGATAGTGCTGGCATACCGCAAACACTCAGCGCCACCGTACTTGCTAATGGCACATGGTCAATTCCTGTACCAATAGCACTTGCAGAAGGTGCGTACACCATTAGTGCAAGTGTTGAAGATGCAGCAGGCAACGAAGCTACGGCAACAGGCAGTGGTGAAGTAGACACCATAGCACCGACACTTATTCTGACCAGCCCAGGTTCAAGCAATGATGTAACGCCGACCCTCAGTGGTACAAGCGATGCTATTGAGGGTACCGAAATAACCTTTACCGTTGTGGATGATTTAGGTAACCCACAAACGTTCACCACCACCGTGGATGCCGATGGCAATTTCTCAGTTAAAGTCCCAACGGCACTTGCAGAAGGACCGTATAGTATTGAAGCCAACATCAGCGATGTGGCAGGTAACAGCACAGACATTACAGGCACCGGTACGATTGATACGACCGCGCCAAGCATTACCGTAAATGCGCCATTATTAACCAACGACAGCACGCCAACAGTTACAGGCACCAGTGATGCACCTAACAGCACC
>NZ_WTLA01000064.1:0-748 GCF_011378845.1 Pseudoalteromonas sp. Z9A4
AGAAACTAAATCAACGAGAGCGTTACCCAATTAGCGTGCTGTGTAACGTATTCAATGTGCATCGTAGCAGCTATAAATATTGGGCTATAAGGGATACAACGCCGACACTAGAACAAATAAGGCTAGAGGCTGAAGTTAGAGCAATACATGCAATGAGCGGCAGCTCAGCTGGGGCGCGGACAATCGCGGCAATAGCAACGAACAATGATTTTGAATTGAGTCGTTATCGTGCTGCTAAGCTAATGGTTAAATTAAAGCTTGAAAGCTGCCAAGTACCTCAACATTCATATAAACGCGGCGGTAATGAGCACCTTAAAATTCCAAATCTGCTTGATAGACAATTTGATGTTGTTGAGCCAGATACCGTGTGGTGCGGTGATGTGACGTATATTTGGGTAGGTAATCGCTGGGCTTATTTAGCCGTTATTATTGATTTATTTGCACGTAAAATAGTTGGCTGGGCCATGTCGTTGTCGCCAGATACTAATTTAACGCTAAAAGCGCTTGAACTCGCGTATGAAAGCAGAGGAAAACCGACAGGACTGATGTTTCATTCAGACCAGGGTAGTCACTATACCAGTTTAAAATATCGTCAACGTTTATGGCGCTATAAAATCAAACAAAGTATGAGTAGGCGTGGAAACTGTTGGGATAATGCACCAATGGAGCGATTTTTTAGAAGCTTTAAAACGGAATGGATGCCAAAGGTTGGATATGGAAATTTTATAGATGCTAAATATAGCGTTAG
>NZ_WTLA01000065.1:0-722 GCF_011378845.1 Pseudoalteromonas sp. Z9A4
CAGTAATCGATTGAACCAAAATAGGAACTCAGCTATGGTTTGTTTATCAATAAAAACAAATAAAAAACGAGTTAATCTACAGGCTCGTTGAGGCTGTAGAATTACTCTTTTTAGGAACGTATCCAACTATTCTTGATTGGTTGCTTTTTAACCTTGAATCCATCTGTTCGCTGTGATCTAATAGATATTATTCACCCACGGTAAACTGTTATGGCTAACTACAAGCCTGACTTATCCTGTCAAAATAAATTCATTCCTATCAATTTCGCTGAGCAAATTCTGCCTGGCACTTTTGAGTATGCCCTTTGTTATATTGTCGAAAATAAACTCGATTTATCGGGGTTTGACGCGTGGTACAACAATGACAAAACGGGCGCGGCGGCGTATCCACCTTCGGTAATGCTAAAGATTATTTTACTGGGCTATGCACATGGTTTGATCAGTAGCCGTCGAATTGCTAAAGCGTGTGAGACGAACATTTTATTTATGAGTGTGTCGGGAGATATCCAGCCGCATTACACATCAATAGCAGGCTTCGTTGCTAAAATGCATGAACAGATTGAGCCGATTTTTACGCAAGTGCTGATGATATGTGATGAGGAAGACTTGATAGGCCGCAACATGTTTGCCATTTGTAGTGGTACAGTGATTTTGGCCACCCATTAAGAAAGAAATGTTATGCTGATAAGCATACAAATTTGGGTGAAAAAATGACGAAATTA
>NZ_WTLA01000066.1:0-584 GCF_011378845.1 Pseudoalteromonas sp. Z9A4
TGCTGCTTAGTCATGTTAGACGTTTCTGCCGCAAAATCAGCATCCATCAACGTAGATGACGCTGCTTGTGTGTTTTCTTTCATGTTTGTTACGTTCGTCATAGTGTGCTCAAGACGATTCATAGACGCACCTAGTGATGAACGAGCTGTACCAATCTCACCAATGAGAGTATCTACAAAACCAAGCTGCGCCTGTGCATCAGCAACATTCGAGAATGTACCGTTCGTAGTTGATGTACCTGTTGCTGCTCTAGTTGACGAAGAAGTCATTGCAGTTTTAACATTAGCCAAATCAGTTGAAATATTAACTGTTAGCGTTTCAGCAGCGCTTGAACCAACCTGAAACACAACGTTACCTGCACCAAACTTATCTGCTGTATCTAATAAGTCAGTACCACCAAAAGAAGTATTCTCCATGATACTGGTAAGCTCCGCAGACAAAGCTACAAACTCAGCACTTTGTGCAGCCCACTCAGTATCGCCATTCGCATCACTTGCACCTTGTGTCGCAAGCTCTTTCATGCGGTAAGCAATGTTTGTCATCTCATCAAACGCGCCCTCTGCTGTTTGCATCATCGACATTGC
>NZ_WTLA01000067.1:0-574 GCF_011378845.1 Pseudoalteromonas sp. Z9A4
CCACCTTCACGGATAGCAAAACGAAGACCTTCATCCATCGCGATTGGTGCGATTAGAGTTACTGTCATCTTGATGTTATCACCAGGCATTACCATTTCTACGCCATCTGGTAACTGTACGTCACCTGTTACGTCAGTTGTACGGAAGTAAAACTGTGGACGGTAACCTTTGAAGAATGGAGTATGACGACCACCTTCATCTTTCGAAAGTACGTATACTTCTGAAGTGAATGTAGTGTGTGGGTTGATTGAACCAGGCTTAGCTAGTACTTGACCACGTTCAACGTCTTCACGTTTAGTACCACGTAGAAGTGCACCGATGTTTTCGCCAGCACGACCTTCGTCTAGAAGCTTACGGAACATTTCAACACCAGTACAAGTAGAACGAGTTGTATCATTGATACCAACAATTTCTACTTCGTCATTGATGCGGATGATACCAGCTTCAACACGACCAGTTACAACAGTACCACGACCCTGGATTGAGAAAACGTCTTCGATAGGCATGATGAATGGCTTATCGATGTCACGCTCTGGCTCTGGGATGTAAGTATCAAGTGCGTTTGCAAGCTCAA
>NZ_WTLA01000068.1:0-561 GCF_011378845.1 Pseudoalteromonas sp. Z9A4
AAGCGAATGACACGCATAACAGCCTTGCATAAAGCTGTTATCGCGCGGCTCACCTTGCCAAGTAGCAATTTTATTATCGCCAATTATTTTCCACTGCGACATATTGGTAGGGCTTGTTTGAGCTGTCTTTATTATTTTTTTAGTTTTATGTTCATCCGTTATATCGCTGTGGCACGATTTACAGCCCACATTTATATTCGAGAAGTGCGTATCAAAGCTTTCTTTTTCAGTAGTGTAATTACGCTTTAAATTATCTGAATGGCAATCGGCGCACATGCCGTTCCAGTTTTGCAGAGGTTGCAGCCAATGGAGACGGTCGCTGGGTTTTACATCTTCGTTAGCGTAGTTGGCATACCAACGCTTTCCGCCTAGTGATTTAGCGCGACTATCCCATGCAAAGGGAAATACTTGGTATTTGCCTTTTTCAACTTCAATTAAATACTGTTGCAGTGGGTCAAAGCCAAATACATAACTTACGGTGTACGTTTTTTTTGTACCTTGCTCGGTCAAATCAATTAAAAAGGCCTCTTTTTCTTTATAAAACACGGCTTTTTGAGAAAA
>NZ_WTLA01000069.1:0-533 GCF_011378845.1 Pseudoalteromonas sp. Z9A4
TCCATCAACGTAGATGACGCTGCTTGTGTGTTTTCTTTCATGTTTGTAACGTTGGTCATCGTATGCTCAAGACGATTCATTGATGCACCCAGTGACGAGCGGGCACTGCCAATTCCTGCAATTAAAGTATCAACTAGTGCCAAATGAGCTTGCGCTTCGCCCACATTTTCAAATGTACCTGCTGTACCACCTGATGCTTCAATACCATCAATCGCGGCATCTACTGAACCAGCTGTTCCATCAAATGCAGCAGTTATATCAACGTCTAATGTTTCATTGGTGCTTGATCCTACTTGAAATTTAACTGCAGCATCAAATTTACCGCCATCAAGTAACTTAGTTCCACCAAAAGACGTATTATCCACAATACTATTAAGCTCAGCAGTCAAAGCAGCATATTCAGCACTTTGTGCTGCCCACTCAGTAGTACCATTTGCATCACTCGCACCTTGTGTCGCAAGCTCTTTCATGCGGTAAGCAATGTTTGTCATCTCATCAAACGCGCCCTCTGCTGTTTGCATCATCGACATTGC
>NZ_WTLA01000007.1:0-169382 GCF_011378845.1 Pseudoalteromonas sp. Z9A4
CAAGGTAAAACAAAAATGCAGGCAATTGGTGCTGCAATGAGAAAGCTGACACATATCTGTTTTGGTGTTGTGAAGAATCAAACTGAATACCAGCCTCAAGCTATTTAAAGAAAGCTTGAGGCTGGTTAGAAGAGATGGTATCTACGCCCATATCATTTATGGCAATCACCACACACAAAAAAGCCGTTGCATTGCTGCAACGGCTTTTATAATTTTGATAAATTCCCAAACTATAATGGGATTTACTACCCATTAAAGTTCAAAAATTAGTCTCTGCTCTTAATCGCGGTATGTCTCTACCGGTGGGCATGAACATACCAAGTTACGGTCGCCGTATACGTCGTCTATACGAGTAACGGTTGGCCAGAACTTGTTTTTAGCCACTGCAGGCACTGGGAATGCAGCGTAAAAACGGTCGTATGCACGATCCCATTCGTTACCTAACACGTCACCTTGTGTATGCGGTGCAAACACTAGCGGGTTGTTTTCGATTGACCATTCGCCAGAGATTACTTTTTCGATTTCGCCTTTAATTGACACCATTGCTTCGATAAAGCGGTCAATTTCACCTTTTGATTCAGACTCAGTTGGCTCAATCATTAATGTACCAGCTACTGGGAACGACATAGTGGGTGAATGGAAGCCGTAGTCTTGCAAGCGCTTAGCTACGTCCATTTCAGTAATGCCTGATTGCTCTTTAAGCGGGCGTAGGTCAACAATACATTCGTGAGCAACACGGTTGTTACGACCACGGTATAAAATTGGGAAGTGCTTGCTTAGCTCATGCGTTAAGTAGTTAGCATTAACGATTGCCATTTCAGTGGCTTGTTTTAAGCCCTCTGACCCCATCATGGTAATGTAAGCCCATGAAATAGGTAAAATAGCGGCTGAGCCGTAAGGCGCTGCCGATACTGCACCGTTACCAATGCTAGTACCTGGCACGTTAATTACGCTGTGGTTTGGCATAAATGGCGCAAGGTGCGATTTAACACCAATTGGGCCAACACCTGGACCACCGCCACCGTGTGGAATACAAAACGTTTTATGCAAGTTTAAGTGCGATACGTCTGAGCCAATAAAGCCTGGGCTTGTTACGCCAACTTGTGCGTTCATGTTTGCGCCGTCCATGTAAACTTGGCCGCCGTGCTCATGAATAATGTCACAAATTTCGCGAATTGTTTCTTCGTATACGCCGTGTGTAGACGGGTATGTGATCATAATGCACGATAAGTTTTCAGACACTTCTTCAGCTTTCGCTTTAAGATCAGCCATGTCTACGTTACCGTTTTTGTCGCAGTTAACTACCACAATTTTCATGCTCGCCATTTGCGCTGATGCAGGGTTAGTACCGTGCGCAGAGCTTGGGATCAAACATACATTACGGTGTGCATCGCCGCGTGACTCGTGGTATTTACGAATCGCGATTAAGCCTGCGTATTCACCTTGCGCACCAGAGTTTGGCTGAAGTGATACTGCATCGTAACCGGTAATATTTACTAGCCAGTCGTGTAGCTCGCCAATCATTATTTGGTAACCTTCTGCTTGATCTAGCGGGCAGAATGGGTGAAGGTTTGCAAACTCAGGCCACGTAATTGGGATCATCTCTGCGGTCGCGTTTAGTTTCATGGTACATGAGCCTAACGAGATCATTGAGTGATTAAGCGATAAATCTTTGCTTTCTAGTCGCTTAATGTAGCGAAGCATGTCTGTTTCGCTGTGGTAACTGTTAAAGTTTGGATGCGTTAGTACTTCGTCGTCACGTACTAAACTTGCAGGGATAGACTCGCTGCCATTTGCTTCAACGTCTGCTGCAATAGCATCAACACTTAGGCCATGGCCTTCGCCTAAAATAATATCGAATAGCTCAGCAATATCTGCACGTGTTGTTGTCTCTGATACCGAAATTGAGTACTCGCCTTCGTGGTTTGTTGCAAAGTTAACGCCTTTTGCAATTGCACGTGCTATTACGTCGTCTTTGCTGTCGCTTACTACTGTTAGCGTATCAAACCAAGTACTGTGCTTAAGTGCAATGCCTTTAGCTTTAAGGCCGCTTGCTAAAATATCAGCAAAGCGATGTATACGCTGCGCGATAGTTTTTAAGCCTTGTGGGCCGTGATACACAGCGTAAAACGCTGCCATGTTGGCAAGTAATACTTGCGCTGTACAAATGTTTGAATTGGCTTTATCGCGGCGAATGTGTTGTTCGCGCGTTTGCATTGCCATACGTAGTGCGTCGTTACCTAAACGGTCTTTAGATACACCAATAATACGACCAGGTAATGAACGTTTGTATGCGTCACGTGTTGCAAAAAATGCAGCATGAGGACCGCCGTAACCCATAGGTACGCCAAAACGCTGAGCCGAACCAAGTACTACGTCTGCGCCTAGTTTACCCGGTGCTTTTAATAGTAATAAACTCATTATGTCGGCAGCAACACAGGCAATGGCCTTTTTGCTTTGTACGCCAGCAATTAGGTCAGTTATGTCTACCACTTCGCCAGATGTAGATGGGTATTGGAATAATGCGCCAAAAATGTCATGGTTAACGGCATCTTCTGCTTTACCTACAATTATTTCAAAACCAAACTGCTCGGCACGCGTTGTTACTACGTCGATTGTTTGTGTGTGTACGTCGTCGGCGATAAAAAAGGCATTGGCTTTTTTAGCTTTTGATACGCGTTTTGCAAGGCCCATAGCCTCTGCAGCCGCTGTTGATTCGTCAAGTAGTGATGCGCTTGCTAAATCAAGGCCGGTTAAATCTAGAGTCATAGTTTGGAAGTTTAATAATGATTCTAAACGCCCTTGTGCAATCTCTGGCTGATACGGTGTGTACGCTGTATACCAACCTGGATTTTCTAGTACGTTACGTAAAATTACGTGCGGTACGTTAGTTGGGTGGTAGCCTTGGCCAATGTACGATTTGAAAACTTTATTTTTGCTTGCTACTGATTTTAGGTAGCTTAGTGTTTCAACTTCAGTACGGCTTTCGCCAACTGTTAGCGGTTGTTCTAGACGAATGCTAGCCGGTACAGTTTGGTCAATGAGCTCTTGCACACTCGATACTTCTAAAGCACTTAGCATATCGCTTACTTGTGCTGGGCTTGGCCCAATATGGCGGCGAATAAAATCTTGCTTTTGCTCTAGTTCTTCAAGAGATTTGGCGTTTGACATGAATCCAGATTCCTATGATCCTAAATGCTAATGGGTAACTAGCATTAATTAAAATATTTGACGATTTAACAGTTCACTCAGTATGGGGTGGTGAGCTGTAAAATCATAAAAGCCCCATTTTTATACATTAAACGGGGCTTTTAGTTATCTACAAAAAATGATTATTCTTCGTCGATAGTGTGCGAGTAACCTTCAGCGTCTAATAAGTTGTCTAGCTCAGACTCGTCAGATGCTTTAATACGGAATAACCAACCGTCGCCGTAAGCGTCGCTGTTTACTGTTTCAGGTGAATCTTCTAGCTCTTCGTTAATAGCAACAATTTCGCCACTGATAGGTGCGTAAATGTCTGATGCTGCTTTAACTGACTCTGCTACTGCACAGTCTTCGCCAGCGTCTACTTCGTCGCCAACTTCTGGTAATTCAACAAATACCATGTCGCCAAGAAGTTCTTGTGCATGCTCAGAAATACCAACAGTAAATGTACCGTCGCCTTCACTGCGAACCCACTCGTGTGAAGGTGCGTATTTTAACTCGCTAGGAATATTGCTCATTTTATTTGTCCTTTGGTTTATATTGGGAGGATACCAATCGCAATAATTATTGTGATTGGTATAACCAAATTATTTAAATTATTGATTTACCGTTACGTACAAAGCTAGGCTTTACTACTTTAACGTTTACTAATTTTTTACGCATTTCTACTTGAGCTGTGTCGCCTGTTGAACGTGGTACACGTGCAAGGGCTACACTAAAACCAAGTGTTGGTGAAAAAGTACCTGATGTAATAATACCTATCCCACCGTCAACAATTACTTTAGAACCGCTACGCAAAACGCCTTTTTCTTCAAACACTAAGCCAACTAGTTTGTCAGTGCTTTTTTCTGCGCGTTGCTTAACAAGTACGTCACGGCCAATAAAGTCGCGATCTTCTGGTTCCCATGCAATGGTCCATGCCATGTTAGCTGCAAGTGGTGATACGCTTTCGTCCATATCTAGGCCGTAAAGGTTCATACCGGCTTCTAAACGTAGCGTGTCGCGTGCACCTAAACCAGCAGGCTTAACACCTGCGTCTAGCAGTTGTTGCCATAAATCGGCTGCTTGGTCGTTCGGTACTACTATTTCGTAACCGTCTTCGCCAGTATAACCCGTTGTGGCAATAAATAAATCACCTACTTGAACGCCAAAAAACGGCTTCATACCTTCAACGGCTGCTTGTTGCTCAGCATTTAAAAGTGTGGCTGTTTTTGCTTTAGCGTTAGGGCCTTGTACTGCAATCATTGCAAACTCTGGGCGCTCTGTAACAGTTACGTCAAAGTCGCTCGATACGTTAGCTAAATGTGCTAGGTCTTTTTCGCGCGTTGCTGAATTAACAACTAAGCGGTAAAAAGTTTCACTGAAGAAATAAATAATTAAGTCGTCTATTACACCGCCTTGCTCGTTAAGCATGCCTGTGTAAAGCGCTTTACCTGGTACGGTTAATTTTGCAACGTCGTTAGCTACTAGCTTACGTAAAAATGCTTGTGCTTGAGGCCCTTCAATATCAACAATAGTCATGTGTGATACATCAAACATACCTGCGTCGGTACGCACGCTATTGTGTTCTTCTATTTGTGAGCCGTAGTTGATTGGCATTTCCCAGCCATGAAAATCAACCATTTTTGCGCCCGCTTCTAGGTGCTTAGCATGTAGTACAGTTTTAGAAGTCATAACATTCCTTCACGTTTAAATTAACCCTATTTAGGGCGTGGCTTAAATTAGTTTTTACTTAACCGTAATTAAAAACAGGTAAACATTGTTATGCTCACCTGTTGTTTGTATTCGTTATGCGGCTTCACTATGCATAAGTGCAAAACCTTGCGCTTGCATGTAGCTTTGCCATTTTTGTAATTCTTGTTGTTTAGCTACTAATACAAAGTGTTGTTCGTCGTTTTTATCAATGGCGGTAATAAATACATCACCACTTTGCGCACCGTAGCATAGTTGCGCGTCAGAAAGGCGCAAACCTGGTGTTAATTTAAAAGCATTTACTAGAGTATCAAACGCGTTGTCGCCACTTAAAATAAAGCTTGCTAGGTCGGTGCGTACTACATAGTCAATATCAAAACGTAGCTGTTGCTCGTTTATAAGTGCTTGTAGTTGAAGGCTTGCATTGTGTGGCAGTACGAATCTAAAGGCGGTTTCGCTAAAGTAATAAACAGCAAAGCTGTAGTCAGAATTATAGTCGCCATCAAGCGTGCCTTTTAAGCCTAAACCGCTGGCGGTAAGCTTAGTTAAATCGAGCCCTAAAATAGTGCTTAAAAATACACTGGTTTCGGTGCCGCTAAAATCCATTACAACGTGATTGTTGTTAGTTTGCAAAGCGTTAGTAACCGCACTACTTGCGTTGCTGTGGCGGGCAAACATTATTGGGTTAAAAGTCATAACAAACACCTGTGTATTTTCGATTACAAAAGTATATTGCCCACGCCTACCAACAACAAATTGTAATTTTTTATCAATTGATAAATAATACTTATATATATAGCTATATAAATTGTAATTTTAAATATGAAAAACATATCAACAGACGGTTTACGTACTTTTGTAATGGTAGTTGAAATAGGTGGCTTTGCTAAAGCAGGCGATTTACTTGGCTTGTCGCAACCTGCTGTCAGTTTGCAAATAAAGCGCTTAGAAGACGTGCTTGGCTATAAACTATTTAAAAAACAAGGACAGCGCCAAGTATTAAACCAGTACGGCGAGCTATTATTGCCTATGGCAAAACAAATGATGCAACACAACGATGCTATTTTGCAGCAGTTCACATCAGAAAACATCGCAGGTAAAGTGCGCTTGGGTATTCCGAGCGAATTTGCAGCGCGTATTTTACCTTCTATTATTGGCGACTTTGTGGCGCTCTACCCTGAGGTGTCGTTAGAAGTTAAATCGCGTTTAAGTAAACATTTACTTTCGGCCTCAAGGCAAGATCAGTTCGATTTAGTACTTGCACTAAATGAGCGGCTCAACTCTGATAAGTTTCCTATTTTTATGCAAGACGAATTAGTGTGGGTGGGCGATCTATCACTTGCGCAAAACGATGTGGTTACGCTAGTTACCGCACCAGAGGGGTGTATTTATCGTCGCCGTGCAATTGATGCATTAAAAAGTGCAGGCATAAAATACCGTATCGTATATAGCAACGCCGATTTAACTGGCCTTATTGCGGCATTAAAAGAAGGCTTAGGCATTACGGTACTCGCTAAAAGCACAGTACCTAGCGAGCTTAATTATCAAGTTCAAACCAAACATTTACCCACTCTTGGCAATATTGGTATTAGTTTAATTAAAAGCTCGGGCGAATCGGATCATGCTGTAGATAAACTCGCGGAGTTTATAGCGCTACGCTTAGGTTATAGCTAATCAAAACTTTATAACGAGCAAAGCAATTACAAACTAATACAAAAGAAACGATTTAGTTAACAAAGTTGCATAAGTAGGTATTTTTAGTTCTATTAAACTGAATAATTAAATACTTAATAACATTGATTCGTATTCGTTAACGTGTTCAAATTACGCCAATTAAGATAATTGACATGATTAGGAACACAATGAACCCTAAGTTTTTAGTATCTACCTTGGCAACTGCGGTTGCTTTGTCTTTTAGTGCTACTGCAATAGCAAAAGACACCAGCGATAAAGAACAACGCTTTGAGCAAATTACCGTTATTGGCTCTCAGCAGGCAATTAACGATATTCCGGGTTCGGCTACGTTTATTTCTGATGAAGAACTTCAAAAATTCAAATTTACTGATATTTCTCGCGTTTTAGCGTCTGTTCCGGGCGTTTACGTGCAAGAGGAAGACGGCTACGGCCTTCGTCCTAATATTGGTATGCGCGGCACAGGTACTGGTCGTAACGATAAAATATCAGTAATGGAAGACGGTGTATTAGTTGCACCAGCACCATACTCAGCACCATCTGCTTACTACTTCCCTACTACGGGTCGTATGGAGTCTATTGAAGTATTAAAAGGCGCGGCATCAGTTAAGTATGGCCCGCGTACTACGGGCGGTGTTTTAAACTTACTTTCGCGCAGCTTACCTACTGAGCCAAATAGCTCAAAAGGTATGGTAGATGCAGCCCTTGGTGGTGATGGTTACTACAAAGGTCACGCTTACTTCGGTAAAGAAAAAAACAACACAGCAGGCTTAATTGAAGTATTTACTTACGGCGCAGACGGCTTTAAAGAGCTGCCAGTAGGTAATGACAACACCGGCTTTGAAAAAACAGATTTACTATTAAAGTTTGGTCATACGTTTGGTCAAAACGATGCGCATAATTTAGAGCTAAAAATTAAGTACTCTGACGAAACATCAGACGAAACATACATGGGCTTAACTGACGAAGACTATCAAGAAAGTCCTTACCGTCGTTATGCTGCATCGCAAAACGATGAAATGAACACCCGCCACAACGCATACCAACTTAACTACGCGTACCGTTTTGGTGATGGCTATGAGTTTTTAGCTACGGCTTACTTAAACGATTTTCATCGTAACTGGTATAAAGCCAGTAAAGTAAGCGAAAGCTACCTTGAGCAATACAGTGAATTTGAAGCAAACCCGACAAGCGAAGGTATTGAAGGTATTGGTATTAAAGCTAATAACCGCGATTATCAAGCTAAAGGTATTCAGTCTGAATTACATATTCCTGCAGGCGATCACTATGTAACTGTTGGCGTACGTTACCACGAAGACGAAATGGATCGTTTTCAATGGGAAGACAAATACACACTTAATCAAGACCTAAGCTTAACGCTTACAGAGCAAGGCGTTCCGGGCTCTGACAGCAACCGTGTAGATAGCGCAGAAGCAAGTACCTTGTTTATTCAAGACGAGTGGACAATTGATGCATTAGTAGTAAGTGCAGGTCTTCGTTATGAAGATATTACTATTACGCGTGAAGAGTGGTCTAAATCAGATCCAACACGCAGCAACGGTTTAACTAAAGATGTGTCGAACGACACTGAAATTTTAGTTCCGTCACTAGGTGCTACTTACACGCTTAACGAAAACGTAACGCTACTTGCGGGCATTCAAAAAGGTTATGCACCAGCAGCACCTGGTAATGCTGACCAAGAAGAAGAAGAAAGTGTAAACATTGAGTTTGGCTCTCGCTTTAATATGGATGGCTTTAGCGGTGAAGTAATTGCGTTTTACTCTGACTACAGCAACATGCACGGTAACTGTACTGCAGCGGTTGGTTGTAGCGACGACAACATTGGCGACCAATACAACTACGGTGAAGTAGAAGTAGCGGGCTTTGAATTTAGTGCAGCACATACGTTTGCAACTGATACAGCTATGTTCCCAGTTAAATTAACGTATACCTACACAGACTCTGAGTTTAAAAACGATTTTGATTCAGAAATTTGGGGCACGGTAGAAAAAGGCGATGCAATGCCTTACGTACCAGAAAACCAAGTAGCGTTATCGTTAGGTGCTGAGTTTTCTGCGTTTGTAGTTAACAGCCAAATACGTTACGTATCTGATGCGCATGCTAACTTAACGCAGTCGGGCTTAAACGCAATTGATAGCCGCGTAGTATGGGATTTAGCTGCTAAATACTTAATCGATGAAAATCAAAAAGTATACCTAAGCGTTGATAACTTGTTTGATAAAACATACGTTGCTAACCGTTCAAACGGTGGCATTCAACCAGGTAAGCCGCGTACTGTACAGATGGGCTACACTTACTCATTCTAAATTGAAAGCTGGTTAAACGGTTCACTAACAGCGTTAATAATTTTTTATGTAAAAGCACTACACATCTAAATTATTGCCTTGTTATTAAACCGTTTACCTGCGCTTTGTATGAGATAAACGGTTCACTAACAGCGTTAATAATTTTTATGTAAAAGCACTACACATCTAAATTATTGCCTTGTTATTAAACCGTTTACCAAAGCTTACAAAGTTAAAGCGTAAGTTACAGATACAAAAAAGCCGAGATTGAACTTCAATCTCGGCTTTTTTAATACTTAATTTAAATTAGGTATTATTAATTAGGTATTAGTTATTTGCGTTACGTTGGCGTAATACTTCAAACAAACAAATACCCGTGGCTACCGATACGTTTAAGCTTGAAACAGTACCCGCCATTGGGATTTTAACAAGCATATCGCAATGCTCACGCGTTAAGCGTCGCATGCCCTCGCCTTCTGCGCCCATAACAATCGCCATTGGGCCCGTTAAGCTTGCATCAAATACGTGGTTATCAGTTTCGCCAGCGGTGCCTACAACCCATACGCCTGCATCTTTAATTTCGCGAAGCGTACGTGCAAGGTTAGTCACTTGAATAAGCGGTACTGTTTCGGCTGCACCACAAGCAACTTTACGTGCTGTGCCGTTAAGCTTGGCAGAGCGATCTTTAGGTACAATTATAGCGTGAACACCAGCAGCGTCTGCACTACGTAGGCATGCGCCTAAGTTATGCGGATCGGTAATACCATCAAGCACAAGTAAAAACGGTGTGTCTTCACGAGCGATGATCGCATCAAGATCTTTTTCGTTAAACGTTGGCGCTGCTTTTACGTTGGCAATAATACCTTGATGCTGCTCACCCTTTGATTTGCTATCAAGGGCTTTACGCTGCATAAACTGTACTGAAATACCAAACTTACGTGCTTCATCAATAATCGGAGTTGAGCGTTTGTCGTCACGACCTTTAAGGGCGTAAATTTCTACAAAGCGCTCTGGCTCGCTTTCTAAAATTGCTTCAACAGAGTGAAAGCCAAAAATTAATTCATTACTCACGTATTATCTGCTCCTGGGCTAGTACTTTTACGGGCATTTTTGCCAGCTCTTTTAGGCTTTTTAACTGCCTTCTTCTTAGGCTTTTTCTTTACGGCAGTGTCTGCTGCTTTTTTATCTGCGGGTTTAGTTGCAGACTTATTTGCAGGCTTGCCTTTATCTTTATTTGCTGGCTTTTTTTTACCTTTTGGTTTGTCATCGCTGTGCGACTTTTTACCCGGTACTTTGCCTGCTTTTAATTGCGAACGCACACTTGCTGGCGCATGCTCAGATTTACCTGAACCTTTTTTTGGCGCACGACGACGTGAGTATCTGTCTTGTGCAACATCGCCTTTAAGCGTTAAGTTGATACGACGGTCGTCTAAACTAACCGACGCAACTTTTACTGTTACTTTATCGCCAAGGCGATAAACTTTGTGAGAGTGCTCACCTATTAGGGTGTGTTTTGCAGCATCATGCGCAAAAAACTCGTCGCCTAAATTAGTAACGTGAACAAGCCCGTCAATTTGTAAATCGTCTAAACGAATAAACAAACCAAAGTTAGTGACCGATGAAATAACACCATCAAACTCGCCACCTACGTGGTCTTGCATAAATTCACATTTAAGCCAATCAGCTACTTCGCGAGTTGCATCATCGGCGCGGCGCTCTGTGGTAGAACACTGCTCACCTAGTTGATCAACTTCGTCGTCGGTATAAGCGTATTCGCCAGACGTTTGCTGACCTTGTGCTTTTATAACTGCTTTAATAGCACGATGTACTACTAAATCTGGGTAACGACGTATTGGCGATGTAAAGTGCGCATAAGCCGATAACGCTAAACCAAAGTGACCAATGTTATCTGGCTGATATACAGCTTGTTTCATTGAACGCAGTAGCATAGTTTGAATAAGCTCGGCTTCTGGGCGGTCACCTAGTCGCGCTAATACTTGGGTTATTTCTTTTGGTGTTGGCTCGTCGCTTAATGTGCTTTCGATTCCTAACTCGCCTAAAAACTTAGTAAAGTTACCTAGCTTTTCGCTGTCTGGTTCGTCATGCACACGATAAAGCGCGCTTGCTTCGTGCTTTTCAAGAATTTTAGCCGCCGATACGTTGGCTAAAATCATACATTCTTCAATTAGTTTGTGCGCATCGTTACGAATAACAGGCACTATTGATTCTATTTTACGCTGAGCGTTAAATACAAAACGTGTTTCTAGGGTTTCAAACTCAATGGCACCACGGTCTTGGCGTGCAGCTTTAAGTGCCATATACATTTGCTGTAAGTCAGTTAAATGTGGCACTACGGCTGAGTATTCTTCGCGTAGTTTTTCGTCGTTTTGTAAAATGGCATTTACTTTGGTGTAAGTTAAACGCGCATGCGAGTTCATTATCGCTTCGTAAAACTTATAGCCCGAAAGTTTACCCGCGCTCGATACGGTCATTTCGGCAACCATACATAAGCGATCTACTTTTGGATTAAGCGAACATAATCCGTTAGAAAGCACTTTTGGTAGCATCGGAATTACTTGCTCAGGAAAATACACTGAGTTACCACGCAAAATTGCTTCTTTGTTAAGCGGCGTGTTCATTCCTACGTAATGCGATACATCGGCAATGGCAACCCATAAGCGCCAGCCACCCGATTTTTTAGGTTCACAGTATACGGCGTCATCAAAGTCGCGAGCGTCTTCGCCATCAATAGTTACAAGTGGTAAGTCACGTAAATCTACGCGGCCTTTTTTGTCAGCGTCTTCAACAAACTCACCTAGGTGAGCAACCTGTGCTTCAACTTCTTCAGGCCATACATGTGGAATATCGTGATTGCGCAGTGCGACTTCAATTTCCATACCTGGGGCTAAATGCTCACCAAGTACATCAATAATTTTACCTACCGCGTTCATGTTGCGACTCGGATTTTGAGTGATTTTAACCTGCACCATTTGGTTATGGCGGGCACCGTTTTCGTTGCCTGGTAAAATCATTATATCTTGCGTTATGCGCGGGTCTTCAGCTACCACAACGGCAACACCATGCTCTACAAAGTAACGGCCAACAATTGGCGCGCGCTCGTTAGTAAGCACTTTTATAATACGTGCATCGCATTTTGAGCCAGAGCCACGTTTAGTGCCTTTAGCTAGTACAATGTCGCCATGTAACACCATATTCATTTGGTGCTTAGCAATAAACCAATCTTTACTCTCGCCTTCAACTTCTAAAAAGCCAAAACCGTCTCTGTGGCCTATTACTTTGCCTTTGGTTAAACCGGCTTCGTCAATTAGGGCATAGCATTTAAATTTATTAAAATACAGCTGTCCGTCACGCTCCATAGCGCGAAGGCGGCGTTTAAATGCTATTTGGCGTTCGTCATCATTTACTGCTAGTTCTTCACATAATTGCGCGTAGTTAGCAGGTTTTGAACGCTCTTGAAGGTGAGTAAGTATAAACTCACGACTAGGGACTGGGTTTTCGTACTTTTCTTGTTCTCGACTGAGATTTGGATCTTGGTTTGACATTCACTATCTTGTTAGTTGGTTATGTAGGTATTTTAACCCATATAGTTATAATGAGACAGGTAAAAGCTATTAAACTTTTAAGAAAGCGCTTTTACCTTGGTGTTTACCTTAGTGTATAGTTTAGAAATCTAGCGCAATGGGGCTTAACGACCCCTTAACTGCAAAGTGTTTAGTCATCTAGTAGCAATGCTAAAACCCTTTGGCGCTATTATAACCTGAGCTCTGGATAATAAATCTATCTCGAGCAGCTATTTTCAGCGCTAACAGCGTTGAATATAGCTGCAATAGGCCAGCTATTGACGCGTAAATTCGCCTTGTTTTCACTAAAAATCTCTGGCTAGAGAAAATAAATTTAAATATCGGCATGATTCAATACGTTAGTAAATCTCTTAACCAGAGCTCCGGTTATTTATACTATTTTTTTTGTAGGTTTTTCCAGAGCAATTTACTTATATTATCAATAAAGCTTGGATCTTCTTCTTTCATTGTAAGCAAAATTTCTTTGTTCATTTGTGTTTTGTTTTGAGCGTAAATCCAACGGTTTTTATTAAACTGCTGGGCAAACTCAAGTACACCTGCTTGTAGTTCGTCGTTATTTGCAAACACAGCTTCAACCACTTTATTGTCTAGCAACTGCTGTGCACCAACACGCTCTCCTGACATAGCTAGGCGATTAAAGAATGTTTGCGAAATTGCTTTATTAATTATAGGAAACATCGACGGTACAAAAGGCACCATTACATCAACTTCAGGAAAACAAAAAAAGCCTTTATCTGACTTCATAAATCTAAAATCGCACGCACACGCAAGCACAGCACCATTGCCATAGGTATGCCCGTTTAACGCAGCAATAATAGGCATAGGAAAAGTAACTATGCGCTTAAACAAGTCACTTATTTGAATCATAAAGTCAGAAATAGCTGCAGGTAAAATACTTGGATTGGACATCCATTGAAGGTCGATGCCTAATGACCAGTTTTTGTCACTCGAGGACGTTAAAATAACTGACTTAATATTTTGATCTGCCTCAATGTGGTCAAGATGTAAATTAAACTCAGCCACAAACGCTGGATTGTGGCGGTTTTCAGCGGTATTCATAGTGAGTATTGCAGTACTATTTTTAGTTATTAGTTCTATTAGATTTGCCATTAAACCCTCTTTTAACGCTTTTTAAGCTAACTTTAAGCACTGTTCGTTACTTTTATAAGTAACATAGTAATACTTTGCTTATAATTTATAAACCCACTATTTAAAGCCATCCTTTTTGTTTAGCTATACGCGCAGCATCTATACGGTTAGTGGCGTTTAGCTTAGCAATAGCGTCTGATAAATAATTACGTGTGGTACCTTCACTTATACATAACTGCTTGGCTATGTCGCTTGTTTTAAGGCCGTCGCTTGCAAGTTTAAGTGCTTTGCGTTCTTTATCTGTAAGCGGATCTGCGTCGTCTAATGCATTGATAGCAAGCTCTGGGTCTATCACTTTTTGTCCCTGCATTACTTTTTTAAGCGCATTTATTAGCTCTTCACTGGGTGCTTCTTTTAAAATAAAACCTTTAACGCCTGCCGTAAGCGCTCGCCTAATATAACCCGCACGAGAAAATGTGGTCATAATAACCATTTTTATAGCGGGGAACTTAGCGGCTATTTTTTCACTCAGCTCTATACCATTCATGGTTGGCATTTCTATATCGGTTAAAATTATATCGGGATGTAAATCACTATCAAGTGCTTCAATTGCATTAAGTGCATCTTGCCCGTTACTTGCTTGCCCAATAATCTCAATATTAAAATCGAGTCCTAACAATGCTGCTACTGCGTCGCGCACAAGCGCTTGATCTTCCACTAAATACACTCTGATCATTGTAAATCCTTAGCTGAAATTGGTAGCATTACATTTAAAGTAAAAATATCGCCACAGGTAAATGTTGCACTGCCATTGAGTTGCTCTGCTCGCTCTTTAATACCATTTAGGCCATTGCCCGAATTTAATGTAGAGCACGGTGCACGATCAATAACGGTAATGAGTAGCTGCTGCGCTGTTTGTTCTATATTTATTTCGCAATTTTTTGTGCTGCTATGACGTAGCAAATTGGTAACGGCTTCTTTAATTATAAGGCCTGCGATGCCCTCTACTTTAGCGGGTAGAGTATTTAAAACTACATTAAATGAAACGTTAAAGTCTTGTTCTATTAATCTTTGTTTTAACTGTGCTACTTGGCTAACAAGGTTAAGCTGTTTTAAATCACTAACGGCGCTTCTTACATCACTGAGTAACTGCCTTGCCAGATCGGCCACTTGTGCAATTTCGCTATTTGCTTGAGCGTAACGCTCACCTTGGTTTAATTTATTTGCAAGCTCAGCTTTTAAAGCAATAGATGACAGTGAGTGACCTAAAATATCGTGCAAGTCGCGGGCTATCCGTTCACGCTCAGCAATTGCTGCTAATTGCTCTAATTGGTTAGCGCTTTCTTGCTCACGTTTTTTGTACAGGCTCTCTCTTTTAGCTGCAATACCGTAACTAAATAAGGCTGCACATAAAATCAAAGCAACGGCTAAAAAGTATTGAACCTTCCCTATATCACCAATATATGCGCTTAATAAAACCGTAGATATAATCGCGAGTGCAGCATAAATTCTTTGATGGTAGTTGTATGCATAGCCTGCTACGTAGGCTGCAAAGCCAAATAAAGTAGGAGTACCTGTGGTGTAAAAAGTAGCGCAAAAACAAATTAATAGCATGGCTACAAACAACTTGGTCACCCCTGCACTTTTGCAGTTTATTGCTTTTACATATAAAAGAATAAAAGCAACATAAAAGGCTAAAGACATCGTTATTTGGTTAGCAGTAAAGCTCGCAAAATTAATTATTAATGGGAGTAAATAAAAGCCTGTAAAAATTAAATGCCCATATTTCCAAAAACCTTTATCACTTTGTTGAGAAAAGGAGTTAAGCGAGCTCATACAAATACCTCTGGCATATTATTTTTACTTATAGGACTATTTTTATTAATAAATATAAATAACATAAAAATGCATGCCAGCATAAAGCAATCTGCGTACGTAATCGTAAAACTTAATGCCTCTAGCACTTCATTAATAGTTAAGCTGATTAAAATTAAAGAATTCATAATTATCCCCTGTTGAGTAAGGTAACTATGCCAGCGTACAAAAATAATAAGAGTGTGAAGTGTCATCAACTTTTATGACATTTGTCATGCGATAAAAAAATTCATCTTAAGAATTTTTAAGCAATGTTAATATGTTCAAAAAGTACAACAAGGAAACTAAATGCAATCTCAGCAGCAAAGTTTAATTTATTTGCACATAGCGGTATTACTTTTTGGCGGAACCGCTTTATTTGCCAAGCTTATTGGTTTAAATGCTTTAGATATTACCGTTTACAGAACTGCAATTGCAGGAATGGCTATTTTAGCCATGCTGTATTTTCAAAAAAAACAAATTAAACTAAACAAGCCTAAAGACTACCTTATTGCATTATTTTTAGGTGTTGCGGTGGGTATTCACTGGGTAACCTATTTTGCTGGTATGCAAATGGCCGGTATAACAATTGGGATGTTGGCATTTTTTAGCTACCCCGTAATGACGGTATTTTTAGAGCCCTTATTTAATAAAAGCAGGCCAAAAGCAAAAGATATAATAAGTGCGGCGGTGGTTGTTTTAGGGATTTACCTGTTAGTACCAAGTGCAAACTTGGGCGACGATGTAACCTTAGGTGTAATAACAGGTGTGATATCGGCATTGTTTTTTTCAATCAGAAACATTACCCATAAGCGCTACTTTAGCCAATATGGTGGCCCGCAAACGATGTTTTATCAAACCTTAGTGGCAAGCATTATGCTGTGCGCATTTATAGAAGTGCCGGTATATGAGGTTAGTCATCACGACCTAATTTTAATTGCCATAGCGGGTGTTATTTTTACAGCTACACCGCACTCGTTATTTGCAGCAAGTTTAAAGCATTTATCAGCGGCAACTGCGGGGTTAATTTCTTGCTTACAACCACTTTATGGCACCATACTGGCTATAGTAATTATTCATGAACGTCCTACTGTTATGACGTTAGTTGGTGGAGCACTTATTGTTAGTGCCGCTTGTTTTGAAACGTGGTCAATCACTAAAAAGGCTCGACAATGAAAGTATTTGCACACCGTGGTGCCAGTGGGGATTTTCCTGAAAACACCAAAAGCGCTATTTTAGAAGCGTTAAAAGTAGGTGTTGATGGTATTGAAGTAGATATTCAAAGTTCCATCGATGATTACATGTTAATACACGACTCATGGCTCGATAGAACCACCAGCGGTAAAGGTAGAGTGAGTAACTTTACGGCACATGAACTATCTAAACTTGATGCTGGAAATGGTGAAAAAATTCCCACTCTTCAACAGTTGTTTGATTGGAATAACAATAAATCTTTATTAAATATTGAGCTTAAACATACATTTGAACTAGAAAGGTTTGTGGCTCAACTTGAAGAAAATATTGAAGCTAACAAAATATCGAAAGCGAATATTTTAGTATCATCGTTTGATCATCATCAACTACAGTGGCTTAAAAGCAAGCTACCATGGCTTAAAATAGGCGCCCTTACTTCTTCTATTCCAATTAACTATGCAAAGTTTGCAAGTGATTTAAACGCTTATAGCGTACATGCAGATAAAACCTTTATAAATAAGGCTTTTGCCGATGATGCAAAAAAAAGAGGCTTAAAGATTTATGCTTATACGGTCGATAGAGAACAAGATATAGCGCTAATGCTTGAGTATGGCATAGACGGAATTTTTACAAATTACCCAGCGCGAACCAAAGCTTACTTGTTATCGTTACAAAAAAGCTAACTTACACCTCCCTAACTAAAATAAGAATCGTAGGGCTTAAGCATAATGAGTAGTTTTATGAAAATTTATAACTATATAGAGCAAACATTCTTTTTTACGTTAACGCGTAAAATAATCGGTAATTTAAGTTTTGTATTATTGTTCCAAGCAATTACGTTATTTTGGCTGCATCAGAGTTTAAGCGAACAACAGCAAAGTACAGGGCTATTTTGGCTGCTTACGCTTGTTATTATATCTGGTTTTATTTTTACTCTTTTTTATATGCGTTTTTTAATTGTTCGCCCTGTTACCGCTATGCGCGATACTTTGATAAAAATAAACCAACAAGATGCAAATTTAGCAGCAAAACTTCCCCACTTTTCGTATGACGAATTTAAAGATTTAAGTTCACAATATAATATATTTACTGCCCATTTAAGTGAGTTACTCAGCACAACATATAACAGTGCTCAAGCTAGTGCACACAGTAATATACAAGTCACTGAATCGATGAAAAATACTGAGCAATCAAGTGAGCAACAAATACAGTTAAGCCACAGTATTATTAATGGCAGTATGCAAATAACCCAAAGCTTACAAAACATAGTAAATAATACAGATAGCGTGCATAACGTTAATAATGAACACCTTAACTTTGTAAAACTATCTGCGTCAGAACTCGCTGCTTTAGTAAAGCAGGTTAAACTTATTACTAATATGCTAGGTAGCTTTTCAAATACAATTGCGGGACTGAAAGAGAACAGTGAAAACATTCGTAGTATTTTAAAAATGGTTGAAGAGTTTTCCGATCAAACTAATTTGTTAGCCCTTAACGCCGCAATAGAAGCAGCTAGAGCGGGTGAAGCTGGTAGAGGGTTTGCCGTAGTTGCAGACGAAGTACGCACACTTTCAATAAAGGTAAGTGGCGCAACTAGGCAAATAAGCGACTTTATTACTCAAATGAATGAGCTAGTAAATGAAACAAATAAAGAGTCAGAGCAATTAATGACTCACTCCAATAATGCACAAAGCTCAATTAGTGCAACCTGTGAGGGTTTTACAAAAATGCTTAGTGAGTTTGAGCACAACCAACAGCAACTACAACAAATAGCCAGTGCTGTACATACGCTTGAGGGCACTCAAACTAATACTCACCAATCGGTAGAGCAAATCGTAGCTTTAGGTGAGCAAGCTAAACAGCAAATAGATACGGCATTAGCCGATAGCGAGCAATCTCAACAGTTAAGCTTACAAACTCAGCAACAGTTAAAGCGCTTTGTGCGCTAAGAGGCGTTTTCGGGCTCAGAGAAATATGGTAAATTACGCAGCTATTAATTTAAGTGTGTGAAGTGTGTGAGCAACCCTACCCCAGACTATGAAAAATTAGCCCTGCAAATAAAAACCTGGGGACAAGAGCTTGGCTTTAGCGAAGTGGGCATTACTGATATTGACCTATCTAAGCACGAAGCCCAATTGCAACGTTGGCTTGATGCTGGCTACCACGGCTCGATGGATTATATGGCTGCTCACGGTATGAAACGCGCCCGCCCTGCTGAATTAATCCCTGGTACACAGCGTGTTATATCCGTAAAAATGAATTATCTCCCTCCCGATGCTGGCTTTGCAAAAACCTTAAAAAATAAAGAAAAAGCATACATAAGTCGTTATGCACTGGGTCGTGATTACCATAAATTAATGCGTAATCGTTTAAAAAAACTCGGCCAAAAAATAGAGCAAGAAATTGGCGAATATGGCTTTAGACCCTTTGTAGATTCAGCTCCTGTACTTGAGCGTCAACTCGCCGAAAAAGCCGGTTTAGGGTGGCGTGGTAAGCATTCGTTGTTAATTAATCAAGAGGCAGGATCGTGGTTTTTTTTAGGTGAGCTATTTATTGATTTACCCCTACCAATAGATGCAGAGAACACGTTTGAAGGCTGCGGTAAATGTGTTGCTTGTATTACTCTTTGCCCAACAGGTGCAATTGTAGAGCCTTACGTTGTTGATGCACGTAAATGCATATCGTACTTAACGATAGAACACCAAGGACCCATCCCCGAACAATACCGAACTTTATTAGGCAACCGTATTTATGGCTGCGATGATTGCCAGTTAGTATGCCCTTGGAATCGTTATGGACAAATAACAGATGAAAATGATTTTCATCCCCGTACTCAATTAAAAAATAAAGATTTACTTGAGCTATTTGCTTGGGATGAGCCTACATTTTTAAAAAATACCGAAGGCAGCCCTATTCGCCGCATAGGTCACGAACGTTGGTTACGTAATATAGCGGTCGGTTTAGGTAATGCAGAGTTTAGCCCGGCTATTATTCATGCCTTACAAGATAAAAGCCAAATATGCAGCGAGCTTGTTTTAGAACATATTGAATGGGCGCTTGCTCAACAAAACGATAAACAACGATTACAAATTCGTAAAACGGCTAGGTTAATCAGAATCGTAGAAAAAGGCTTACCCAGAGATGCATAATGCAGTTGGAGTAAGCCTTAAAGTAACATTATTTAATTAAGTATATTTAGCTCTTTAAAAGCAATGACAGGTCTTGCTCAATTTCAGAAAAAGCTGCTTTTACCTGTTTAACAGACCTCTCTGAGGCCACTGAGTTTTGGAAAGTTTCATCTACTTTTTTATAAATAAACACCTCCTGATCTTCATCTAATCCCATTGATGGGATACGTTCTGCGAGTCCTTCTTGTAACTGTTTAAACACTTTTTCGTTGTTTTGACGATTGTCATTCAATAAGCTAATTAAGCCATTAAACTTACTATGAACTGTACTTGCTACGGCATTAAGTTTTGCGTGTTGTGATTCAAGCATTTTCTTAGTCATGATGGCGCGTAGCTGCTGCTCGGTAACACTGACAATAAAACATACATGGTCACGGATACGCCCATGTTTGTCTGGGTCGTGATCTGGCATATTTAAAATAAGTAAGCTGATCAATTCATAGTTAACTAAAATTCGGTGCGAAAATTCATGTAAGCGCCCTTTATTTTTAAGCATCTCAAATAACTCCACCACAATAGGTGAACACACGCCATTTAATGCAAAGTGGCTTATTTGATCATTATCTCTAAACTCAATATTACTTTGTAAATCGAAAGACTGTAGGCAATCTATAAGCGCTTTACCTAGCTCTTGAGGGTCGTTAATAAAACCTATATTTTCGACGTAGTTAACTATTTTCCCCATTTCACTACTATTAGCCATTGCATTAAATGCAGTTGATGTAGCATCTTCAACTTGTTTTTCAAGACTTTGCTTTTCAACGAGTACTTGGTTTAAATTTTTAAGCTTTGACTTAAGTTCGTCATGGCCAAAAGGTTTTACAATATAATCTTCTGCACCAACCGAGTAGCCTTCCATACGCTCTTCAACTGTGCCTCGAGCAGACACAAACATAACAATAATGTGTGCCGTATTTGGATTTGCTTTAAGTGCTTTACATACTTCATAGCCATTCATTTGCGGCATACTTACGTCGAGCAATATAACCTGAGGCATATAGCCTTCAACCATGTTTAAACACTCAGGACCACTTGTTGCTACTTGTAATTCAAAATCAAGCTCCTCTAAAATTTCATCAATAATTTCAAGGTTAAAGGGTTCATCATCAACGGCAAGTATTTTAGTTAAGGCCATAATTTATCATCCATTCAAATTCTCAAAAAAGTTACTTGGCTTGCCAAAAAACAATTAATTACTGTGTTGTATTAATTGCTCTTCAGCCAAATGATCATCTAGATTTATTTCTAATGGCACCTGTATAGATATAGTTGCACCACCATTTTCGTTGTTACGTGCAGTGATCTCACCTTGATGTAAAGACACAAACTCTCTACACAATGCAAGGCCCAATCCGGTACCACCGGCACCGCTATTTGTTTTGCTGCTTTGTACAAACTTAGTAAAAATATGTTCCAGCTCATCTTCTGGTATACCGACCCCATTATCGGTAACCTCTATAGTAGCAAATCGACTATCTGACTCTAAATTTATCTGTATTTTACTTTTTGGTTCACTAAATTTGAGTGCATTACCTAATACGTTTCGAAGTAACTGGTTTATTTGCTCTTCATCACACTGCGAAATTACAGGTAGCGGCTGCTCGGTAAATACAATCTCAATTTCTTTCTCCATTGCCGTACCAGATACATCATCAATACTTGTTTTAATGATGTTAGCTAGATTATACGGACGAGGATTAAATGGAAACTTACCCACATCTAACTTAGATAGATCGAGTAAATTATTCAGTAATGACAGTAAACGCTCACCACTACTCTCTATTCGCGATAGGTATTTAATGAGTTTTTCTTTTGCAAAATCTCCAGCATCTAATTTGCTTAAACCAAAACGTGAAAAACTTAAAATCGAATGCATTGGTGTGCGAAGTTCATGTGACATATTTGCTAAAAATTCTGATTTACTTAAATTTGCAGCTTCAGCAATATTTTTTGCATGTTCAAGCTGTGAGGTACGCGCTCTTACTTGCTCTTCAAGGATATCTTTTGCTTCAAGTAGTAAATCTTCTTTTTGCTTAAGGTGGGTTACATTTTTAAATATTACGGCAAGTGCTATTTCTCCGTGATGATCTATCTCATTAAAAGATCCCACTAGCGGTATATAGCCCCCTGCTGTTTTAGATAAACGTAAGTCGCAACTAAATTGGCGATTACTATTTAATGTCGATATTTTATTTTTAATACCTAATGTTGAATCATCATCTAAAAAGCTAAATACTGATTTACCTTCTAGTTCGTTAAACGGTAAGTTAAATAGTTTTAAACAGGCATCATTAGCTTCTATCACTCTACCGCATTTCTCAAACAACATAATTGCATCGGGCGTATGCTTATAAATAACCTGAAGTAGGCTGTCTTTTTCAATCAGGGCATCAACCGTATCTTGTAGCCTTTCGACAAGTTCTGCGTTATGGCGTTTTAATAACTCTGTTTGCCACAGTTTATGTATTGATTGTAATAATGAGCTGTCGTTCAATGGCTTAATAAGTACGTCTTCTACACCTTGACGAATAGCTTCAATCATTGAAACTTGATCGGGACGTGAGGTAAATAATAAGCAACGGCAATGTGGTTGCATTATTTTTAAGTTTGAAAAAATTTCTAGACCAGTTCCGTCATCTAAAACAAAATCACTTATCAGTATATCGATTTGCTTTTCTTTCGTAATTTCTAAAGCTTCTGCAGAGGTGGTTGCTGTATGGGTCTCGATATGAGCACCGATCAAGCTGTTTTTCATTTTTTCGAGGCGCTCAGGAACATGATCGACGAGTAAAATAGCGGGTAATTGCAAAATATGATTGGAGCCTAATTCTAGTAGGCTCTCTAAAAGAGAAGTAATTTCTTTATTAGAAAAAAACGGGTAGATCACGGTTGCGTCAGGCGCAACATGATTGAGCTCACTAAACGCAGTTAGTTGCTCACCGCTTTGTGCTTTTGGAGCAAGCAGCATAAAACGCTCTTGCGCTACTTGACTAACAAGCGGTTTTATAGAATCAACAGGCACACCATGGGCAACAACAACTAAGTCGTAGTCGCCTATATTGATATACATGTCTAGCATGCTGAAATGAATTAATTCGACTTCACATCCTATTAATTCTAAAAGCACTTTCACACGCATTGCGATGACACTGCTACTATCAACAATTAATATTTTTCGAATCATCAAGCTAAACTTAAAATTAATAAACTTAATATGTTAATAGCGTAGTCTATTTTTACTTGATTAGCATAAATCCTTATATTTATTTTGTAAAAAAACATAAGGAGTTTTTACTATAATTTATTAGAGGTGTTTTCCAAAAATAGTAAGGCTGTACGCCTTATCATCCATTATGGCAACGCTTGGCAACTCCCCCCATATTTCAAAATTAAAATGTTTAAACAGATTAACGCTGGGTGTGTTATGACTAAAAATAAAGCCGAGTAATACTTTCATATTTAACTGCTTAGCTTGTGTTTGAGCAAATATCATTAGCTTTTTACCAAGCCCTTTACCTTGCGCTTTACTGGTAATGTAAATGCTCATTTCTACTGTACCATCATAAGCAGGGCGCCCATAAAACGACTTATAACTTACCCAAGCAAGTACTTGGTTATTTTCGCAGTAAACATAAATAGGCCTTTTATCGTTGTGGCTATTAAACCAGTCACGCTTTTCATCAACGCTCACTTCTTGCGTATCTGCTGTTACCATTCGCCCTGCAATGGTTTCGTTATAAATTGCTACAATTTCATTAAGATCATTAATAGTTGCTAAACGGATTGTCATAGGTCATTAGAGTGTTGATCAATTTGTTCCATATTAGCGTATGATTATCCATTCAAACAATCGTAAAGTTTAGGTAATGTAATGCTTAAAATAATTATAATAGGTTTAACGGCTTTACTTATTAATGCTCCCCTTCAAGCTCAAACACCATCAATCATAAATAAAACCTCTACACAGGACTGCCAAGATTTTACCAATGTAGATATACGAAAGCTTCGCTCAAAAGAATCTATTAACTTGTGCCAATTTAAAAATAAACCTTTGTTAATAGTAAACACGGCAAGTAATTGTGGTTTTACATATCAATTTAAAGGCCTTGAAGCGCTATATCAACAATACAAAGAGCAAGGTTTAGTCGTATTAGGGTTCCCCTCTGATGACTTTTTTCAAGAAGAAGACAATGAAAAAGAAACAGCGAAAGTATGCTTTGTAAATTATGGTGTAACTTTTCCCATGTTTGCCACCAGCAAAGTTCGTGGTAGCGAAGCAAATCCAATTTTTAAATATTTGAATGAGCAAACTAGCTCTCCAAATTGGAACTTTTATAAATACTTAGTGTCTGCTGATCGTAAAACAGTTTTACGGTTTAACAGCAAAGTGGCACCTAATTCAGAGCTAATGATTACTGCAATTGAAACTGCGTTTTCTGATAAATAAGTTTATACTGGTACAATTAGTTGAAACTAACTAGAATGATATTTTAATTTGGTTAAAAAAACACCACACTATATTCGGGAGATTTTATGACAGTAGCAAGCGCACGACATATACTTGTAGACAGTGAAGCACAATGCTTAGACTTAAAAACAAAAATTGAGCAAGGCGAAGACTTTGCTGAATTAGCAAAAGCACATTCTAATTGCCCTTCAGGTCAGGATGGAGGTGCTCTTGGTGAGTTTGGCCCTGGTATGATGGTTCCAGAGTTTGATAAAGTTGTGTTTTCTGCGCCAATGAATCAAGTACAAGGCCCGGTACAAACTCAATTTGGTTATCATTTACTTGAAGTTACTAGCCGTTCAGAATAAATTAAACTGTACTGTAAGTAACATTTAATAAAAGCCGCTTATGCGGTTTTTTTATGGAGTAATTATGCAATTAATTGGTTCTGTACCTTCACCTTACGTGCGTCGCATTAGAATTTGGGCACAACAAAACAGCTGCAAACTAGAGCTTGTAAGTCTCGATATATTTTCTGAGCAAGATCGCCCGACTATGGTCAGTAAAAATCCAGCTCGAAAAATCCCAATCCTGGTAGATGGCGATTTAACACTTAGCGATTCTAATTCTATATTGCGTTATTTACTTGAAAAAACAGGTCAGCCAAAACTAACGTGGCCTCAAGAGCACTTACTTACGACTATAAACGCTTGTAACGATTCGTTAGTAGAAATGGTGTTATGTAAACGTTCTGGATTTGACACCAAAAGCGATAAATTATTTTTTAATCTGCAAAACGAACGTATTGAACAAACATTAAGCTTTTTAAATACCCATTTAAGCGATGAAGAATTTAAAAGCTGTGAATACCTCAACATCAGTTTATACTGCCTGCTTGATTGGATTTGCTTTCGCGAATTAGCTGACTTTAGTCAGCATTCAGCGCTTGTTGCTTTTCATAAGCAATATGACGAGCGCCAAGCAGCAATAGATACCAATCCTCGTCACTAATTTAAAAGGGTAAATACATGAGCGATATCGAAATTGAATCACAACTAGTTAACTTCGTAGAAAAAGTACGTATTAGCGAAGTAATTTGGGCACTTGGTGCAGAAGATAATGGCTTTGTAGTGTGCGATTCTAACCAATTTGATGAAACTGACGTATTACTGCTTTGGGAAAGTGAAGCAGCAGCTAAAGCACAATGTAAAGAAGAATGGAAAGACTACAGCCCAGTAGAAATCAATCTTGATGAGTTTTTAGATGCATGGGTTGAAGACTTAAACGAAGACAACGCACTTGTTGGCATTAACTGGAATGATGACCAAGTATGCACAGAAATTGAGCCTACAGGTTTAGCTCGCGCATTGAGTGAATAATACTTTATACGCTTTACGTTAAAAGCGAATAAAACCCGACTAGCATCTACTGCTAGTTGGGTATAAAATAAAACACATCATTATTTTCAAGGTATTACGTTGAAAACCCATCTTGGTCGTCGGCCCTTTTCAGCCATGGAACTGCACACTCTTTATAATGGATATATATACGGTGATTTTAAAGTTGCACGAGAGCAACCAAAACACTGGCATTTTTGGCTCCCTTTAATTGCATATTATAGCGGTGCTTATAGCGATGAGATTGGTTACTTAACGCTTGATGATCTGTCCCTTGAAAAAAACGTCTTATGTTTTAATTTTCATACCCACGGTAAAATAAAACCTCGCCTAGTTCCTGTACATCAAGCACTTATAAATGCTGGATTTAATGAATATATAACGTTCATCAAATCGCAAAACCAACACCGATTAATGTTCGACTTACCGGCTAAAACTGGCAGGTACAGTGAAAAAGTCCGCATTTGGTTTTCAGGGGAAGGTGAGCGAGCCGGTTACCTGCAAAAATGTGATATACCAAACGTAGATCAACTCGGCATGAAAACAGCAATAAGCAGTCTTCGTCTTAACTTTGAGCAACAAATGCGCATATACGCCCTGCAAGCTAACTCTAAAGACACATTTAATTATTTAATGGGCTTTAACGAGTATCCACAGGATGTGTTTAGCGATACCCACTTATTAAATACCGTTGTCCAACAAATACGTATTATTAACTCACACCTGCATTGGCAGCGTTTTATAACACGCGAAAGCCACTGACAAACTTTGTTACTATTTCCCCTTAAAGTCACCGTTATAATCAATTACTCTATTTAAAAAAACTGTTAGGATATCTAACCCCCTAATTATATGAGCATAAAAAAGCCTATTTAGGGTAGTTTCTAACAACAACAATCTAGGGATCACTATGTTTCTTAAAAGCCTCTTAACAGTGAGCGTTGCTTTAGCAATGGGTGCTGCAAACGCTAACGAATTCGTTATTGAAAAACTCGCAAAACCAAGTTCACAACAGGTGTCGTTAACACTCGACCCGAGCCAAGATACATTCACAGGGATGACTGAGATTTCCCTAGAAGTACTAAAACCAACAAAATACATTGAGTTAAATGGCGTAGCTTACGCTGTTAAAATGGCGCAACTGCTTGGCGACGAAAACTGTGATTTAAACAACGAAATGCTTAAAACAGGTAAAGTAAAATTTAGCTGTGATGAGCAAATTCAACCAGGTAAATATACACTTAAAGTTGATTTTTCAGCGCCATATAACCGTCAAAGTGTTGGTTTATACAAAACATTAGACCAAGGCACTCCTTACTTATTTACTCAATTTGAAATGAGTGATGCACGCCGTGCATTTCCTGTTTTTGACGAGCCAAGTTACAAAATTCCATTTCAGTTAACGATTACTGCGCCTACATCACAAAAAGTATATTCAAATACGCCAGAGTTAAAAACAACAGTTAATGGCGATATGACCACACACTTTTTTGATAAAACACCGCCAATCCCTTCATACCTAGTAGCAATGGCTGTTGGCCCGTTTGAAGAATTAGAAATTAAAGGTATGCCAATTCCTGGTCGTGTAATTACCCCTCAAGGTAAAATTCACTTAGCCCAATACGCAAAAGAAAACATGCCAAAAGTACTGGGCGCACTTGAAGCGTATTTTGGTATTCCTTACGTTTACAAAAAATTAGACTCAGTAGCAGTGCCAGAGTTTCCATTCGGCGCAATGGAAAACTCAGGCTTAGTAACCTACAGAGAAGATATTTTATTGGTTGATTTAGCTGCCGCAACACGCAGTAAAAAACAGCGTAATGTATCTATTATTGCCCACGAACTGGCTCACCAATGGTACGGTAACTTAGTAACCATGAAATGGTGGAACGACTTATGGTTAAACGAAGCGTTTGCTAGCTGGATGGCAGCTAAAATTACTAAGCAGCTTAACCCTGAGTTTGAATCGCACTTAGACTTACCACAAAACAACGTAATGGCACTTGATGCACGCCTAAGCACCAAGCCTATTCGTAAGCCAATTAAAACCGAAGCCGACATTATGGATGGTTTAGGTCTTGCTTACAGTAAAGGCAGCTCAGTACTTGCTATGGTCGAAAACTGGATTGGCGAAGATGCATTTCAAAAAGGTATTCAAAGCTACTTAAAAGAGTTTTCATATAAAAACGCAGAAGCGGCCGACCTATGGGAAGCACTTGGTAAAGCATCAAATAAAGACGTAGCGAGTGTTTTAAAATCGTTTATTGAACAGTCTTCTTTCCCACTAGTTAAAGTAACTCAACAAGGTAGCAAAGTAACTATTTCACAAAGCCGCTTTGTAAATGCAGGCGTTGATGCGCCAGAGCAGTTATGGAATGTACCGGTTGCAATTAAATATGGTGCTGGCGATAAAGTAAAAACAGCAAATGTATTACTTAATAAACAAAGCCAAACGCTAGACTTAGACTTTGAGCCAGAATGGATTTATCCAGATCAGGGTGCACTAGGCTACTACCGCTGGGTAATGGATGACGCACAATTTAGCGCACTTGTTAAAAAGGCGCCAAGCGTACTGAGTGACCGTGAACGCTTAGCGTTGTTATCGGCTACTGATGCACTACTTGACGCTGGTGTTATATCTGCTGCTAAGTTAATGCAAACACTTGAAGTGTTCGTAAGCGATAGCCATCCTCGCGTAGCAAATACCGCACTAGGTTACTTAGTATCGCAACAACGTACTTTTAAAGACGATAGCAATAAAGACCTATGGCCTGAATTTATTCGTAATGCAGTAACGCCTGCAGCTAAAAAATATGGTTTAGAAGCTAAAGCGGGAGAAGACGGAGCTATTGCACAACTTCGTGCGGCCGTTGTATCACGCTTAGGTTTTGATGGTGAAGATCAAAACGTAATCAGTAAAGCGAAAGAACAAACACAAGTTTATTTAAATGATCCACAAAAAGTAGACCCTTACTTAGCGGGTACGTACTTAACTCTTGCTGCTTTTCATGGTGACAAAGCGCTGCTTGATCAATTCATGACAACGTTTAAAACAACGAAAGATCCACAAGTACGCACTAACATGCTTGCTGCAATGGGCTTTTTTGGTAAACCTGAATTACAAAAAGCGGTATTAGCTTATAGCTTAACGGATGAAGTAACTGCCTCTGACATGCGTACTATTTTGTCAGGTCAAAGTTATACAGATGAGCGCCAAGCGTTATTTATTGACTGGGTTTACAGTAACTACGATAAAGTAACAGCAAGCTTACCGCCTTTCTTTATTCCTAACTTACCGTACTTTACAACGGCGAGTTGTAATGCAGAAAGCTTAGCTAAAACAAAGACCTTTTTTAACGAAAAAGTAGCTGATGTAGCCGGTTACGCTCGTACATTAAGTAAGCTTGAAGAAAGTACAAACGATTGTATCGCGCTTAAAACACGTGAACTAGAATCGGTTAATAGCTTCTTAAAAAGTAAGTAACCCTTAGGTTTATTAAGCTATAAAAACACAAAAGCCGCTGAATATAAATTCAGCGGCTTTTTACGTTTATATTTTTGCTTTATTAATTACCAATAATCATCGTTAGCTTAGCAATAAAGTCTTTTGCTGCTTGCTCAGAGTTTATTTTAAATGCCACACCGTAGTGAATAGGCTGAGCACTTTTAAAAATACGTGTAGGAAAGCGTGTCATCTCGCTGCTATGAAAGTAGCCTTGCGCACGCGTTACGCCATCAATATCACTAAAGTCATCGCTAAACACCTCAAATGCTGGGCGAATTACTATTTTACCCTTACCGCTTTCGCTGTGGGTATAAAATGCTTCTTTAGAGTTTACTAACATGTACTCTGCAATATTTTTAATCTTAAAATTACTTCTACACTGTAATTTAATGAGCTGTTCTGTCAGCTCGTCTGCACTATAAGCCACGTGTAATCCCTATTAGTTAATTTGCGTATTAGATTAACGCATACACACAATAAAATCTGAATTTATTTGTCTGCTTTACTGCGTTATATCACATACAAAAGCGAGTTTTTCATTGTTGTAACTCATTCTTGTTATATTTGTTTCGCAGTAGGTGCTTAAATTAAGCCATTGCGATACTTCATCACTTCCATCAAGTTTACGCTGATAAACGCGGTTTTTAATAGCATAAGCGATAGTTGCATCATCTTTCAAAATAAAATCTTGAACTTGAGCAGGTAACCTTAGTAGGTCTTCAACTTGTTTATCCTGTGGATTAAAACTCGCTAAAATATGTTGCTCGTTTTTAGTGTAACTAAATAAAAATGCAGCTGTAGAGTTGTTATAAATAAGCGTTCGGCCAATATTACTGGCAGCTATTTTCCCCTTCGCTTGTGCAACAGAAGTATATTGAAGAGTATGAGGCTTTCCTAAAATAAACATTACTAAATCATTTTGAACACCCCATGCATGGTACCCAACAGGTTCAATCCAATCAAAAATACGACTTGGCGCATCTTCGCTTTTGAGTGGGTATTGCCACAGTTTTTGCTTACCATCTGCCTCTACAACAATCGCTGATACTGTATCACCACTTGGCATAACCGTTGGTGAATATTCGCTTACGGGAGAGTTACTGATATTAATAACTTTTTTTGATGTTAAATCATAATAAGCAATATCGGTTTGGCTTTGCTCACCTGCAATCACCTCATGAGTAAAGTATAAACCTGTACTTGTTAAGTACGGTTGGTTGTTATAACTGTTTTTATCACTCACTATACTAACTTGTACCCCGAAAGGTGTATTTAAATCAGCAAGTAATACTTGGCTTTTTGGCATGCTAGCCTGCGCCATAATTGGGCTAAGCGCTGCTATAGAAAAGACCCCAAGTAATGGTTTAATAAGTTTCATGCTTTCTCTCGTTTTAATTTTAAGCACCTCATGATAACGTTATTTGCTGATGGCGTCACTTGAGCTAAGTCAGTCAACTCTTAAGATACCCAAACGGCTTAAAATAATGTTAAGTTTAGTCTGGTTATAAAACCTGGTCCTAAAAAAGAGAATTAACATGTCAGCTAAAAATCCTATTATTGCGATTACGGGTTCGTCTGGTGCGGGTACAACCACCACAACCAATGCAATTAAACATATTTTCCGTAGCCTTAATATTGAAGCGGCTTTTATCGAAGGAGATAGCTTTCATCGTTACACTCGCCCTGAAATGGATAAAAAAGTACGTGAAGCACAACAAGAAAATAAACACATTAGTTACTTTGGCCGAGAAGCAAATGACTTTGGTGCTTTAGAAGCGTTGTTTGAAAACTATAGTGAAACAGGCCAAGGTAAGTTACGCCGATACTTACACACCTTTGATGAAGCCGTCCCATACAATCAATTACCGGGTACATTTACTCCTTGGCAAGACCTTGATAGTAATACTGATATTTTGTTTTATGAAGGGTTACACGGTGGTGTAGTTGATCAAGATGTAAACGTTGCAAAGCATGTCGATTTATTAATAGGCATGGTACCTATTATTAACCTTGAATGGATTCAAAAATTAATACGCGATACATCCGAACGAGGCCACTCCCGCGAAGCGGTTATGGGCTCTATTGTACGCAGTATGGATGATTATATTAATCATATAACCCCTCAGTTTTCTCGCACCCATATTAATTTTCAACGTGTGCCGACCGTTGATACCTCAAATCCATTTAGTGCCAAAGATATTCCATCGCTAGATGAAAGCTTTGTCGTTATTCGCTTTAGAGGGATTGATGATGTTGATTTTCCTTATTATTTACGCATGATCGAAGGCAGTTTTATGTCTCGTATTAATACGCTTGTAGTACCAGGCGGCAAAATGGGCTTGGCTATGGAGCTTGTGCTTACCCCATTAATTAAAGATATTATTTTGAAAAAGCGTGCACTGGAAAACCTAGCACCACTCGATTTACCTATTTGATTACCGACTCTTTTTTGTTAAAGCTAACTCACGTACACTGCTGATTTTGCTCAAGGTGAGATCAGCATGTCACAACAATTAAAAATTATTGTCGGTTCTAAAAATCCTGTAAAAATAAATGCCGCTAAACATATTTTTACTATGTATTTTCCAGAATGTATCATTGACTGTGAAGGTGTGAATGCTCCCTCAGACGTGCCCGATCAGCCTATTGGCGAAGACGAAACACGTATTGGCGCGCAAAACCGTGTTAATTATTGTAAAGAGCACCACCAAGCTCACTATTACGTTGCAATGGAAGGCGGTGCAGAACAATTTAGCTATGGTGCAGCAACCTTTGCTTACGTTGTTATTGATAATGCCTTAAATCAAGTTGTAGGGCGTAGCAGCAACCTTCCTCTACCCCAAGTACTTTATAATGCATTACTTAAAGGTGAAGAACTTGGCGATGTAATGGACAAAGCATTTAATACCACCAACGTTAAACAAAAAGGTGGCGCTATTGGTCTACTTACCAACAATCATGCCACGCGCGAAAGTACCTATACACAAGCACTCACTTTAGCTATGGCGCCTTTTTTACACCCTGAGCTATACAGCCAAACAAATTAATTTAGGAAGTTTAATGAAGTACAACTATATATTGTTTGATGCAGACGAAACCTTATTTAGGTTTGATATTTTAGCGGGCATGACTCGCATGTTTAAAGCTTACAACGTAGATTTTAGCCAAGACGATTATATTCATTATCAAAAAACCAATAAGCAGCTGTGGGTTGATTATCAAAATGGCACTATTAGCGCAGATTACTTACAAGTAACACGCTTTAATGAGTGGGCTTCAAAACTTAATGTGCCAGCAAAAGAGCTAAACGATGCTTTTTTAGATTCTATGGCGCAAATTTGCGAGCCATTACCTGGTGCTATTGAGCTTTTAAATAAACTTAAACCAAATACTAGATTAGGTATTATTACTAACGGATTTGCCCGCTTACAAACCGTACGCCTTGAGCATACTGGCTTAAAAGATATGTTTGAATGGTTAGTTATATCTGAACTTGTAGGTATAGCAAAACCGAATAAAGCGATTTTCGAGCACACATTTGAGCTAATGGGTAACCCAGATAAAAGCGAGATACTTATGGTGGGTGATACTGCTGCAAGTGACATACTTGGCGGCAACAATGTTGGTATTGATACTTGCTGGTTACAGCACCCTGGTGAGCAATTAGCCGACGGAATAAAGCCAACCTATACCGTAGCTAGTTTAAATCAGTTACAAGCTCTTTTGGAGTTATAATAAATTATAGAGCTATTAAATTTCACGCAAAAAAATGACGCTAATTAGCGTCATTTTTTATAACTGTTTTTCGAGCTGCTCTTTTACTGCTTTTAGGCTGGAGCTAACTCAAGACCGGGTGCAGGCATCGTCACAGGCGTTTCAAATGTTGCCCACTCCCATGCTGACTCTGTAGCCATAATTTTACGAAGTAATTTATTATTTAAATCATGACCCGATTTAAATGCAGTTACTTTACCTAAAAGATTATGGCCTGTCATAAACATGTCACCAACACAGTCTAATATCTTATGCTTAACAAACTCGTCGCTATAACGTAAACCGTTAGGATTTAAAACTTTGAACTCATCAAGTACCACAGCACTATCCATGCTACCACCTAGCGCTAGGTTGTTTGCATGCATGTATTCAATATCTTTCATAAATCCAAAAGTACGCGCACGGCTAATTTCTTCAATAAAGCTTTGCGTTGTTATATCCAACCCAATACGTTGGCGACTTTCATTGATAGCTGGGTGGTTAAATGCAATCTCAAAGTCGATATGAAAACCATCATATGGTTCAACTTCAGCCCACTTATCACCTTCTTCAATGCGTACTTTTTCTTTAATACGGATAAAGCGTTTAGCAACGTTTTGCTCTTCAATTCCGCCTTTTTGTAACAGATATATGAATGGTAATGCACTACCATCCATAATCGGCACTTCTGAGCTATCTAATTCTACAATTAGATTATCAATCCCCATTGCAGCCACGGCTGCAATAAGATGCTCAGTAGTTGATAAGCGAACACCATCTTTGTTAATTAAACAGGTACACAACTGCGTATCACCAACGGCTTCAGGTGTTGTTTCAAAATCAACAACCGGATCAAGGTCGACACGACGAAATACAATCCCAGTATTTGCGCTCGCAGGTCGGAGAGTTATTGTGACCTTCTCACCTTTATGAAGTCCAATTCCTATGGCTTTGACTACTTCTGCAATCGTACGCTGTTTAATCATAGGTATGCTCACTTTTAAATCAGTTACAGTTAGACGACGGAGTTTAACATAAATCCTTTTGCCTTTCAATATTTGTACGTATATCAAACAAAAGTATGATTAAATATTAATCAGCCTGCTTGCGTAAGAAAGCGGGAATATCAAAATAATCACCGCCTTCTGATTTATCTACTTTCTTACTGTTTTGCGCTGAAGAACTTGATGCACTGCTTGAACTAGTTGAAGGCGCTTTTTCTTTGCTTTGCGTTTGCGCTTTATCAGTGCTTTCTTCAGCATTTGTATCTTGGCTTGCAAAGCTTGGTACGTACATGCTGCTCGTTTGGTTTGATGTGCTTGCAACATCAGAACCTGATGCTTTTTTAAAGCCGTTATCAACAATACCAAACTGTGGACGACGATCGCCGCCTAAGCCAGTTGCAACAACCGTTACACGTAGCTCATCAGTCATTTCTGGGTCGATTACCGCACCAACAACAACCGTTGCGTTTTCTGACGCAAGTGCTTTAACGTGATTACCAACAATTTCAAATTCTTCAATCGCAATGTCCATACCTGCGGTGATATTAACTAAGATACCTTTAGCACCTGTTAAATCAACGTCTTCTAGTAGTGGGCTTGAGATAGCCGCTTCTGCTGCTTCTTGTGCACGATCAGGACCTGACGCAGACGCCGTTCCCATCATTGCAGTACCCATTGCAGACATTACAGTTCTAACATCGGCGAAATCCACGTTAATTAAACCAGAACGTGTAATTAGCTCTGCTATACCTTGTACCGCACCAAATAATACGTCATTAGCTTTAGCGAAGGCATCTAGAAGTGTAGTCCCTTTTCCTAAAACTTTAAGCAATTTATTGTTCGGAATTGTAATAAGTGAATCTACAATTTCTGACAATTCATTAATGCCTTGTTCAGCGGCTGCTGCACGTTTTTTACCTTCAAAATCAAAAGGACGTGTTACAACTGCAACGGTTAAAATACCGAGTTCTTTAGCAATTTTAGCAACTACTGGTGCTGCACCAGTACCTGTACCACCGCCCATACCGGCTGCAATAAATACCATATCGGCGCCTTCAAGACTGGCACGAATTGTATCTGCATCTTCTTCAGCCGACTTACGGCCTACTTCAGGGTTTGCGCCCGCACCCAACCCAGAGGTTATTTGCGTGCCTAGCTGAACTGTAATATCGGCAGCAGAGTTACGTAATGCTTGCGCATCCGTATTAGCGGCTATAAAACGCACGCCTTCTATTTGTTGTTTAACCATGTGCTCAACAGCGTTACCGCCACCACCGCCCACGCCGATTACTTTTATTACAGCTTCTTCGCTGTGTTGTTCCATTATATCAAACATGTTTACTCTCCGACTTGAGTCTTAAAACTCGCCTTGGAACCATTTAGTAATGCGGTTCCACCAATTATTGTTATCCTCTGCTTTCGACTTTTGTGCATTCATCGATTGCATGGTACGCCCGTATTGTAACAAACCAACAGCGGTTGCGTACGAAGGATCATCTACATAGTCTGTCAAACCAACCATCCCGATTGGCTTGCCTATTCTTACTGGCATTTGGAAGATATCTTCTGCCACTTCCATCGCGCCAGTCATTTTAGCAGTTCCGCCTGTTATAACGAGACCTGCCGCAATTTGGTCTTCTAAGCCTGAACGACGAATTTCTTCCATCGCAAGCTCAAATAATTCTCTAAAACGAGGCTCTACCACCTCAGATAATGTATGGCGCGACATTAACCTTGCTGGTCGCCCGCCCACACTTGGTACTTCAATTGTGTCTTCGCTACTTGCCATTTGGCTACTGGCACATGCGTATTGTACTTTGAGTGACTCTGCATGTGATATAGGTGTGCGAAATATTTTTGCAATATCACCAGTAACTTGGTTACCCGCCACTGGAATAACCGCAGAGTGACGCAATGCACCATTAATATAAATGGTGATATCCATAGTACCGCCCCCTATATCAAGTACTGCAACACCAAGCTCTTTTTCATCTGGCGTAAGCACTGAATAACATGATGCTAAAGCAGTAAAGATAAGTTGATCAACTTCAAGACCACAGCGCTCTACGCATTTCTCGATATTTTTTGCCATATCGTTTGAACACGTAATAATATGTGCACGCGCTTCCATACGAACACCACTCATACCAAGTGGGTTTTTAATGCCCTCTTGCATGTCGATACTGTATTCTTGCGGCAATGCATGCAGCATTTTACGCTCTGCCGAAATAGGCACAGAGCGCGCAATATGAATTACATTTTCAATGTCTTCGTCAGTGACTTCAGTGTTGTTAATTGCCACCACGCCACTTTCGTTTTGACACTGTATATGTTTGCCAGAAATACCCAAATACACAGAGCTAATACGACAATCAGCCATTAGCTCGGCTTCATCTATTGCTCGGCGAATAGACTCAGACACTAAGTTTAAATCGTTAACGCCGCCTTTATCCATACCATGAGATACTTGGCTGCCCACACCAACAATGCTGAGCTTGTTATCTGCGGTGATTTCGCCTACCGTGGCAACCACTTTCGAGGTGCCAACGTCTAACCCTATTACTAGGTTTCTTTCTGCTGACTTAGTCATGCCTTACTCTTATTTTGTAATTGTTCTTCTTGCACTGGCTTAAAGCTGACTGCAAGGCCGGTATCATACCGTAAATCTATTGTATCTACTTGTGCATCTGCACGTTGTTCCATTCGTGGATAAACGTCTATAAAACGTTGTACACGCTTGGCTTTATCTTTACGTCCTAAATTCAAACGTATTCCGTTATCTAACCATAGTTGCCACGAAAAGCGCTCCGACAATGCCAAACTTGTTAACGTTAAGCCGTTAACTTTTAGCATTTCATCAAATTGCTTAAAAGCAATCCACGCTTCCTCTTCGCTGCCTTCTGGGCCGTATAACTGCGGTAAGTTATCATCTAACTTATCGCTGTTGGCTTGAAATGCTTGACCACTTTGGTTGAGCAATAAGTCGCTATTCCAATGTGCTACTACTTCATGTTCAACAACATATACTTGTATAGTATCAGGCCATTGTTTACGTACCGAAGCGGTAGCAACCCAGGGCAAGTCTTGTACTAGCTGCTGCACATGCTTAACATCAAGTTCAAAAAAACTACTTAAATCGGCTTTTTTAATCGCTTTTATAATTGCCGTTTCATCTGTGTATTTAGGCTGCCCTTGCACTGTAAGGTGCTTAATTTGAGCATCCTTGTTTTCAACTAACCAATCCGATACACCTGTCGTAATTTGCACTAAGCCAATTACAACAATCAGAAAAAAGCTCACACCAAAAATCAAAGACCAATTAAGTTTCAGTTTGATTTCCTGAGCTTTTTCTAAAAGGGGATGCATATTAAAGCGTTTGCTCTAAAATGCGAACAACTAATTGTTCAAAAGTTGCCCCATTCGCTTTTGCCGCCATTGGCACTAACGACTTTTCAGTCATGCCTGGTACTGTATTTACTTCAAGCAGGTAAAAATTACCTTGCTCGTCTTGCATCGCATCAACACGACCCCAACCACTTGCGCCCACTAAATCAAATGCATCTAGCGATATAGCTTGTAAGTACTTAGTATCTTGCTCTGATAAATCTGCAGGGCAATGATACTGCGTTGTATTTGATTGATACTTAGCTTGGTAATCGTAAAAACCATTTGGCGTAGTCATTTCAATGACTGGTTGTACTTCATCGCCAAGCACTGTAACTGTGAATTCACGTCCCGTGATCCACTGCTCTACAAGCACTTGATTATCAAACTTAAATGCATTAGCTAGTGCGTCTTCAAGTTCTTGTGCTGTACTTGCTTGCGCCATACCTATGCTTGAGCCTTCGTGCGATGGCTTAACCATTACCTTTTTAAACTCACCCATAATAGCTGCAGCGTCAAAGCCTTTTTTAGCGTCAACTACGGTATAAGGTGCAGTGCTTAAACCCGCTGATTTAAATAAGTGCTTACAACGTACTTTATCCATTGCAAGTGCTGAACCCAGTACATTACTGCCCGTGTAAGGCAGGTTCATAAATTCAAGAGCACCTTGTACAGTTCCGTCTTCGCCACCACGACCATGCAAAGCAATAAAAACGCGCTCTACATTTAATTCTTTTAACTCCCACAAAGAACGACTTTGTGGGTCAAATGCAATTGCATCAATGCCACTATTTTGCAGCGCATTTAAAACAGCCTGACCCGATCGTAAAGACACTTCACGTTCTGCTGATTTACCACCTAGCAGTACCGCTACTTTACCAAACTGTGTGTTTACCTGAGTCATACTTCACCTTGCTTAAGTTTTTCTATCGACATACCCGTCGCAGCTAATGTTTTAACTAACTGACCTATATTACCAGCGCCTTGGGTTAATACTAAATCATTATTTTGTAAATTTGCGGCCAAAACGCCTGCAAGCTCTGCATTTGTTGCCACATGCAGCGGCTCTTTGCCACGTTGACGAAGGCTACGGCATAAGCTTTTGCTGTCTGCGCCCACAATAGGATCTTCACCAGCGCTATACACATCAAGCAGTAGCAACTGATCTACATCAGCAAGTACTTTTACAAAATCTTCGTATAAGTCGCGTGTACGGGAAAATCTATGAGGTTGATATACCATTACTAAACGCTTATCAGGCCAACCTTCACGTACTGCTGCAATTGTTGCTGCAACTTCTGAAGGATGATGCCCGTAATCATCAACTAACATCACATTGCCACGCTCGTTTTCAAATTCACCATAGTGTTGAAAACGACGACCAATACCTTCAAACTTCTGCAGCGCTTCTAAAATTGCATGATTCGCAATGTTTTGATCTTTTGCCACAGCAATCGCAGCGGTTGCATTAAGTGCGTTGTGTCTACCTGGCATATTCAACGTGGCAGTTAAACACTCACCTTGCTTGTTAGTTACTGTAAATCTGCATGTATTAGCTGATTGGCTAAAGTCGCTCATGCGGTAATCAGCATCCTTCGATTCGCCATACGTGATAACTGGGCGACCAAAACGCGGGATAAGTTCAGCAGCAACTTCAGAATCAATACATACAACAGCTAAACCATAAAACGGCAAGTTATGGATGAAATCTACATACGTGTCTTTCATTTTTTCAAGACTGCCGCCATAAGTATCCATGTGATCTTCTTCAATATTTGTGATCACCGATACCATTGGCTGTAAGTGTAAAAACGACGCATCGCTTTCATCAGCTTCTGCAATTAAAAAATCACTTTTGCCTACTTTTGCGTTACTACCTGCGCTATTTAACAAGCCACCAATAATAAAGGTTGGATCAAGCCCTGCTTGTCCATAAATACTCGCAATTAAGCTTGTTGTCGTTGTTTTACCATGCGTCCCCGCAATCGCTATACCGTGGCGAAAACGCATTAATTCAGCCAACATTTCTGCGCGGCGCACAACGGGAACTCTTGCGGCTTTAGCTGCAATAATTTCAGGATTTGTTTCATCAATCGCACTTGAAACAACGACTACATTGGCATCTTTCACGTTATTTTCATGATGGCCAATAAATACCTCAGCACCGGCTTTAATTAAACGATCTGTCATAGCGCTATGGGCAATGTCAGAACCTGTAATACGGTAGCCTTCAAAAGCGAGTACTTCAGCAATACCGCCCATACCTGCTCCACCAATACCAATAAAGTGAATGGTTTCTATTCGGCGCATTGCAGGGCGTGTGTGTTTTTCTTGTACTGACGTTTCTTTCACTTATTTTCTCTTATTTGTTACTTGCTCACAGTGCGTTGCTACGCTTGCTGTGGCATCTAAAATGGCTTGTTTTTTTGCATTTGTAGCCATTTCAGTAATTAATGAAGGTTGGGCTAAATACGGGCTTAATAGTTCAACAATTGATTGTTTATTAAACTGCCCTTGTGGCATTAATAATGCGCCATTAGCCATCACTAAATATTGTGCGTTAGCTGTTTGATGGTCGTCCACGGCATGTGGAAACGGAACAAAAACGGCCATTTTACCTGCCGCTGCAATTTCGCTAACAGTTAACGCACCAGCACGGCAAACAACAATGTCAGCCCAGTTATATGCTGCGTCCATATCATCAATAAATTCAGCTATTTTTGTATTACTGCCTGTAAAAGCATACATTTTATAAGCGGCTTCTACGGTAGTTAAATGACCCTTACCTGTTTGATGCCATACACTTATTGGAGCTGTATTATTTAGTACTTTAAATGCTTCTGGTAATGTTTGATTAAGCACTTGTGCACCAAGCGAGCCGCCCACTACTAAAATATTAATAGGGCTTGATACATCGCGTTTGGCTATATTCATAACGCTTTGGCGAACTGGGTTACCTACTAGCTCGGCTTGACCCTGTGCAAAAGCACTTGGAAATGCAGCTAATACTCGTGTAGCCACCTTAGCTAGCAGTTTATTGCTCATACCCGCTACAGCGTTTTGCTCGTGAATAACCAGCGGGATACCTAAACTTTTTGCGGCAATTCCCGTTGGACCCGTAACATAACCGCCCATTGCAAGTACTACATCAGGACGCTGTTCTTTCAATACCTTACGCGCCTGCAATACTGCATTAATTACCATGAATGGGGCTTTAATAAGACGCTTTAATCCGTTACCACGAACACCTTTAACATTAATAAAATTAATATCTATATTGTGCTTAGGTACAACGCTCGCTTCCATTCGATCTGGTGTGCCGATCCAGCTAACTTGCCAGCCCTGCTGTTTTAAATAATCGGCCACTGCAATACCGGGAAAAATGTGTCCGCCAGTTCCACCAGCCACTACTACTAATTTTTTACTCATCGCTTACCTCCGCGTGAGGTGGCTTGTTTGGTTGCCATTTTGGTTTCAAAATCTACGCGTAATAAAATACCCGTGGCAATCGTCATAATTAATAAGCTTGAGCCGCCATAAGAAATAAACGGCAGGGTTAAACCCTTCGTCGGTAAAATACCCGCGCTCGCACCTACATTCACCATGGTTTGAAATGCAAACCAAATACCAATGGCAAATGAAAAGTAGCCTTCGTATTCCTTGCCGCACTTAAGGGCTTGTTGGCCTATTAATAAGGCTCTAAATACTAAAGTAGCTAATACCGTTAAAATACTTACAACGCCTATTAAGCCAAGTTCTTCACCTATAACGGCAAAAATAAAATCGTTATGTGCTTCAGGTAAATATTGTAGCTTTTGTACACTGTTACCTAAGCCTTGACCAAACCAACCACCCTGGCTATAAGCCATTAGCGATTGCACCAACTGATAACCCTTGCCAAAAGGATCATCCCAAGGGTCTAAAAAGCCAACAACACGTGCCATACGATATGGTTCAACAATAATAAGTAATACAACCAGACCAACGCCCGTTAAAATAAGTACAAAAAACTGCCATAACTTAGCACCAGCTAAAAACAATAAACCAACCGTTGTTACAAACATAACAACCACTGTGCCTAAATCTGGCTGCAGCAGAATAAGCAGTGCATACACTGCAAATACAGCAATTGGCTTTGCAAAGCCTTTAATATTTTCTTGTACTTCTTCGCGTTTTCTTACCAAATAACCCGCAATATAACTAAAAAAGTACAACTTAGCGGCCTCAGCCACCTGAAAACCAACAGGTCCAATAGGTATCCATCGTTTAGCGCCGTTTACTTCACGCCCAATAATCAATACCGCTATTAATAGCACCATGCCTAGTATTAATAGATAAGGGTTTGATCGTTTCCACCACTCCATTGGCACACAAACGCTTATCCAAAAAAGAACAAAAGCCATTGCCAAAAACATGCTGTGGCGAATGGTAATATGGTATGGGTCATCAAATAACCGCTCTGCGGTAGGCATTGATGCGCTGGTCACCATTATGAAACCAACACCAATTAGCATGATTACGCAGTACAACAGCGGTACGTCGTACAGTTGATTAGAAGGTTTAGGTGTTAGTGCATCTCTTATATCGGCAAAAGCAATCATAATTGCCCTTCCGTTACGCACTGAACAAAGTCATCGCCGCGTTGCATATAATTGTTATACATATCAATACTGGCACATGCCGGTGCTAACAAAACAATATTGCCAGTACTACTAAGTACTTTGGCTAGAGTAACGGCCTCTTCCATGTTGTTAGTTAAATAGCTCTTATTGGTAATCGCAGCTAAGTCACTTGCATCTTTACCAAAACAAATTAATGCTTTTACATGCTGCTCTATGTAAGGTTTAAGCGCATTTAAATCAGCGCCTTTGGCATCGCCACCAGCAATAACAATCAGATTTTCACCGTCACTAGCTAAACTATCTATTGCAGCAATGGTCGCTCCAACATTAGTTGCCTTTGAATCGTTAAAATACTTTACACCGTTAAGCTCAGCTACAAATTGGCAGCGATGAGCCAAACCATTAAATTGACCTAATGCATTTTTATATTGCTCTTTGCTTACTTCAAACGGACTTAAGAGCGCCATTACTGCAAGCGTATTTAAATAATTGTGCTTACCCACTACCGCAAGTGTATCAACAGGTAAAAAGGCATCGCCTTTAACCATAAAGTGAGTTTCGCCATTGTGCTGCGCTAAATGGTAATCACCTTGTTGAGCACCAAAGCTAATTAAAGGGGTTGTACCGCGCTCAACTGGATGTGTTTGACTATCGTCTGCATTGACAACAATAAGCTCTGCAAAATTATAAATACTTAGCTTTGAGTCTATATAAGCTTGGTAACTGTCGTAGCGGTCAAGATGATCTTCTGACACATTTAATACCGTTGCACTTACTGGTTTTAAACTCGTTGTGGTATCTAACTGAAAACTCGATAACTCAAGCACATACACATCAAAATCATCATTGAGTAAATCAAGTACCGCTGTGCCAATATTCCCACCCAAAGCAACTTTATAGCCGGCTTCTTTTAACACTTCATAAGCGAGCGTAACCACGGTTGATTTACCGTTAGAGCCCGTTACTGCAACAACAGGTTTTGAATTAATACGTGCAAATAACTCAACGTCGCCAATCACTTCAACACCTGCGTTAATTGCATCTGCAACAGCTGGTATTTTTAAGCTAAGCCCAGGGCTTATAATAATCATATCGCTTGAACAAAGCTCTACGTCATCCAAATTACCGAAGTGGGTATCTAGAGTTGGCGCGTGCTCTTTTAACCAATCAATCCCCGGCGGGGTTACTCGGCTATCAACGACCTTTGGTGTTAGGCCATGAGATAATAGAAAACGCACAATGCCCAGACCGGTTACACCGAGTCCGAGCACTGTTATTTGTTTGTTTTTTATCTCGTTTAAATACTGCATTTATCGAATCTTTAAAGTAGCTAAGCCAGCAAGCACTAGCACAACAGAAATAATCCAAAAGCGCACAATAACGCGAGGCTCTGGCCAACCTTTTAATTCATAATGATGATGAATCGGCGCCATTCTAAAAATGCGTTGTCCGCGTAATTTATACGACCCCACTTGTAATATTACCGATAGCGCTTCCATTACAAATACACCGCCCATAATAATAAGCAGTAATTCTTGGCGTACTAAAACAGCAATAATACCTAATGCGCCACCAAGTGCTAATGAGCCAACATCGCCCATAAATACTTGTGCTGGGTACGTGTTAAACCATAAAAAGCCAAGCCCTGCGCCCACAATGGCAGTACACACAACCACAAGCTCACTCGCCAGCGGTAAATGTGGAATATGTAAGTAAGCCGAAAAGTTAATGTTACCTGTTAAGTAAGCAATAATTGCCAATGCTGAAGCCACCAAAATAATTGGCACAATCGCCAAGCCATCTAAGCCATCGGTCAGGTTTACCGCGTTTGATGTACCTACTATCGCAAAATACGTAAGCACGATATAAAACAAACCTAATTGCGGTAACACGTCTTTAAAAAATGGAACAACAAGTGATGTTTCAGACGCTTGTGCACTGGTAAAGTACAAGGCAGTGGCCACAACTAATGCAATCACCGATTGCCAAAAGTACTTCCACTTAGCAATTAAACCTTTTGGATCTTTACGAATAACTTTACGGTAATCATCAACAAAGCCAACAATACCTAACGAGCCAATTACAAACAGCGTTGCCCATACATATTTATTCGATAAATCAGCCCATAGGAGCGTGCTGGTAAAAATAGCTGCTAAAATAAGTAAGCCACCCATGGTAGGTGTGCCCGATTTTGACAAATGTGACTGCGGACCATCGTCTCGAACTGTTTGACCTATTTGCATACGTTGCAAACTACGGATTAATTTAGGCCCTAAATAAAGAGACATAATTAGCGCAGTTAAAATACCTAAAATGGCACGTAGCGTTAAATACGAAAAAACATGAAAACCACTAAAATACTGTGTTAAATACTCTGCCAGCCAAACTAACATTATGATACTCCATTGATGGCTTGTTGCTGGCCATTAACTAAATCGGTTACTAATAATTCCATGCGAGAACTGCGCGACCCTTTCACTACTATTGTTGTTTTAGTATTCACTTTATTAATACTTTCTTGAATTTTTTGCTGCATCTGTTCGCGACTCGAAAAGTGGCGATTAGGTAGTTCAAACACATCACTTGCGTATTTACTTAATACACCTAATGTAAATAGCTCATCAATCCCTTGCTCAAGTGCGTACTCACCAACTTCTTGATGGTACTTACGTGCATCTTCACCTAGCTCACCCATGTCTCCGAGTGCTAAAATGCGATGACCTTGCATATCACTTAACAAGTCAATCGCAGCCTTTACAGACTTAACATTGGCATTATAGGTATCATCAACCACGGTGAGTAAATCAGACACTTCAATTAAATTAACGCGCCCTTTTACATCCCCCATTGTGGCAAGTGCATTGGCTATTTCTTCAAGGGTTACATTAAATTCACTAGTCAGTGCAGCAGCGATAAGTGCATTACTAATATTGTGCTTACCCGGAAGTGCCAAAGTAACAGGTACTTGCTTGTTTTTAGTGCAAAGCGTAAAGCTTGCACGCGCATTGGCATCAAGCGTGATGTTCTCTGCCCAAATATCTAGTTTTTTAGTTGTAGAAAAACGTTTAACATTACGCCCTTCAAGCTTATCTAACCAATATTGGCTAAATTCACTATCGCAGTTAACAATCGCAACACCGTCATCTTTAAGGCCATCAAAAATCTCACCTTTAGCTTTTGCGACGCCCATTAAACTACCAAAACCTTCTAAATGGGCTGCAGCTACATTACATACTACCGCCACATCTGGTTTTGTCATTGCTGTGGTGTAGGCAATTTCACCTAAGTGGTTTGCGCCAAGCTCAATAACAGCAAAGCGATGTTGTGGCTCTAAGCGTAACAATGTTAGTGGCACGCCAATATCGTTATTAAAATTACCTTTAGTAGCTAATACATCACCGTGAACCGACAAAATTGCCGCACACATTTCTTTTACGGTGGTTTTGCCTACACTCCCTGTAATTGCAATTGTTTTAGGCGCCACTTGTGCCATAACAGCGGTGCCAATTGCACCTAGTGCAATACGTGTATCGCTTACTATAAATTGTGGAATATCTACATCAACTTTGTGCTGAACAATAACGCCAATAGCGCCCTTTTGTTTAGCCTCAGCTATAAATTTATGACCATCAAAATTTGGCCCTTTCAGTGCTAAAAACACTTCACCATCGCACACTGTACGAGTATCAGTATTTATATTAAGCACGTGTTGATTATCACCTTGATAATCGGTTGTTAGCACATTAGCTAACCAATCAAAATCCATTGGGATCATTGTGTTATCCCTCTTACTGCTTTTTTTAGTTGTTCTTGTACATACCGGCGATCGCAAAAGTCGATTCGCTTATCGCCTATAATTTGATAATCTTCGTGGCCTTTACCTGCAATCAAAATAACGTCATCAGCTGTAGCATTTTCTATAGCAAAACGAATTGCAGTTGCTCTATCAGCCTCTAAATGTGCATTTCGAGGATGGGTTAAACCGCCTGCTACATCTGCAATAATGTCATCAGGGTTTTCTGAGCGAGGGTTATCACTGGTAATAATAACTTTATTAGCGTTTTGCTCTGCAGCTTGCGCCATCAATGCACGCTTTCCTTTGTCTCTGTCACCACCGCAACCAAATACACAACTTACACCACCTGGCACATGCAGCTGCAATGCTTGTAATGCAAGTGCAAGTGCATCGGGTGTATGTGCGTAATCAACAACACACGTCGGCATGCCTGCTTGGCTAAATGCTTGCATTCGCCCTGCTACTGGCTGTAACTGCGCACAACCTGCAACTAATTGCTCAAGCGGATAATCAAGCCCTAGTAATGTAGCGATCGCGGCCGTTAAGTTATATAAATTAAATTCGCCAAACAGAGGCGATTTAATCGATATATCACCCCAACTAGTCGATAACTGAGCCGAAATACCTTCACTTGAATATTCAACATCAGAAAAATAAACGTACTGAGCATTCTTAGGGGCTAAGTTTTTGCGGCCATAACAGATTAGGTTATTGAAATCATACTTTTCAAGCCATTGCTCAGCTTGAGAATCATCTTGATTAAGCACTACAACTTGCGGCTCAAAATCACGGAAAAGCATTAGTTTCGCATCACCGTAACTTGCCATATCACCATGGTAATCTAAGTGATCGCGCGAAAGATTAGTAAACACAGCCGCTTTAAACGCGCATTTAGCAACACGCTGCTGCACTAATCCATGAGATGACACTTCCATGGCTACCAGCTTTTTATGCTGCGAATTTAAATCACTCAAAATATGTTGTAAATCAACCGTTGAAGGTGTGGTATTAATCAGTGGAATTAAGTTATCCGGATGACCATAACCTAAAGTGCCAATAATAGCCGAATCAGTACTGCAAAATTGCGCTAAGTGGGCAATCATTGCTGTGGTGGTTGATTTACCATTTGTACCTGTTACACCAATTAAATCAAGGGCCTGACTTGGCTGGCTATAAAATCGACTTGCTAATTCTGGAAGCCTTTTATCAAGCTCAGAGACTAAATATAGTGGCTCAAAACTTGTTTCAAATTCACATAATCTGTCAGCAATAATAGCTGTTGCGCCATTTTCAATTGCTTTATTAATAAATTGACCGCCATCAAGTGCATGGCCTTTAATAGCAACAAATACATCACCTGGCGTTACTTCACGGCTATCAAGGCGTAAATGTTTTACCAGTTGCGAGGGCGCATTTATTTCGATGTATTTTAAAATATCCTTTAAATCACGCATCGTTATCCTTACCTTGTATGTATGCAACCTCTTCCTTGTCTGGCGCTACGTTTAATATTCTCAATGCGTTAGAGATGATTTCTGCAAATGCAGGGCCTGCGGTGGCACCTCCATAGTACACATCACCACCTGGTTCATTAATCATAACTACCACGGCTAAACGAGGATTACTTGCCGGCGCTACACCTGCAAAGTAACCTACATATTCATCACCATAACCACCTGCTACGGCTTTTTTAGATGTACCTGTTTTACCAGCAGCACGATACCCATCAACTTTTATGTTGCGAGCAGTACCGTCTTTTTCAAATACACTTTCCATCATGTGCACTACGGCTTCTACGTCTTTTTGTTTAAAAATACGTTCGCCTTCAGGTACATTATCTTGCTTTAAAATAGTTAGAGGTCGGTTAACTCCACCAGCGCCTAACATGGCGTAAAAACGTGCCATTTGTGCAGTACTTACCGAAATCGCATAACCGAACGATAAAGTGGCAATTTCAAAGTCAGACCAACGGCGATTAGGATAAAACAAACCGCTGCTTTCACCCACCATGCCAGTACCTGTGTCACTGCCAAATCCTACTTTTTGGTATAAACCAACAAGGTAATCTTTAGGTACTAATTGCGTTACTTTAGCAACCCCCATATTTGAAGAGTACTTTAATATTTCACGCAGTGTTAGTTCACCGTGATTTCGGGTATCTCTAACTAAACTACCGCCTAAACGCATCCAACCTGGGTAGGTATCAATCGTATCATCTGCCTGAATGGCGCCGTAGTCTAGCCCAGCCAAAATGGCTAGAGGCTTAACAGTTGAGCCTGGTTCAAACAAATCGGTAATTGCGCGGTTACGACGCTTATGAGGTGCAGCATCGCTTAAGTTATTTGGATTAAATGAAGGGCTATTTACCATTGCCAGTACTTCACCGGTTTTAACATCAACTACCATAGCTGAGCCCGATGTGGCTTTGTAAGTCAGTACTGCTGATTTAACAGCTTTGTACGCAATAGCTTGAATACGTTGGTCAATGCTTAGCTCTATGCTTTCAGGCTCTACACGTTCACGTTCGTCAAGTACTGCTACTTCGCGCCCTTGGGCGTCTTTACGAATAGTACGGCGGCCTTCCTCGCCCGTTAAAGCGTTTTCATATAGCTTTTCAATGCCTTCAATGCCTTTACCATCGATATTGGTAAAACCAATAACATGCGCGGTAACTTCACCTGCGGGGTAGTAACGTTTAGATTCATCTAGTAAATGGATACCAGGCAGGCGTAAATCGCCAATATAATTTGCTACAGCAGGGGTAACTTGGCGCTTTAAATACACAAAACGACGTGAAGGATCGTTTAAAAGGCGAGAATTAATCTTTTTAGGATCAATACGCAGTACATCTGCAAGCTCACGCCAGCGTAAGTCATTTTTATAATAAAGTGCAGTACGTTTATCAAGTTCAGCAGTGTTTTCTGCTAATGATAAATGGTCTTCACCGTTTTTATGCGCTTGTTTGGTCACTTTGGAGACAAGTGATTTATGTAATGCTTTAGGATCTGCATATACACTTACCACAGGCACACTTACCGCTAACTCTTTACCGTTACGGTCAAAAATCATTCCGCGTTGTACATGGAGCTTTTCAACGCGTACTGTACGTTTATCACTTTCTGAACGTGCTTTATCAGGTTCTATCACTTGCAGATAAGCGGCGCGAGATACGAGTGTTACAAACACCATAAACACAACTGTACACACCAGCATAAAGCGCCATGTGATTAAATTAGTGACTGGTTTTTTGCCTCTATTTCTCATTGTACTATTATTACCTGCTCATCTTGACTCGTAGGTCGTTTCATTTTTAATTGTGATATGGCGACTTCTTCAATGCGTGCATGTTGCGAATAAAATTCTTCCTCAACAAGTAAGTAGCGCCACTCTAAATCGAGTTCATCACGTTCTTGTAATAATTGGTCTTGCTTTATAAGTTGGCCACGAGCTAAGTGTGTTGTTTGCACAACAGCTAAACTAGAAGCGAATATCACAACCAACAAGGCCGAGGTTAGCTTGTTAGCTCCTAGGCCTTTTAATATTTCAAAGAATAAATTAGGTTGCCGATAGCTCGCTTTTTTACTCATCCCAACCTCTGTGCAATCCTAAGTACAGAACTACGAGAACGTGGATTACGTTCTACTTCAACAGTACTTGGCTTAATAGCCTTACCCACTGCTTTTAACGTCAAATTTTTATTTATTTGTGCGTCAGTTAAAGGCAGACCTCTGGGTAACACTTCTCCCCGACTCTGTTTTCTAATAAACTGTTTTACAATGCGATCCTCTAGTGAATGAAACGAAATCACCACTAAACGTCCGCCTGGTTTTAGCACTTTAACAGCTGACTGTAGCGCAGTTTGAATCTCTTCAAGTTCACTATTAATGTAAATACGAATAGCCTGAAAAGTACGTGTTGCAGGGTGCTTAAACTTATCTTTTACCGGTACTGCTTCATCGACAAGGTCAGCAAGTTGCTTGGTAGTTGTGATTGGCGTGTGCTCACGAACTTCAAGCACTTTGTGCGCAATGCGTTTACCAAACTTTTCTTCACCCAACTTTTTAATTACGTGGGTAATATCATCTAACTCGGCCTCTGCTAACCACTGTGCGGCACTACGACCTGTTGTAGGGTCCATACGCATATCAAGTGGACCATCTTTCATAAAACTAAAACCACGCGCAGCGTCATCAAGTTGTGGCGACGAAACACCAATGTCTAATAAAATGCCATCCACTTTACCAATCAGATCGTTTTGCTCTGCTACTTCGTATAAGTTTGAGAAACGAGTATGTGCAATTGCAAAGCGTGGATCGTCAGCAAATTTTTCGGCTGATTGTATCGCTTGTGGATCTTGGTCAATAGCTTGCAAACGCCCCTTATCACCAAGGCGTGCTAATATTTGTCCAGAGTGGCCGCCACGTCCAAACGTACCGTCCATGTATATACCGTCTGGCTTAATTGCGAGGGCATCGATGGTTTCGTCCATTAATACGGATACGTGTTCAAATTGCGCTGTCATTAGCTGTTGTTTGCCTTTTCTTGTGCAGTTAGAGTGTAAAATTATCTAAATCTTGGTTAGGTTCAAAATCGCCGAGCCTTTCAAGCTCAGTATCTTGGTGCATCTGCTCGTGCCAACGCGCCTCATCCCAAATTTCAAATTTATTCATCAAACCAACTAGCATGATTTTTTTGCCAAGTGATGCATGAGCCCGCAGTGACGGTGCAAGCAAAATTCGACCATTTTTATCAAGTTGATATTCAGTGGCATTCCCGAGCAACATACGTTGCATTCGCCGAGCTCGTGGATTCATGTTAGATATTTTCGCTAAACGGCTTTCTATTTCAAGCCATTCAGCAAGCGGATACAACCATAAACACGGCTCATTTAATGCGACGGTACAAATAACTGTTCCCTGCTCTTCAGACAATAGAGATTCTCGGTACTTGGTCGGTACCGCAAAACGCCCCTTATCATCCAAACTCAGTGAACTCGCGCCACGAAACATAAAAAACCTACTTTAAAATTGTTTTATTCAACTTTTGTTTATTTTTACCCAGTGTGACCCACTAAAAACCACTTTTTACCACAGTGCTCCAGTTTAGGGCTTGACAAGCCATTTTGTCAAGTAAGCTGACCAGCTTTAGTGACTACCAAAGCTAGAAAAAATAAGGGCTCAAGTGAAACGTTTGAATTACGAGGGAAAAGTGGAATTATGATGAAAAAAAATATCGATTCTGCTTTTATCACTTTTACTTCACACGCTTGATTTACTGAATAACCAATGAATATTTACAATTTTTAAAGTACTTCACTTTTTTGTAAAATTTACTTAGCCGTGTGGTAATAGTTACTGTTTTCTTCAAATTACAAGTTATAAAAAACAAATAGAAAATAGGTTAAATACTTTATATTCAATATGTTAAATTAAAAATTAAATTTGGTTTAATCATTGCATAATCTAAATCACTATTTAAATTTTTTAACTTATTAAGGATTGATTATGGCTACTACAACAAATACGAAACCAAACACAACTTCAGATATTAAGCCTGACGTTAAACTAACAAATACTGAATCTCCTCTTACAGAGAAGGCAACATCAGCGGCGCACGATGCTGTAGATGCACTTTCGAGCAAAGCAGCAACAGCTGAAAGCAGTGTTCGTAAAGGCGCTTCTAGCTCAGCAGATGCACTAAGCGAAAAACAACTTATTGCACGTGAAAAGTTAAGTGAATGTACAGCTAAAACACGTGCATTTGCTTCTGAAAATCCATTAGCAACCGCGGGTATTGCTTTTGCTGCGGGTATGCTGATTACATCACTATTTCGTCGTAAGTAATCAGTGATGAATAACCCACAAACAAGCGCAGCCAAGGATGGTGAAGCGCAAAACCAAACTACTGAGCAGCAGAGCCAAAAGGACGATTGGCAAGATCATGTAGCAAAGCTTTTAGAGTACTCTAAGCAGCTCAAGGATGATTACCAAACTCAAGGAAAGATCACCCATCAGCTTGCTAAAGCTGAATGGCGGTTATCGCTTAGATCGCTTGCATTGATCACTATATTTTTAGGCTGTTTTGCCAGTGGTTTGGTTTTGTTGTGGGCAGGATTTCTAGGTGCTGTTGGATACGGTGTATATGATCTTTTTGGGTCAGTATGGCTAAGTATTGCAACAGCTACTTTGCTGCAAGTTGCTTGTTTAGCATGGCTTTGGAAAAATACGGTTTACCTAAGCAATAAAATTGGCTTTAGTAAAACACTTAAAAGCTTAAAACAACTGTTTAACTTATAAGGAAATTACTATGTTAGTTAACTACTTAATTAAAGCACCTAATGAAAACGTTGATGCTCTGAGTAATCAAATGGACACGCGCAGTGAGCTGAAACGCCAACATCATGCAGCGTTTCAATATAGACTAAAGCGTTTTGCCGCAACTAAAGTGGGACTAACAAGTGCCTTTTTAGCCGGTGCAGCTGTACAAGCGGGGAAAGGCGAAACCAGCTTGGTAAGAAAATACGGTTGGCTTGTTAGGCTTTTTGCTTAAACGTTAAACATTTCTACCATGATCAGATAAGTAATCAATACTTGGGCCACTTGGCACAATTTGTGTTGGATTAATCATTGTATGACTAAAATAGTAATGACGTTTAATGTGGTAAAAATCAACTGTCTCTGCTACTCCCTTAACCTGATATAACTCTCTAAGGTATCCGCTCAAAGCAGGGTAGCTTTCAATTGTGCGTAAATTACATTTAAAGTGGCCAACATACACACTATCAAACCGAATGAGCGTGGTGAATAATCGCCAATCAGCCTCTGTGAGTTCATTTGTGGCTAAATAACGCTGCTTGCTCAGTATCCTCTCTACTGTATCGAGTGCTTTAAATACATCACTAAATGCCTCTTCATACGCATCCTGAGTTGTAGCGAACCCCGTACGATAAACACCATTATTTATGTTTGGATAAATCAGTGCATTTAATTCGTCAATTTTTGGTTGCAGTGCCTCAGGATAGTAATCATCTTTATTACCTGTTAATTCATTAAACGCACTATTGAACATACGTATAATATCGGCAGACTCATTACTAACAATTTTATTCAGCTTTTTATCCCACAATACGGGAACCGTTACTCGCCCAGAATACTCAGGGTTATTTTTTGTATACACTTGATGTAAGTAATTACTATTAAATAATGCATCGCCAGTACTGTGGTTTTGCGTATCAAACTCCCAACCACTATTAAGCATATCAGGACTAACAACCGACACAGTAATTAAATCTTGTAACCCTTTTAACGCTCTAAATATAAGCGTTCGGTGAGCCCAAGGACACGCGAGTGATACATATAAATGATACCTGTTAGCTTGTGCTTTAAAACCGGCCTCGCCCGTTATTCCAGCGCTACCATCAACAGTTATCCAGTGACGTAACTGCGCCGCCTCGCGCTCAAACTTACCATTACTTGAATCAGTGTCGTACCATTTATCTTGCCATTGGCCGTTAACTAATAATCCCATAAAACTCTCCTAAAAATACCGTTAAATTTTGCCAAACTCGCCGTTTTGATAATCACGCACTGCTTGCTGTACTTCAGCTTGCGTCGTCATTACAAACGGCCCCATATGAGCAATCGGCTGATTAAGTGGATCGCCGGCTAAAACCAGAACACCAGCGCCGCGCTCAGAGCTAATATTAATGTCACTGTCTGGTTCCAAAATAAGTAACTTACCCGCTGGTATTGTTTGGTTGTCGCTCATTATTAGTGAGCCGCTATGAATATAAAGCATTACTTTTTGTTGGCTAAGACGCTCTAAATCCATGCTTTTACCAGCAGGTAATGTAATATCAGCGAGCGCTGCATTAGCAGCTAAACTTTGCAAAGCGCTTGTAAGCGTTTCACTTTCGAACTGCCACGATCCCGCAAGTGCTTTTAACGTCACACCTTGCGTATTTGTAAAACTCGGAGCTGGGTTTTTAGTAGTATCTTGATAACGTGAATCACGCATTTTTTCTGCACTTGGCATGTTGATCCAAATTTGAAAGCCATGCAAACCGTTAACAGTATCAGCGAGTGGCATTTCACTATGCATGACGCCGCGCCCGGTACTCATCCATTGCACATCACCTGCTTTAATTGCTTTTCTGTTACCCATTTGGTCACGATGCTCAAAGCCACCTTTTAGAATATAAGTAAACGTTTCAATACCTCGGTGCGGATGCTCAGGAAAGCCTCCCATATAATCTTTTTTGTCGTCTGACTTAAGTTCATCAATCATTAAAAAGGGATCTAAATATTTACCATCAAACCCAGGTATACGGCTAATGCTAATGCCATCGCCATCTTGAGTTGCATAAGCTGTAAGTATTTTTGATATTTTCATTTTTTAATTCACTCTAAAAAATAAGTTTATGAGGCTATTAAATCATTCATTAAACAAAACAACTATGTCTTTAAATCGACCTTAACATTCCAAAAAATAGAACTATAATGATTCATTGGTTACATTTTCAACCTTATAATTACTATGGTTATTTGGAGTGAATTTGGCTACAATTGTTATTGCAAAATACAAAACTAAGGAATGGTTATTTTTACTTATTCTCTCAAACATCAGCTTTATCGTTTGCTTATATTGCTAAGTATTCCGGGCATCGCTGTAATTATTTTTACACTGCTGCTTGAACGCAATCACTCTATTGAGCAAAGTAAAAAAGAAGTAGAAAATATCGCTAAGCAATTAATTTCACAGCAAAAGCACTTAGTCGATGATATTGACCGTTTAGCACGTTACTTGGCTAAAGAGGAAAGTAAGAAAGAAAATATAGCAACAACCTGCCCTAATTATTTTAATCAATTTAAATCTATTTACGCGCATGTTGCCAATATCGGGATCATAAATCCAAATGGCATTGCCATATGTGCAACAAGTGGGTTAACCAGAACGATAAATATTGCCGATCGTGCATATTTTCAGAACGCCTTAAAAAGTAACCAACTGTCAGTAGGTTATTTTCAGCATGACCGAAGCCTGCAAAAAAACACTCTTAATTTTGCGTTACCTATTATTAATAAAAAAAATGTAACTCAAGGTGTTGTAGTAATCGTTGTTGCGCTTGACTGGTGGAACAATGCTTTTAATGACATTGAACTTCCGTCAGGCTCTATTGCTGCAATTGCTGATTCTAACGGAAAAATTTTAGCGCGTTACCCGCCTACAACGGCCGCGCTAGGCGATAATATTGCACAGACTTTATTAGCAACTGATTCTTCTATTGATAATGAGGCATCAACAAAAATAAAATCGATTGAGGGTGAAGATCGAATACTTCATCACTCTGTTATTTATAGCGATCCGAGTAATAACAGCTTAAATATACATATTGCACTTCCTGTCACGCATGCTTTAAAGCAAATTAATAATAATTTTTTTATAGCGATTGGTGTATTTATTTTATCGCTGTTAGTACTGTCTTTAATTGCACGTAAGCTACTTAAAACCAGTATTATTGATCCAATTAATAATCTAACAAGCGCAACAAATGTGTTAGCTAAGGGCGAGATGCCAGCACAAAGAATACAACCCAATAATCCAGAGCTAAATACTCTCTATCAGCGTTTTAAATCAATGACGCAAACTCGGTTAACAGCTGAGGCTAATTTAAAAAACAAGCATGATGAGCTTACTAGCTTGCTTAATACTCTGCCCGATAGTTACGTTAGAATTAACATCCATGGCGATATTCTCAACATAACAGGGCAATTTAAGCATCAAGTAGACCCAAACAACAATGCAGTACCCCATTTATCATCAATACTTTCACACAGTAATGTTCAGCTTTTATTGGCACAATTACCTAAACTTAATATTTCGAGCAATTTAGAAATCACACTCGAAAAATCAGATCCTAAGCGCAGCTTTGAAGCACGTATTAGCAAAATGCAAAGCAAAAATGAATACGTTGTAGTACTACGCGATATAACCCAGCGAAAAATTAATGCAGAAGCACTCCACCTTGCCTCGTTAGTTTATAACAACAGTAGTGAAGGCATGGCAATCACCGATCCAACGGGTGTTATATTTGATGTAAACCCTGCGTTTTGCAAAACGACTTTATATAATAAAGAAGAAGTTATTGGGCAGTCGTCTGCCATTCTTTCATCAGGAAAACATGATAAGAATTTTTACAATAAAATGTGGTCCGAATTACAGCAAACTGGCCGTTGGCAAGGCGAAGTAATCAATCGTAAAAAAAATGGGATTCTGTATGCTGAGTGGCTCACAATCGATACTGTTTATGATAAAAATAATGCACCTGTTAGTCGTATCGCGATATTCACAGACCTCACAGAAAAAAAACAAGCTGATGAAACTATTTGGCGACAAGCTCATTTTGATCACCTAACTGACTTACCAAATCGCTTAGAGTTAAAGGAGCGGTTAAATCAACGATTTTCAAATGTTGTTACTTCAGATAATCAATTAGTTGTTATGCTTTTAGATATAGATCACTTTAAAGATATTAATGACACATTAGGCCATCACTATGGCGATAACTTATTAAAACTCGTATCGCAACGTATAGTGCAGTCGGCAAAAAATGCTGAGTTTGTGGCACGAATTGGGGGAGATGAGTTTGTTATTGTATTTAATCACATTAAAAGTACGCGCCATATTAATCAAATTGCGAGTAATATTTTACTTAGCTTATCGTCAGCTTTGCATCTTGAACACGAAGAGTTATTTATTAGTGCAAGCATAGGCATTGCTTGCGCTCCTAATGATGGTGAAAATACTGAACAGCTTTTAAAGGCAGCCGATCAGGCTATGTATAAAGCAAAAAGTAATGGTCGTAACTGTTTTGAGTTTTTCTCTACTGACATGCGCGAATATGCACACGCGCGCATGGTGCTATTAAAAGACTTACGAAGTGCCATAGAACTTGAACAATTTGAGTTATTTTATCAGCCCATAGTTGCTTTAAATGATTTACATATTCATAAAGCTGAAGCGCTTATTCGTTGGCAACATCCCGAAAAAGGCCTAATCAGCCCTATCGCATTTATCCCACTTGCTGAAGAAACCAGGCAAATAAATGCAATTGGCCAATTTGTATTTGCCCAAGCTTTGCAAACACTTAACGATATAAAAACACTAACCGATGATACTTTTCAAATAAGTGTAAACGTATCGCCAGTGCAATTATCCACGCCAGAGAGTGGCATAGATGAATGGTACGATATGCTAAAAGCAGCAAAACTGCCTGCTTCGTCAATTGTCGCAGAAATAACTGAAGGCTTAATGGTTAACCCTGAAGCACTTACGCAAAGACGCCTAAAAGAAATAGTAAAATCAGGTATGCAGCTTGCTCTTGATGATTTTGGTACCGGGTATTCGTCGCTCGCTTACTTACAAGAAATGGACACCGACTATTTAAAAATAGATAAACGTTTTGTTGATAATATTCAAATAGGTAGCCAAGAACTTGCATTGTGTGAAGCCATCATTGTTATGGCGCATCAGTTGGGCTTAAAAGTAATCGCCGAAGGAATTGAAACTAAATTACAAATGCAGCTACTACTTGAAGCAGGATGCGATTACGGTCAAGGTTATTTATTTTCAAGACCTTTAAATAAAAGCAGTTTTATGGCACTTCTAGCTGATAAAAAAGTAGCTTTGTTAAAATAAACAGACAAAAAATCACTGTTACGCAATAAATAATGCGTCTGCGCGGTCAAGTTAAGCAATCAGATATAAAGTAGTAACAGGATTTAAAAATGGCAAAAGCAACATTAGAGCAATGGCGAATGTTTAAAGCGGTAGTGGATCATGGCGGGTTTGCAGGCGCAAGCGCAGCTGTACATAAAAGTCAGTCAACCGTACACCATGCTGTGCAAAAACTTGAAGCCGCCTTGCAAATTAAGTTGCTTGAAGTAAAAGGCCGTAAAGCATTTTTAACCGATAGCGGTAAGCTGATTTTACGCAGAGCCGAGTTTTTAATTGAGGAAGCGACTAAAATAGAATCGGTAGCAAGTACACTAAGCGAAGGCGTGGAAAGCACATTAAAAATAGCTGTTGATGAGGTTTTTCCACACGCTATTTTATATCAAGCACTTGCTAAAACGAGTGAGCTTTACCCTCTTTTAAAAATTGATTTAGTAGAAAGCGTGCTAACCGGTGCAAACGAATTATTACATAACTCAGTGGTTGATTTAGCTATTTCGTCAATTCCTATCTATGGAATTAGTTGCAGTACGTTATGCGATATAGAGTTTATAGCGGTTGCGCATAAAGACCATGTATTACAACAATATACTGAACAACTCAACTTTCGCGATTTAAAGCTACACCGGCAAATAGTAGTTCGCGACTCAGCAACCCACACCAGTCACAATGAAGGCTGGCTAGGTGCAGATATGCGCTGGACAGTAAGCCACTTACGCAACTCTATTGATATGGTTAGTCAAAATTTAGGTTACGCTTGGCTGCCAAAAACACAAATTGCACACTTAATTGAAGATCAAACCCTCATCGCACTTAATTTAGATCAAGGTACAACCCGTACTCTTAATTTATATTTAATGTGCAACGACAACGACAGGCTTGGTCCTGCAGCACAAGAATTTAAAGATCAAATTACTGCACTTATTAACTTAGCTAACTAATCTGCAATTTATTCGTTTTTTACATCGAGGTGATCTGCTACATAGGCGCCTCGCTGCCCACGCTCTTTAGCCGGCCCTACAGTGCTATCTTTACCTGTTTGCTGCTCAGTAGCTGCATTAATTACAGCACCTAATGTGATTATGTAAGCGCTGATATACAACCACATCAGCATGATCACTACACCACCTAGTGAGCCGTAAGTTTCGTTGTAACTAGAAAAACGCGATACATAAAATGAAAAACCTATAGATGCCAAAATCCACAGCACGGTAGCAATAGACGACCCCATTGTGATCCAACGCCATTTAGCAGGTTTACGATGTGGGGCATAACGATATAAAAGTACCAATGCAAAATTAAAGGTAAAAGCCAATAATGGCCAAGAAATGAGTTTAATTAATAAATCTATGCTTTCTTTTAGTCCCACTAAATTAAGTACAATAGGTAAAATACCAATAATTAATAGTGCAAAAATTGCGACTACAATCGCTCCTACCGAAAATAGAATACGGACTAATTGAGCCTGAAAAAAAGAGCGTTTTTCATATTCACGATAACTAATATTACACGCAGTAATAAGTGCTTGGCTGCCTTTAGAACTACTCCAAATTGTAAGTATAAGCGTACCAATTGCACTTAAGCTCAAGCTTGCACTTGATGTTTTAGCAAGGCTAGAAACCTGAGATAAAATCAGTTCGCTGGTGCTTGGTGGAAGCAAAGTAACTATTTTACTTAAGTGCTCACTAATATCTGTTGGGGATGAAAAGTACGCATACACTGATACCAACGCCGCAATGGCTGGAAAAATAGCAAGCAGTGCATAAAATGCCACACCGGCAGCCACTATAGATAAGTTATCTTCACTCATTTGCTTAAAAATACGTTTAACAATATCCCACCAACCTATAAAAGGGATATGTGCAGGCTGCTCTGCTTGCTGTCCTCGTTTAGCTTCTTTCATTCTAAACCTCAATATTTGTATTACGTTACTACAGCAAAATATTTGCCAAGTTATAAGCGTTTGGTACCAAACTTGCTAATATTTATCTATAAATGACTATAACACGGAAGATGAGCCATGCTCGGTACCCTAAAAAGCAGTGTAGCGCTAAATAATACAACACCAATAACTGACGTGATCAAAGTTGATACACTTTCGTGGAATTTCTTTTATGGGCAAGGCGTGCAATTACTTCACGTAACAGCGCAAATATTACCCACTCTTTTACTCGGCATAATGCTTTTAGTACTCAGTTACTTAATTTCAGGACCACTTTCTAGATTACTAATCAAACCCATTGACTATATGACTGACAGCAAGCTTGTTCACCTAGTCATAAGGCGCAGCATAAGCACCCTGATAATTTTATTTGGGGTGTATTTATTTTTACGTTTAGCAGGGCTTACTCAGTTTGCTGTTGCTATTATGAGTGGGACTGGGTTGATAGGTTTAATACTCGGCTTTGCTTTTAGAGACATAGCAGAGAACTTTATTGCTAGTTTATTACTGAGCGTACAAAGACCTTTTAAAATTGACGATGTAATTGAAGTGGATGGCCGATTAGGTATTGTTAAAAAAGTAACAGCAAGAGCAACCACACTTGTTGATTACGATGGCAATCATATTCAAATACCTAATGCGACTGTATATAAAAATACCATTAAAAACCTGACTGCCAATCCAAAAATGCGCGGCAAAGTAGAAATTGGTATTGGCTATGATAACGATATACGCAGCGCACAAACCCTCGCCCTAGATATTGCCAATCAACAAAATGCAGTACTTAGCGACCCACCCGCACAGGTTTTAATAAAAAACTTAGGCTCATCTACTATTAACTTCGTTTTGTATTTTTGGGTTAATAGCGAGCAGCACAGTCCATTAAAAGTAGCCTCCCAACTTATGCGCGAATTAGTCAATGAGTTCACAAAACAAAAAATCAGCATGCCTGATGACGCACGAGAGAGAATTATACTCACCGACCCTAATGAAAGTGTTTCTAGTTTAGAGGAAGAACAACCATCGCAAATACAAAGCGAAAAAAATGAAACTGTCGAGCAAACTAAAACACTTGATGATGTAAGCAGTGATACTGACGAAATACGTGAACAAGCAGAGCAATCTCGCGATCCAGAACAAGGGAAAAATATTATTTAATAATACTTAAATTTTATTAACTAAAATTTAAACACAAAAAAGCCCGCAGCGTTAACTACGGGCTTTTTATTGAATGAGTGAGTCAGCCGTATAAGCCGGGTTTTGTCCTTTCCGAAGAAAGTGATAATCATTCGTCTAGGCCATAAATCGCTCTATGGCTCAAGCAACCTACCCGGTTCCAACGTGGGCCACGCCATAAGGAACCCTATTTGGTCTTGCTCCGAGTGGAGTTTACCTTGCAACCGACTATTACTAGCGGCCCGGTGCGCTCTTACCGCACCCTTTCACCCTTACCAATCGAGATTGGCGGTCTCCTCTCTGCTGCACTTGTCGTGGGCTCACGCCCCCCAGCCGTTAGCTGGCACTCTGCCCTATGGAGCCCGGACTTTCCTCCCCCTGATCATTTTCGTCACAGGCAGCGATCATCTTGGCTGACTCGGCGCGCAGTATACATGAGGCTAATACCAAGCGCAGTAAAATTTACTCTTTTTCTTCAATAATTGTTTTATATAAAGCGTTTTTCTTCATACCAAAGTATTCTGCAACCACACCACAGGCTTTTTTCATTGGCATTTCACTTTCAAGAAGTGCCAGCATTTTGCGCGCTTCAGGCGGAACATCGTCTATTTGCTTTGGTTTGCCCGGAAGCATAAGCACTATTTCGCCGCGCTGCTTGGTAGGATCATCAGTTAAAAACTGTTTAAGCTCACTTACACTACCATTAAAAAATGTTTCAAAGGTTTTGGTTAGCTCTTTAGCAAACACAACTTGCTGCTCATCACCAAGGGCTAGTGCTAAATCATCAAGGCTTGCCATAATACGGTGCGTACTTTCGTACATTATGCTGGTAATGCCTGAGTTAACAGCTTCGATAAAAAAGTCTTGGCGAGCTTTGCTTTTAGCTGGCGTAAAACCAATAAACTGAAAGCGGTCGGTTGGTAAGCCTGAACAACATACGGCTGTAATTGCAGCACATGCACCTGGAACAGGTGTAACATGGGCGCCTTGTTCGCGGCATAGATTTACAACAGCGTAGCCTGGATCACTAATTAGTGGCGTACCAGCGTCAGATACTAAAGCAATATTTAAACCTTGATTAAGTTGATCAATAATTTGTTGTGCTTTTTGCTTTTCGTTGTGGTCGTGTAATGCAAACGTTTTTGCCTTAATACCAAAGTGGCTAAGTAGCTTGCCGGTATGGCGAGTGTCTTCAGCAGCTATTAAGTCAACTTGCGATAATGTCGCAATGGCACGGTGACTTAAGTCGTCATAATTGCCAATTGGGGTGGCAACAATGTAAAGAGTGCCAATTTTCTGTGAATTCTCCTCATTTAACATTGAGGTCTCCTGCGTCAGTCAGTAATATAAGCAAATCGCGTTAACGTATTGGGAAATCATTGTGCGACTTAAACTAGTTAGTCTATTAATTATATTGTCAGGGTTATCGGCGTGTAGCACAACCGAAAAACCAACTAAAAACAGCGATAACGTAAGTAACCGCACTAATGCACTGCAAAATCAGGCAACCAGTGCGCAATCTATCTATCAATTGGCGCAAAACCGCCAAGGTGCCGATAAAATACAGTTATTGTATAGCGCCCGTGATGCAGCAATTAGTGAGCAAAACTGGCCTTTATTAGAGATAATTGGGAATGAGCTTGAATTAACCGCAAGTGTTGATCAAATCCAGAACCGTCTTTATATTGCATTTGCACAAAAACAACAGAATAAAAATGATCGAGCTTTGGTTATTTTACAGTCGCTAGACGGACAACTGACTCAACCTGAGCATTTTGCTTGGCATCAGTTTTTAACGGCCAGCATTTACGCATCGCAAAATTTTCCTAAAAAAGCTGCACCCTACTTTTTTAGAGCCTCTGAAACAGCAACAAAAAATAATATAGAAATCCCTCAACTTAATCAAAATTTGTGGGATAACTTAAAGCAACTTTCTTCTTACGCGCTTGAACGCTTTAACCGTGGTTCGGTTATTCAGCAAGGGTGGGCTAACCTAGCGTTATATCATCAAGTATATGCAAGTAGTGGCGTAGAGTTAGATCAAGCGATCAACAATTGGCGCAGACGCTATATTGGGCATCCGGCTTTTACTATATTACCTGAACAAGGTGAAATGCTTACTGAGCTTGCTCCTATCAATATAGAGCGCTTAGTTGTACTGTTTCCACAATCAGGCCCTAACGAGCGTTTAGGTGATGCCCTTAAAGCTGGCGTATTAGCTGCACTTGATACACAAAATATCAACGACACTATTTTTATTGATGAAAACCTAAGTACAGAAGAAATTGCAGCGCAACTTGAAGAAATAAAGCCTGATTTTGTAATTGGTCCTCTACTTAAAGCAAATATTGATAAACTTGCTAATGCACAAACTCTTATTGATACTCCGGTACTACATTTAAACACCTTTGATGGTGAGCGAATTTCGCTTCAGCATTATTACTTTGCACTTAACCCTGAGCACGAAGTACAACAAGCCTTAGAACACTTTTTAACTAAGGGCTATCAAAAACCTATGTTGCTTGCACCAAATAACGCAAATGGCCAACGCTTGGTTGATTACTTTAACTTACAGTGGCAACGCTATAGCGAAACCAAGCCGCAAATAGGTTTTTATAACGATAAAAAAGATATGCCAAATACAATTACCAGCTTGTTAGAAGTTGATAAATCAAAAGAGCGCATAAAAACGATTAAAGCACTATTTAAACAGGAAGTAGAAAACGAAACCCGTTCGCGTAGTGATATAGACGTTATTTATATTTTGGGTGATGCAATAGAAACACGCTTAATTAAACCTTACCTTGATGTAAACGTAAGTACATTTGCAGATCGTATTCCACTTTATGCCAGCTCTAAAAGTCATAGTAAACAAATTGACAGTACTGACAAAGGCGACTTAGACGGCCTATACTTTACTGAATTACCTTGGATGCTTGATTCGCAAATTAAACAACATAATTTACGCCAGCAATACAATTCTTTATGGCCAGAGCAAGTAGATATTAGCCAACGCTTATTTGCAATGGCCTACGATGCTGTATCAATATTACATGACATCAGGCAGTTAAGCGTAATGCCAGGCAATCAATATAGTGGTTTAAGCGGTAAGTTATCTGTTAATACCAACGGCCATATAGAACGTATGCTCGACTGGGCTCAATATACAAACCGTCGCATTAAGCCTGTGCAATTAGAAACACAACGCCCTGTACCATTGTTTATGCAATCAGCAGGTGACATACAAACTATAAATTAAACTTAATTAAGGGGGCGGCATGTCGTGGTTTAAAGAGCTGTGGCACAATAGTCGCGAAAAAGGCCAGTATTATGAGCTTGAAGCGCAAAAATACTTAACTACTCAAGGGTTAACACCCATTGAACGTAATTATTACTGCCCCTTTGGTGAGCTTGATGTCATTATGAAAGAAGGCGATACCCTTGTATTCGTTGAGGTTAAGTTTCGTAAAAATAATGCCCGTGGCGGTGCCAACTATGCGCTTAGCCCGCAAAAACAAGCTCGATTAAAACGTAGTATTTATCATTACTTAGCAGCTAAAAATTTAACTAACCAAGCACTAAGAATTGATTATGTAGCCATTACAGGAGAAGCATCTCCTAATATTAATTGGCTTAAAAATGTATTTTAAACGCAAATACAAAGATAAATTATTGGTAGGCTATGCAAGACACAATTAAAGAAATTTTTACAGAAAGCATTCAAGTTCAAATCGCTGCTGGTGAAGTGCTACCTAGTGCGCTTGAGTCAGCTGCATTTACTATTGCACAAAGTCTGATCAACGGAAATAAACTCATTTGCTGCGGTACTGCAAATTGCCACATGCTAGCTCAGCATATAGCGGGTGTATTGGTTAATCATTATGAAACCGAACGTCCCTGCTTACCTGCAATTGCTCTATCGCAAGAAAACGTTAATCTTGGACAAAGTACTCAAGTAGACGATCACGATACATTTGCTCGCCAAGTCCGCGCTTTTGCCCAGCAAGGTGATTTACTGCTTGTACTGGCTATAAACGGTAACGAAAAACATGTTATTTCTGCCGTTGAAGCTGCACTAACTAAAGATATGAAGGTCATAGTTATGGTTGGTGATGATGGTGGCGAGTTAGTAGGCCTACTTGGACCTAACGATGTTGAAATTAGATCGCCATCTAAACGCCCTAGCCGCATTATCGAATCCCATTTAGTTAACTTACATTGTTTAAGCGAACTTGTTGATTTAACGCTTTTCCCTCAGGATGAAAATTATGTTTAAACGCTCTCTTATTGTTTTAGGTACTGTTGTATTACTGCAAGGCTGCGCAGCCGCTGTTATTGCAGGTACAGCCAGTGCAGTAACTGCAGCGAACGACCGTCGTACCATTGGCTCTCAAATTGACGATAACAATATTGAAATAAAAGCCAGTATTGCACTTAGCGAAGTAGAACGCCTTGAAAAGTTTGCCAACGTAAGCGCTGTAAGCGTTAATGGTATTGTTTTACTTGTTGGCCAAGTGGCAAATGAAGAAATGAGAAACGAAGCACAGCGTACCATTGAAGGCGTTTCAGGTATTCGTAAAATACATAACCAAATTCGTATTGGCTCAAATATTGGCATTACTACACAAACTCATGACTCTTGGCTAACTTCTAAAGTAAAAGCCCAGCTACTAACAGCAAAAGACATTAGCAGTAATAACATTAAAGTAGTGACAGAAAATGCTGAAGTTTTTTTAATGGGTTTAGTGTCTGACTCTGAGTCAACTCAAGCTGTAAATATTACCCGTAATGTATCTGGCGTAGAGCGTGTGATTAAAGTATTTGAATATATGTAACCTCACCAACTCTGGTGATAATTTATAGTTAAGAAGATTAATTTTCTAATTCAATGACTATAAAATTTAATGAGTTATTACAGACATAAAAAAACCGCTTATTCAGCGGTTTTTTTTGGCATTTACTTATTATTTAATAACGCGTAAATGAGAGCCCTTTTTCTTCTCAGGCTTTTCTGGTGGTGTTTCATCAATATACTCAGCTGATGAATCAACACTTTCAAGCTCTGGCACAAAATCGTCTTCGTCCTCTAAAAACTCATCTGCGGTAAAGACTGTTCCTTCGCCATTTTCACGCGCGTATATTGCAAGCACAGCACCTAGAGGTACATACACTTGCATTGGCTGACCACCAAAGCGCGCACTGAAGCTAAGTTGGGTTAAGTCTAACGAAAACTGTGTGACCGCTGATGGACTTATGTTTAAAACAATTTGTCCGTCTTGAACAAATTGTGTTGGCACTTGTACATTTGCAAATCCAGCGTCTACCACTAAATGCGGTGTACACTCGTTATCGACTATCCAATCAAAAAAAGCACGTAATAAATAAGGACGATTAGGCGTCATTATAAACGGATCTCACGCTCAGCTTCAGTTAAAGAGGCTTGGAATGACTCACGTTCAAATAAACGGATCATGTACTCTTTAAGCTCTTTAGAACCTGCACCATTAAGCTCAATACCAAACTCTGGTAAACGCCATAATAGTGGAGCTAAATAACAGTCTACTAAGCTAAACTCTTCACTCATAAAGTAAGGTGCTTCGCTAAAAATAGGTGCTACAGCAAGCAATGCTTCTGTTAGCTCTTTACGAGCTTGAGCAGCATCAGACGTGTTGTTACTGATTTTGTCAGCTAGGCTGTACCAATCAGTATCAATACGGTGCATCATTAAGCGGCTACGACCACGCATTACCGGGTAAACAGGCATTAGTGGAGGATGAGGAAAACGTTCATCAAGGTATTCCATGATGATGTTTGCCTGGTATAAACCAAGCTCACGGTCAATCAGTGTTGGCACTGTACCGTAAGGGTTAATTTCGTGAAGTGCTTCTGGCAAGTTATCTTTTTCAGCCAAATGAATATCTACACTTACACCTTTTTCCGCAAGTACAATACGTACTTGGTGGCTATACATACAGTTAGCACCAGAAAAAAGGGTCATTACAGGGCGCTTATTGGCAGCTACGGCCATGCCTATACCTCCATTAAATAACTAAAACAGCAAAAGGGGCTTAAGCCCCTATTGCAAAATTACCTTTAAAAATGTTCAACCTAATGAACATCTCTCCAGTATTCTTTCTTAAGCATAAATGCCAAGATAAACAGGATAATTAAAAATCCTATTACCTTAATACCTAGCGCTTCCGATTCAAGACGTGAAGGTTCACCCACGTACTCAAGGAAGTTTGTTAAATCACGAGCCGCTTGGTCGTATTCATCTACGCTTAATTCGCCCGTACCATCTGTTTCAGTAGCAATAACTTTAGTCACAGTGTGACCATGCTCTTCTACTTCTTTAGTGATAGGTGTTGGTAAACCTTGTAGTTCTTGAAGAACGTGAGGCATACCTACCGATGGGAAAACAATGTTGTTAACCCCAAACGGGCGAGATTCATCTTTATAAAACGATTTTAAGTACGTGTAAATATAATCTGGTGATTTTACACGAGCAATTAGAGTTAAATCCGGCGGAGCCGCACCAAACCATTTCGCTGCATCGTCTTTTGTAATCGCGTTAGTAATATGACTACCTACTTTAGAACCGTCAAAAATCAACTGCTCTAAACCAACCTCTGTTGGGATACCGATATCACGAAAAGTACGTTCATAACGTTGATACTGCATTTGGTGACAACCAAGACAGTAGTTCATGAACAACTTTGCACCGCGTTGTAAAGATGGTTGATCAGTAAGGTCGTTGTTCGCTTCCATTAAAGGAACCGATGGACCCGCTGCCATAACCATGTTCGGTAACAAGTTTACTGATAAAGCAAATAAACCAATAATAAGCTTCTTCATCATTTCGTTAACCTCTCTGGCAATGGCTTAGTTTTTTCGTTCTTACTGTATACAAACAACAGTACGAAGAACATAAAGTAAGTCACAGTACAGATTTGAGAAATAATCGTTTTCATATCAGTTTGCGGAGTTGCACCCACCCAACCTAGAAGAACGAAAGTTACAACAAAACCTGCAATGTTCCATTTATGGAAACCACAACGGTAACGAACCGATTTAACTCTACCACGGTCTACCCAAGGTAGTAACGCAAGTACCACAATCGATGCACCCATCGCCGCAACACCGATTAACTTATCAGGGATTGCACGTAAGATTGCATAGAATGGCGTAAAGTACCAAACCGGGAAAATATGCTCAGGTGTTTTAAGTGGGTTAGCTGCCTCGAAGTTTGGACCTTCTAAAAAGAAGCCATTCATCGCTGGCATAAAGAACACAACCCAACAGAACAATATTAAGAAACCAACCACACCCACAATATCTTTAACTGTGTAGTAAGGGTGGAACGGTATCGCATCAACAATATCTTTCTTGTCAGTGTAATACTCATGAAATTTAAATTTAGGCTTATCTTCTTCAGCTACTGAGCCTTTCTTACGTTTAATCTCAATACCTTCAGGGTTATTTGAACCCACTTCGTGTAGAGCAACAATGTGTAAGAAAACTAAGATTACAATAACCAGTGGTAGTGCAATTACATGTAATGCAAAGAAGCGGTTAAGCGTTGCACCTGATATTACATAGTCACCACGGATCCAAAGTGTTAAGTCATCACCAATAACCGGAATAGCCCCGAATAAGGAGATGATTACCTGTGCACCCCAGAACGACATTTGCCCCCATGGTAATAAATACCCCATGAATGCTTCAGCCATTAGCGCTAAGAAAATAAACATACCAAATAACCACAGTAACTCACGTGGTTTTTGATAAGAACCGTAGATCATGCCACGGAACATATGCATATATACAACGATGAAAAACGCTGATGCACCGGTTGAGTGCAAGTAACGTAATAACCAGCCATATTCTACATCACGCATGATGTATTCTACTGAAGCGAATGCGCCTTCAGAAGACGGAACAAAGTTCATCGTTAACCAAATACCCGTTAGGATTTGGTTTACTAGTACCAACATGGCTAATGAGCCAAAAAAGTACCAGAAGTTAAAGTTTTTAGGTGCTGGATACTGTGCAATATGCATGTTCCAAACACGTGTCATTGGGATACGGTCGTCTATCCAACCAATAATCTTACCAAACATTAGGCTGCCCCTTTTTCTTCGCCCACTAAAATAGTGGTCTCATCAAGAAAAGTATAAGGTGGTATCTCTAAGTTTAATGGAGCAGGTACCGATTGAAATACACGGCCAGCCATATCAAATTTAGAACCATGACATGGGCAATAGAAGCCATCATCGGTTCCTTCAACTTTCTCACTAAAGTTACCTTGGAAAAAGCCCGGTGAACACCCTAAATGCGTACAAATACCTACAGCCAGAAAGATTTCTGGACGTAATGAACGGTAATCATTTGTTGATGATTCTAATTGTTGTGGCTCTTGCGAATGCGGATCACGAAGTTGACCTTCATGTTCTTTCATTTGCTCAAGCATTTTTGGGGTCCGTGATACAACCCATACAGGTTTACCACGCCACTCGACACGTATTAATTGTCCCGGTTCAAGTTTGCTGATATCTACTTCTACAGGCGCACCCGCAGATTTAGCTCGCTCACTTGGATTCCAAGACGCAATAAAAGGAACAGCAGCCCCAGCCGCACCAACACCACCTACAACAGAGGTAGCTATGGTTAAAAAGCGACGTCGGCCATTGTCTACAGGCGCATTGCTCATCCACTTATCTCCACTATGATTCTCAACACTTGCTATATTGAGAACATCAGTTACAGCAGGTTAATTATTCGAATTTTTAAAATAGAAGCGATCATAATTAAAACCCTTGATTAAAACAAGGTTATTCAAAGCCCTATGCTCGAATAAAACTAACTTGATCAAAATTTGATTAAGTAAGCTCGAGAATAAAGCCGAACGACTATAATAACGCTTCTGTAAAAACAATATACTGACCAAGATCAACACCACTAAGAGGAAACAGTAAAAACTGTACATAGTGCGGTTAAACTCACTCATTTTACTTCAATGCCAATTGTAGCAAAAAATTCCACCAATTAACTGATGGATTTAAACTAATTACGATAATTATTTAACTTTTTTGCAGCTATCTGAGTGTTTTTTAACTTTCGTTTGATTAATACGCAGTTATTAATCAATTTGATCATCATTAATTGCTGCAATCACCCAGTATCACCGTCGATATAAATAACTTTATATTAAGTTGCAAATGTAAACATTTTGATTTGAAAACAAAAAACCCAGCATAAGCTGGGTTTTTGAATTCTTGATAACGTACAGATTAACGTTTTGAGAACTGTGGACGCTTACGCGCTTTCTTAAGACCCACTTTCTTACGTTCAACTTTACGTGCATCACGTGTAACAAAACCTGCTTTACGAAGTTGTGAACGTAATGATTCGTCAAACTCCATAAGTGCACGAGTGATACCATGACGGATAGCACCAGCTTGACCAGTTGTACCACCACCAGAAACGGTGATGTAAAGGTCAAATTTTTCAGTCATATCAACTAGCTCAAGAGCTTGATGAACAACCATGCGTGCTGTTTCGCGACCAAAATACTCTTCTAGAGAGCGTTTGTTGATTACGATGTTACCAGTGCCTGGGCGTAAGAATACGCGAGCACTTGAACTTTTACGACGACCTGTACCGTAGTATTGATTTGCCATGATGGTGCTCCTTAAATGTCTAGAACCTGAGGCTGTTGTGCAGCATGGTTGTGCTCAGTACCTGTGTAAACTTTAAGTTTACGGTACATAGCGCGGCCTAAAGGACCACGTGGCAACATGCCCTTAACAGCCTTCTCGATGATCATTTCAGGCTTTGCAGCTTGAAGTTTATCAAAAGTAGTAGACTTAAGACCACCTGGAAAACCAGAGTGTGAATAGTACACTTTGTTTTTGAATTTGTTACCAGTTACAGTAACTTTTTCAGCGTTGATAACGATGATATAATCACCAGTATCTACGTGCGGTGTATATTCAACTTTATGCTTACCGCGTAGGCGATGAGCGATTTCAGTAGCGATGCGACCTAAAGTTTTACCTTCAGCGTCAACTACGTACCAGTCACGTTTTACTGTTTCTGGTTTAGCAACAAACGTTTTCATTTATAAAAATCCAATGTTTTTCAATTAAAACCACAAGTAGTTAATATTAACTACTGCTCTAAGTTTGCTATAACCCCTTCGAGTTTTAGACTTTTGCGCCGCTCACAAGTGGCTAGACTATATGAGGGCATAGAACGCAACGTGGCAGACGCGGGAGTATACCAGCACTTAAAACACATTGCTACTCGCCGGTTGTTTTTTCCACAAGAAATTTTAGAAATAAGAAGTACTATATATGCACCTCTTATTTTTAATGGCTAACCTATTACACTTTTACCTACTTATTTAAACCAAATGCTCTCTAGCTAAATACTCTAGAGACTGCATTTCTTGCAAACGGCTTATACAGCGCTTAAATTCAAAGTTTAAATTACCTTGGGTATAAAGTTCGGTAATAGGTTTTTCAGCCGATATAATTAAAGTTACATGGCGCTCGTAAAATTCATCCACTAAAGCAATAAAGCGTCTAGCGGCATCATCATTAGTTTGCCCAAGCTGTTTTACGTTAGAAATAATCACCGTATTATATAAACGGCTAATCTCCATGTAATCAACCTGACTACGCGCTGTTTCGCACAATTCACTAAACTCAAACATCACCACGCATTTAGCTACTTTTCGCGTTTTGATTTTTCGCCCTTCTATTTCTATCGGCTCATCTAATTGTCCAGGCTCTGACGATAGCTTATCGAAGTATTCAAATAGGTTTTTATCTGCATCTTCATCTAACGGACTATGAAAAATTTCGGCTTGCTCTAAAGTGCGTAACCGGTAATCAATACCTGAGTCTACATTAACTATTTCTGTATTGAGCTTAACCAGTTCTATAGCAGGGACAAAGCGTGCACGCTGCAGGCCATTTCTGTAAAGCTCATCAGGCACTATATTAGATGTAGCAACAAGTACTATACCCCGTGCAAATAGCGCTTCCATTAAGCCACCTAGCAACATAGCATCGGTAATGTCTTGAACAAAAAACTCATCAAAACAAATTATGTCTGTTTCAGCTTTGAAAGTGTCGGCTATTTTTTCTAATGGATTAGCCGTATTGTTTAGTTTTTTAAGCTCATTATGCACTCGGTGCATAAATCGATGAAAGTGCACGCGCATTTTACGTGTGCCCGGTAGTGATTCGTAAAAAGTGTCAACTAAATAAGTTTTACCACGCCCTACTCCACCCCAAAAGTACAAACCTTTTATAGGCGCAGGTTCATCTTTACTAAATAACTTAGCAAAAAAACCTTTTTGTTTTGGCTTTGCCTGAGTTAGGTCATCGTATAGACGTTGTAAATGGCGCACAGCATTTTCTTGTGCTGCGTCGTGTACAAAGTCATCTCGCTTTAAGTCTTGTTGGTATGTTTGCCAAGGAGTCATATCTATTTACAGTTAAAACACAGTTTAATTTGCAAAGCATATTAACACGCATCATAACTCGGGGTATATTACACTTAGTATGATTTATAATTGAATCGGCATTCGTTAGTTATTTTCCCAAAGGGGTAGTTTTTATGGGCACAGTTATGTGGGTAGGTTTAATTGTTATTGCTGCTGTTGTAGCATTTTTTATTGGCGCATTTGTTACTAAAAAACAATTCAAACAAGATGAATTAAAAGAGCAGGCAGAGCAAGCTGAAAATGCGTTAGAGCAGTATCGTCAAGATGTAGCTGATCATTTAGCGAATACTGGCAAGCTCGTAAATAAAATGAAAGAAAACTATGATCAACTGCTTAGTCACGTTGAAGAAACAAACCAACTTCTTCTAGAAGATAGAAATAAAGCACCAGCAGAACCTTATTTTTCTAAAGAAACAACAGAACAGCTACAAGCGTCTTTAAAAGAGCGTCGTTCAGATCGTTCTTCAGCCGCAGCACAACCAGCTGATTATGTATCGGGTGAATCTGGTTTATTTGCTGGTCAAAATAAAGTTTCAGAACATTCTAAAGTATCTTGATGAACTTTTTTTAGACCCCATAGTCTTTAGATATAACAGCTTTGTTGTTTTATCTTAATAAACCAAAAAGGGCTGCTTTTAAAGTAGCCCTTTTTGTTTTTGCTTTTCTTAAGTGGAGTTACCCCTGACTATGAAAATGAAAATGAAATTATCACTTATCAGCGCAGCTATTTTATCTACAAGCTTATTAATGAACCCTGTAGCGTCTTATGCAAAAATGCCAATTGCAGTAAATGGTCAACAACTACCCACTCTTGCCCCCATGCTAGAGAAAATATCTCCTGGTGTTGTAAGTATCCAAGTTTCAGGCTCTAAAGAAGTACGCCGCCGTGCAGATCCTCTCGAATACTTTTTTGGACAGCAACAGCCTCGCAGTCAAAAACGCCAATTTAGTGGATTAGGCTCAGGGGTCATTATTGATGCTGATGAGGGCTATGTAGTGACTAATAACCACGTAATCCAAGACGCCGAAAAAATGGTAGTTACTCTCGAAGATGGCCGTGAATTTGAAGCTACTAAAATTGGTACTGACACAGAATCAGACATCGCTCTTTTACAAATAGACGCTGATGACTTAACTGAAATCAAACTCGCAAACTCAGATAATTTACGAGTGGGTGACTTTGCTGTCGCTATTGGTAACCCATTTGGCCTTAGCCACACAGTTACATCAGGTATTGTTAGTGCCCTTGGTCGAAGTGGTTTAAACATTGAGGGCTACGAAGATTTCATTCAAACCGACGCAGCTATTAACCAAGGTAATTCTGGCGGTGCCTTAGTTAACCTTAATGGTGAGTTGATTGGTATTAATACCGCTATTTTAGGTGCTTCTGGCGGCAACGTGGGTATTGGTTTTGCGATTCCATCTAATATGATGAAAAATCTAGTCGATCAAATTATTGAACATGGTGAAGTGCGTCGAGGCTCGTTAGGCATTTCTGGTCGTCCACTTGATGCAGGACTTGCAAAAGCACAGCAACTTGATGTCAAACAAGGTGCTTATGTAATGCAAGTAATGGACGACACTGCTGCAAGTAAAGCAGGTATAAAAGCAGGTGACGTTATTGTTAGCATTAACGGTGGTGACATTAGTGGCTTTCATGAACTACGCAGCAAAATTGCTACGCTAGGTGAAGGCCGTGAGATAAAACTAGGCATTTACCGCGATGGTAAAATTAAAACAGTGAAAGTAACCCTTGATGGTGCATCAGGTGTTACAGCGACCGGTGAAGAACTCCATCCTGCATTCCAAGGCGCGACACTTGAAAATGTACAAAAAAACAGTAATAAAGGTGTTGAAGTTACTTCTGTAGATCCTCGTTCACCTTCTGCCCGTGTTGGCCTTGAAGAAGGCGATATTGTTATGCAAGTGAATCGTCAACGAGTAGAAACAATTCGCGACATGAATAAAATCATCGACAGTACAAAAGGTAATATAGTACTTGGCGTGCAACGTGGTCGTGAGTCTATATTTATTTTAATTCAGTAATAAATAGCACTATTAATGTAATAAAAATAACAGTGGCACTTGCCGCTGTTATTTTTTTTATGTCATCATAAAGAGATTGCTCACTTACATAATAAGAAAATCGTGCTGAAACTAATAAAATTTATTCTTCCCCCTTTATTTGCAGGCCTAAGTATTGCTTTTTTAGTGGTTTTTTTCAGCCCTAATATGCGAGCGGCTTTACTTCCAAATGTTCCCTTGCCAAGCGCAATGAGTTCGAGTCACCTGAGTTTTTCTGATGCAGTTAAACGAGCAGCGCCTTCTGTGGTTACTATTTTTTCAGAAAGTATTTCCAAAGAACCTCGTTATAAAAGAAAAAACACGGTACAAGAGCTAGGCTCTGGCGTCATCATGTCGCAAGACGGTTACATTCTTACCAACTACCATGTTGTTAATAATGCAGATCAAATTATGGTTATTCTAACCGATGGCAGACGCTTTTTTGATGTACAGCTAATTGGTTTTGATACTATTACTGATTTAGCCTTACTTAAAATCAATGCAGATCACCTCCCGGTAATTCCTGTAAATGATAGCTATGTATCCAGTGTAGGCGATGTTGTACTTGCCATAGGTAACCCGCTTAATTTAGGCCAAACAATCACGCAAGGCATTATTAGCGCAACGGGTAAGCAAAAAATTACAGACAGTCCGTACAATAACTTATTGCAAATGGATGCGGCTATTAATGTGGGCAACTCTGGCGGCGCATTAGTTAACTCCAATGGTGATTTAGTCGGCATTACTTCTGCGCAGTTTAAAACGCGTGAGAACTTGAATATTCAAGGAATATTCTTTGCAGTCCCTTACTCACTTGCTAAAAAAGTAATGGGTAAGCTCATTCGTCATGGTCGTGTTGTGCGCGGCTATTTAGGCTTTGAAGGCACAGCAGTAGATAGTACCGGTAAAGAAGTAAACGACAGCCTAACCCCAGTTACTGGCATGCGTATTACTAATTTAGACCCTTTGGGACCAGCATGGCAAGCGGGTATTGAAGAGCAAGATATTGTTATTAAAATTGCAGGGCTTTCGGTAGCAAATCCACAAAAAGTGCTGGAAGAAATAGGTAATACAGAGCCCGGTAAAGAAATAGAATTTGAGCTTTACAGAGATGGGAAAATAGAAAAAATAATGGTGGTGGTAGCTGAACTTGAAACAAAGCTATAAAGATAGTTCCCCCTACTAGTACTGCTAATTCTTACTGGAACGTTACTCCATCTGAAATAGGTTAACGGTTTTAATATAAGGCCAGATTATCTTCGCTTCTGGCCTTATTTAAGCTTATGGTTCTGACCAGTACTCTTAAGTTTAAACAATTATTTATTGATTCAACGCAGAGCTTTACTTTGCCTTTAAAAATACAACTCGTTAATCATAGAAATAAACCACCTTTGCCATCAAGATACTTTAGCCCAAGTTTATAGCACGCATTTTAAATTTAACGATTGCGTAATAAACTCGATATTGAGTATAGGCCAAATAGCTTGCTCCGTAAGAAAACAGCGCTGCAGAAAACGCTTTACCTACTCGTTGAACTGCTTTTTAGAAAGTACAGCAGCAAAAATCGGCTCTACAAGAGGCATAAAAGCTACACCTAATTTACTCGGCTTCTAAGCTTTTGGAACAACCAACTTAACCCCACCAACGAAAGTCCTAATCCAATAAACGAAAGCGCTTTAAGTAAGCCCTCCAAGTTAGCCATATCAATTAAAAACACTTTAACAATAACTGCAGCTAGTAAGCCTAAGCCTACTTTTTGTATTAATAACTGGTTTTTTAAATGACCAAAAATAACAGTACCCGCCCCCATTACTAACCAAATAACAGAGTAGCTATAAAGCTCTGCATTACTTGCGCCTTTTGATAAGTAAATATAAGGCCCTTGCCAGTATTGGCGAATAAAGCTGTTTATTGCCAATAATATAAACCCACCCGCAACGGCCAATATAAATGGCGTAGCTTTAGCGTTTATTGGTTTTACAAGCTTGGCCAGCCAAAGCGTTAATCCTGCAGGTACTAACCACAATAGTAATAACCAGTTAAATATTGGCAGCTCACCTATGTAAAGTGATTCAAATAATGGGTTGTCGTCAAGCAGTGTTTTAATAGCAAAAAGCCCTGCTAACCCTACAAGTGCAAAGCCCGCCACTTGGTATAACTTAGCTAAAGTACCGGCAAGTTTTGCTCTGTGTAAATACACACACCCTAATGCCAGCCAGTTACAGGTAAGGAGTATTTGTTCGTAAAAGTTAAGTGAATCAAATTGCGGATAATGCCCTACTAACTGATAACTTGTTTCGGTTGTAATAAAAAGTGCTAAACAATGAAGGGCTGCACCTTCTAACCATACTTTTAATTGAGATGCTTTAAAGCACCTAGCTGCGGCAAAAAATAACGCAATACATAACGGATAAACCACAATGCTCCAATGCAAACCAAATACCGTGAGTGCATCGTAACTTGGCGTCCAAGGTGAAAGCGTAAGGCGCAGTAATAACGCAGCAACCAAGGCTTTTATAGGCCAATGTGGCATAGGCACGCTATAGCGTTTAATAAGTACGCTTATAAGTAATACTTGTACAGCAAGAGCAATGGTTAGGCCGCTGTCACTTAGTAGCATGGTAATTGCTAACGTAATATTGGCATTAGCGCCTACCCAATAAGTAAAACGCTGAAATAGCGTTGTATTATGTTGCGCGAGCTTTATTAAAATAGCGGCGACTACAAACAATACAACGGCCCAAAGTGGATATGCAGTACTTAACGCGGAATTAGGAATAAGCGTATATAAAGTCGCTATCATTACAAATACACTAAATGCTCCCGTAATATGAAACGCTAAACGCTTAATCTGTTTTTTACCGTAATAAAGCCCAAAAGCGGTAAGTAACAATCCGAGTAATAAACCCAAACCGTATTCATTTTTGAATACAAAGAGGGCGTCATCAAATAGGTTTGGCGAAAGATGCGTGCGCTGAGCGCCTATCACTAATAGTGTTGAAATAACTAACGCTACGCCCTGCCAAACATCCCAACGGCTATTTTTAAGGACTAAAAACAACACCAATACAATACTCAACACGCCGATTGTTTGCCACTGCATATCAAAGTGACTTATTAGCATGGTAAATATTAAGGGCGCCATAAAGGCGAGTAATAATGCATGATCTGGAAGCACTTTAATTAAGCGTTTTAAACTGTGCGGGCGATGTTCAATAACATTCAGTTTTAGACCTAAGCGCGGTATAGCAATTAACCCAATAATACTAAGTAAAGCAAATGCCCCCATTAACCAAACGGTATTAATTTTAAGTAATGTAAAACCAACTAAATACCAACCAATATGCCCTGCCCATAATAAATACCACAACCAAGCTCGCTGTACTTTATGTGCAACTAACGCGGCTGACAAACTTACAAAGCCAATATACATTAACAGCGCAAACAAGTTACCACTGCCAGTGCTAACCCATATTGGTACGCTGTAAGCGCCAATAATACCAAGCACGGCCAATAGCGGGCCTAACCTAAGCGCCATCGCGCTTGCACTAATTGCTATAATAGCTAACGCAAAAAATGCCACGGTAGGGCTAAGCATATCGTAGCTACTGTAAGCTAAAAGCGTTAAAGCAAAACAGGTAATAAACCCGCCGCTTGCAAGCGCTGCGGGTATGTAATTATTAAAGCCTTCAAATACAATGCGTTTATGGTGTAAATAAGCTGCGGCTGCAATTAGGCCAAGCCCAAATAAGCCACCTAAACTCAACCTCATTACAGGCGATAATAATCCAGCTTCTAGGCTGTATTTAGCTAAAAACATGCCCCCAAACGCAAGCGCTATTGCGCCTATCCAGGTCATCCAGTTCTCTTCAAACCCTGCGCGTAATTTATTAAATAGTAATTCTATGGCTGATGCTTCAGCTGGTTTGGCTTTTTTAGGAGGCGCTGATAGCTGATTTATTACAGGTGGCGACACGCTTTGGGGCGTTGAGGCTGTAGAATTACTCATTTTTAAGAAAAACAGCCTGTTTTATGGGTTCCAAATGCATTACCTAATGCTTTAAAAACGCTTAGAGTTAACTACAGGAGCTCGCTTTTTTAATTGAATTTGGCTGTTGGAGTTATTCTACAGTCTCGTTAAGTTTGGCTGTGCTTTATGAGCAATTGGCTCAGATCTTGAAAGCGCTGCCTGAGCCGTAGATGCTTCACTTTGAGGTTCACTTTGCGATATCGATTTATGTGTTTGTAGATGTGTTATTTTGACCCTTAAAACAGCAACTTCTTGTTTTAATCCATTTAACTGCACTAGCGCTATTAAGCCGCAAATAGCACCGGCAACTACAACCAGTATTACTATGACGGCTAACCCAACTAAATCATCCATGGCACACTCTTATTAATTATTATGCCCTGAGTGTACCTAATTATTAATGAGTAGGTAAATTTTGTTCAATAAAAAAGCCTAAGTACTTAAAGTGCTTAGGCTTTATGCTACTTAATATGTTTAGATTTATTCAACACTATCGGTAATAGTGCGCTCTAGGGTCATTTTATAACCTGAGCTTGTTGTTTCATCATGCTCTAAAATCAATATGTAGTTACCCTCTTGTGTAAAGTCCATATCGCTTTGCTGAATAAGCACAATTTGCTGGCCATTATCTTCATATACAACATAAACCGTGTAAATTTCGTTATCTACAACCTGCTCTTCTTGGTCATACTTATCTAGGCCATCGACTACGTTACTGGTGTCGTCTACCGTTTCGCCGTTAAGTGTAAAGTACACATCTACATCTGAAACCGATTGCCCTGCGTAGCTTTCAATTAGGTTTACAACCGATACCGTATGGCTGTAACTACTTGGTGTTAGGTTTTCTTCAACGCTCAACATACGTAAACCGTTATCAACGTCGTTATAAAAAATACCCACCGCACTTTGCTCACGCTCTAGCGTCATTAAAAAGTTATCAGCTAGTTTTGTACCTTCTTCGTCGTACATCGCTACGCTGTAACTATTAGGCGAAAGTTCAACATAATCGGTATAAGAGTCACTAGCAACTGTATTTGTTGTGTTTACAGTTGTACCGCGTGTAGCAGAAAAGCTTACTGGCGAGTAGTCATCAACCGTATTTATAAAACGTAATTGCCCCAGGGCAGATTGATGTTTAAGCTCAGTAACGTAGTTATTATCGGTTACTACATCAAGCGTAATACCGCCTTCTTCTGTAGCATAACTTGGGCGGATCATTGCTACATAGCTTGCTTCATCGTATAAATAAACAGATGACGACTCGTACACAACATCACTGCTGCCCGCTTCTGTTATGTAAATAGTGTAATAGCCTTCATCAATGCTTTGTAGATCTAACTCACTTAAATATTGAGCCGATGAAAAAAGTGTCGCGCTTTCAAATACGCCATCATCTGTTGCTAAGTAAATATCGTAGTTAGTATCCTCCCCTGCAATATTATAAAACCCTAAGTTAAACTCACCCGTATCGCTTGTGATAGGTACGCTAAGCTCTGTAAATGTAGGCTCATCAAAGTTGCCGCTCATTACTACTAACTGTGTTTTATCACCTTTAATAGAAATTTCTTGGTCGCTAATTGTTATATAGCTGTCGTTAGCATCTAGGTATTCAAAACTTACATCATAAGTGCCTGTGCTGTAGTTATGGCGAGTAGTTACATCGGCAAAATCAGCGCCTGAACGTTCTGTTTCTTCAACAAACAAACGTGTGTATGGGCTATTGTAAGAGCCGTTATACAATTGGATGTAACCTGTAGAGCTTGAGCTATCATCAGAGCCGCAGCCCGACAAAATAGTAATTAGACTTAAGGGTAATGCAGCTTTTAAAAGGGAGTTGGTCATTAAGGTTATTCCTTATTATTAATATCCCCATTATGACCCAAACATTCTATTTTAATTTCATGATTTACAAAGCATTACCCTCACTGACATTTCCTTACGAAAACGTTAAAAAGTGTAGTAAATGTGCAAACAATAAGGACGTGTTTTTATATAATTAAAAACGCTTACGGGGCAATTTCAAAACGATCTCGGCCACTCTTCTTAGCTAAATATAAAGCTTGATCAGCGCGCTTCACTACTTTATCTAAAGGCTCATTAGGCGTTTGCATTGCAACACCTATACTTACTGTTAAGTGGCGAGAATTTTGAACATTTATGGTGTGCGCAAGGTCAATTAATTGCTGCGAAAAATCACATGCTTGCGTCATATTATTTGTAGGCAAGTAGCCACCAAATTCTTCACCACCGAGGCGAGCAAATTTGTTTTGGTGCGTAAAAGCATTGTCGTATTTAGTTGCTAGTTCTTTAAGCATTACATCACCAACATCATGACCAAATTCATCATTAATTGCTTTAAAGTGGTCTATATCGATAATTAAAATAACGTAAGGTGAGTGCTGAGCATCTTTAGCGTGCTGATAAAAATAACGTCTGTTATGTACCTTGGTTAAATCGTCAATAATTAGCTCACGCGCTAATCGATTATTAATACTTTGTATAAAGCGCATCGTTTTAAATAAACCATAGGAAGTTAAAAGCATGCCGCTGGTTCTGCATGAATCTTCAAAATAAATACTTACCCAGTAAGGCTGTATCACTATCTCATCGATTAAATCAGCTGTATTACCCATGGACCAAAGCATTAATCCGAGAGTCGAAAATGTATATGCAAGCTTTGAAAGTTTGGAGTACTGAACCATCCAAAATAAAAAAATAAGAACAATTAAATTAATAAAATCAGTTGTAAAACCGTAAACATTATTTTGAACTTGTAAGGGAGGAAAGTTAGTTAGGGAGTAGGCTGAAAAAATAACAATATAAGCTAATAAAAATAGGCTTACAGTTTTATTTTTCCAGCTCATTTTAAAAAAATTAGAAAGCCTGATAGTGAGTTTTACCGTTTCAACCATATTTACCCTAAGCTTTTCGATACTATATTAAAAAACTATAGCACATTACCAAAAAGGCTTATTAGAATAAGGTGGTTAATAACCTTTAATAATGAGCTTAAATCACCAAGCTTAATCCCCAAACCCCTAACACAAGTAACGTTATTAAAACCATTGCCTTAGTTTTGTGTTTACTAATGATTCGCTCAGCTTCATTACCTGCATAATAAACAATAATAGCCAGACCAAAGTAACGAATAGAACGCGCAATACCTGAGGCCAACAAAAACAGCCAAATAGAGTACTTAGTCGCGCCTGCTGCAAGCATCGCTATTTGAAACGGAATAGGCACTATGCCTAGTGTTATTACAAACCAAAAACCTTGATCTTGCATTTGCTGTTTAACGTTTTCAAATTGCTCAGGGCTCGAAAACGTATTAATAATCCAATCGCCAACCGCATCAAATAAATAATAACCCAACGCATAACCAAACAATGCGCCTACAATACAGCCTAATGTCGCCATTAACGCGATAAGCCATAGCTTCTCTCTACGTGCTTGCATTAGCGGCACTAACACAGCCTCAAGCGGAATAGGCACTATGGTGGACTCTAAAAAAGATGCCACAGTAATACCACTAAGCATATGCTTAGAGTCGATAAAGTTACGTGTTTTTTCTTTTAGCTTTTTTTGAATGGCCATATGCATTCCTTATCGTGGCGAAAGTAAGTATGAACGGCTTTAATCATTACACAATCAGGTTAATACAGCCTGAAAATACTTAACTTTGTTAGTCAGCTATTTATCATTAACAAATTCGCAATACTTATAAGAATATTTTATTATGTGCCCATGCAGTTAGATTCCCTATCACGGTAGTTATTAATTTATGCAAAGTGCGCGTTTTATTCCCTTTAGAAAGCAAGATATTGTTGATATGTGTAGCGAAGAGCTTAAAAGCAGTACACAAAAAACATCGTTTAAACAATTTTGCGATTTACTAGCAAGCCTTATTCATTACGATTACCACTCAACACTTGAGTCACTTAAAAACAACTACGCCCCCTTTGATCCCAATAGTGACACGCGATCGTTAGCGCCAGTATCGGCGGATCAAAAAGCGCAGTGCCAACATGAGTTTGCTAAAGATTTTGCTAAGGTGCTTAATGCCGCTAATTTTGAAGTGATCACCAATGAAGACTTACAAGATGCATTAAACGAAGAGTCACTATTTAAGGTGCGCCTTGAAGTTGAATTTGACGACTTTGAAGAAGTGGTTTTTTATCGCCGTGGCGAGTCGCAACTCACTGAAACCATTACCAGCTTTTGGGGCTTGCGTAAAAAGCCGCTGCACTTTACTAATTACGACCGTGTTGCCGTGTTTATTCGCTTTAAAGACAGCGCTTATTTTGAAACTAAAAATAAAACGCCAATGGGATTTGAGCCAAGCTCAACCATAGTAAAGCTGTTTCAAAATGTGCCAAAGGCCGATCTCGAAATGCTATTTCCTAATAGCGAAGTACGCATGCGCCCTATTGATAAAGCAATTATTGGCTCATCGGCTTTAGTTGGCGGTGCGGTGGTGCTTATAACTAAGTTAGGCGCATCAATCGTATTATTGCTTGCTCTGTTTGCTTTTTGGGGTGGTTTTAGAAGTGAAGCTGTAGAAATGACCCAACAACATTTTATTACCTTTGCTATTGGTATGGGGGTTTTTGGCAGCTTTATTTTTAAAGAATGGAGTAAGTTTAAAAACCGCAAAATAAAATTTATGAAAGCCCTAAGCGATAACCTCTACTTTAAAAATCTCGATAACAACGCGGGCGTATTTCACACGCTTATAGATGCCGCCGAAGAAGAAGACATAAAAGAAGCCCTGCTTGCGTATACCTTTTTACTAAAATCAGAAAGTGGCTTAAGCGCACAAATGCTTGATGAGCAAATAGAGCTTTGGTTTAAAAGCAAATACCAGTGCGATCTCGATTTTGAAATTACTGACGCGCTTGAAAAACTGGTGCGTATGCGCTTAGTAACGTGCATTAATGGTGTGTATAGCGCAATAAATTTAGATCACGCAAAAACCATACTGGATGAGCGCTGGGATAATCTTTTTCAATATAATTAATGTAGTATTTTTGCTAAATAATACCTAAATAAAAAAGCAGCTGTAAGTACAGCTGCTTTTTTGATTAGCTTAAAATCGATAATATTTAGATTAACTCAGCCTCTTTTTGCTTATTAAACTTTGCATGCACTAATTTATAAAGTGCGGGCAAAATTAACAGCGTGAGTAAAGTGGATGAAATAATTCCGCCAACCACTACTGTTGCTAAAGGTTTTTGCACTTCAGAACCCGTCCCCGTATTAAGTGCCATGGGTATAAAGCCTAAGCTCGCCACTAGTGCTGTCATCAATACTGGGCGCAGGCGCTGTAATGCGCCGCTGTGTATTGCTTCAAACAAACTCAAACCGTCGCTTCGTAATTGCTTAATAAACGAAAGCATAACCACGCCATTTAATACGGCTACGCCACTTAGGGCTATAAAGCCAACACCTGCTGAAATTGAAAGCGGCATATCGCGCAGCAATAATGCAAACACACCACCAGTCAACGCCAAAGGCACGCCACTAAATATAATTAACGAATCTCGCAACGATCCAAAGGCGCTATAAAGTAAGCCAAATATAAGCAATAAAGTGACCGGCACAACCAAGGATAACCGCTTACTTGCCGATTGCAATTGCTCAAATGTGCCACCGTATTCAAGCCAATAGCCACTTGGTAAGTTAAGTGATTCATTCATACTTGCTTGCGCATCACTTACAAAACTTGCTAAATCGCGCCCTTCTACATTGGCAGTTACCACTACGTTGCGCTTACCACTTTCGCGGTTTATTTGGTTAGGACCTTTTTCAATGCTGATAGTCGCCACTTCACCTAGCGGTACAAACGCAAGTTCCGGGTTGCTATCTTTAGGTAAAGCAACTGGCAAACGGGAAAGTGCTGATACATCGCTAGACCAACGCTTATCAAGGCGCACTAATAACGAAAAGCGTTTATCACCCTCGTAAATTAGCCCGGTTTGCACACCACCAACAGCGGCGGCAAGTGTTTGTTGAATGTCGTTTACACTTAAGCCTAATAACGCCATGTGGTCGCGCATTGGTGTTACCGAAAGTGTTGGCAACCCTTCCATTTGCTCCAAACGTACATCGGTAGCGCCTGCAATATTACGCATTAAGCCTGTCGCTTTTTCGCCAAACGCTTTAAGTACGCTTAAGTCGTCACCATAAATACGCAGTGCCACATCGGCGCGCACGCCAGCAATTAACTCGTTAAAGCGCATTTCTATTGGTTGTGTAAATTCGTAATTATTACCAGGGACATCGTTAACACGGGTACGAATTTGCTGAACCAATTCTGCTTTAGTAAGTGCTGGATTAGGCCACTCATCTTGCGGTTTGAGTATTAAAAAAGTATCGGCAACATTAGGCGGCATAGGATCGCTTGCTACATCGGCAGTACCAATTTTTGAAAATACGTTAGCAACCTCAGGCTGATCTAATATGGCTTGCTCAAGTTCTTTTTGCATTTGCACAGATTGCTCAATACCAGTGCCGGTAATGCGCAGCGCGTGCATAGCAATATCGCCTTCATCAAGTTTCGGTAAAAATTCTGCGCCCATGTTTTTAACTTTAAAACCAAGCACCAATACTAATGCCGTGGCTATACCCACCATCAGCCACGGTAATTTAAGCGATATACCAAGTAATGGCTTATACACTTTTTTAACGCCGCGCATGACTGCGTTTTCGGTTTCATCAACCTTACCGCGAACAAACACTGCAATAGCAGCCGGTACAAATGTAACGCCAAATATAAGCGCGCCAATTAACGCCGCAACTACAGTAAACGCCATTGGCTGAAACATTTTGCCTTCAACGCCGCTTAGTGCAAATAAAGGTAAGTAAACCAGCATAATAATAACAATGCCAAATACAGCCGGTGTAAATACTTCTTTGGTGGCTGCGGTCACTACATTTAAACGCTCGTTTAAGGTAAGTAGCCTGCCATGTTTATGCTGAGCTACACCGAGTTGGCGCAGGCAGTTTTCAACAACAATTACAGCGCCATCAACAATTAAACCAAAGTCGATTGCACCTAGGCTCATTAGGTTACCCGATACGCGATTACCCACCATACCTGTAACGGCAAACAACATACTCAACGGAATAACCATTGCCGTAATAAGCGCGCCCGTTACATTACCCAGCAGTAATAGCAAAATAACTATCACTAAAACGGCACCTTCAAATAAGTTGGTTTGCACGGTTGCTATGGTTTTATCAACAAGAGTTGTACGGTCGTAAACTGCCTCAACAATAACGCCAGCGGGTAAGCTTTTTTGCACATCAATTAACTTATCAGCCATGGCTTTTGCCACTATGCGGCTGTTTTCGCCAATTAGCATCATGGCGGTGCCGAGCACGGTTTCCTCGCCGTTATAAGTGGCCGCGCCGGTTCTAAGCTCTTTGCCTAAAAGCACGTTAGCCACATCTTTAATGCGTACAGGCGCATCGTCCCGCTTAGCTATAACGGTATTGGCTATGTCTTCTAGTGTTTTAAGCTGCCCAGGCGAGCGTACTAAATATTGCCCGTCAAAGCGCTCAATATAGCCTGCGCCTCGGTTACTGTTATTAACCTCAAGTGCACTAATTACATCGCTAATAGTAAGCTTATAGGCAATGAGTTTTTCGGGCACTGGCGCTACTTGGTATTGGCGCTCAAAACCACCTTGGCTGTTTATTTCGGTAACGCCTTTTACTTTTAAAAGCTGCGGGCGAATAACCCAATCTTGCAAAGTGCGCAAGTCTTCGGCGTTGTAAGCAGTGCCGTCTTCTTTTAACGCATTAGGCGCGGCGTGCACACTATAAGTAAATATTTCGCCTAAACCACTGGCAATAGGACCCAAGTTTGGCTCTACGTTATTAGGTAAGTCGGAGCGAATACTTTGAATACGCTCACCAATTTGCTGACGCGCCCAATAAATATCGGTGCCTTCATTAAAAATAACCGTTACTTGCGAAAGCCCATAACGCGAAAGCGAACGGGTATAATCAAGCTTAGGTATGCCCGCCATGGCGGTTTCTACCAAATAGGTAATGCGTTGCTCTACCTCTAATGGCGTAAAACCCTGCGCTTTGGTATTAATTTGCACTTGTACGTTAGTTATATCGGGTACTGCGTCTACTGCTAAATTTTGAATGTTGTATACACCAAATCCAGCAAATAAAAATGTAAGCGCAAGCACCAGCATGCGGCGTTTAACCGCAAAAGAAACTATCCAATTAATCATGGTGCCTCCTAGTGAGCGTGGCTTGCGCCGCTTTTTAAAATATCAGCTTTAATGACATAACTATTGTCTGTTACGTATTCGCTACCCGCGTTTAAGCCTGTAAGTACTTCTACCCACTCACTATTTTTTGCACCTAAGGTAACGGGGCGTACTTCAAATACATTATTTTTACGAACAAACACACTGGGTTGACCGTTAAACTCTTGAATAGCTTGTGGCTTTACACGCACGCTGGCATTTATTTTAGCCACACTTACATCGCTATTTATATGCATGCCTGGGCGCCAATGCCCGTCTGGGTTATTAAGCTCTATACGGGCACGCGCTATGTGCCCGCCTGTCATCATTGGGGCTATAAAAAACACTTTGCCTTGCGTATTTAAATGATGATGTAAGTCGTATACCTTAGCGCTTTGACCAATGGCTAGTTTTTCAATGTTTTCAGGAAAAGCCGACAGCTCAACCCACACTTTATCAAGGTTAACTACCTGCATAAGTGCGCTGGTGCTTGCAAGCTCGCCACGCTTTAAGTATTGCTCGGTTACAACACCGCTAATTGGACTTTTAATGGGGTAATTTTGCAGTGTTTCACGGTTGGTTACGCTGGCAAGTACTTCGCCTTTTTTAACGTTTTGACCAATGCTTACAAAAATATCACTGATCAATCCTGTATACGGTGCCATTACTTCTACCGTGCCGTGCTGCGTTGGGGCAATAACGCCAAAAAGCGTATCGGTAATATCCACTTCACCACTTTGCGCTATCTCGGTTTTAATGCCTGCGCGCTCAATAGCTCGCTCTGTTAACGTGGTTTGCCCTTCGTGTTGATCGTACTCATAGCTAATGCTCTCACCGTTATAATTAGCAGTAACGGTAAGTGCAAACGAATGCGGTTCGTTAATTGATTGCGTGCTCACAAGGTAGTCGCCCTCAGCTGTAAACTGTATATTTTGCGGGGCTTCAACTAAACGTTTTAAACTCATTGTTATGTTTAAGTCGTTTATATTAATTGGCTTATTTTGTTTATAGCCGTATACACGTAGCTCAACATTACCTGCAAATTCTTGCAATTTAAGCTCAAGTGTTAATTTAGGGTCAGTTAATAAAAAGCCGCCGTGTGGACCTTGTTTTTTCTCGTGTTGCTCTGTTTCTTTATGACCTGACTCGCCATGCTCAGCAGAGGCAAATACACCTGTGCTTACAAAGCTGCTGGCAAACGAAAGTGATACTAATAATGCGATTATATTTTTATTCATGATTGATGAGTCTCAATTAAAGATTGGCCTGTTAAACGCTCAAGAGTAAGTAGCACTTGGTACAGCTCTGCGTGAGTGGTAATAAGTGTGCGTTTAGAATCAAAAAGTGCTTGTTGAGCATCAAGCAATTGCAACACCGAAATTTGTCCGCGTTGATAACTTTTTAGGCTTTGCTCAATCAATGTCTGTGCCTGAGGAATAATTTGATCAGATAATAGCTTTGCCTGATTAGCTCTACCTTGATAATAAGCGTACAAAGTACGTACTTGCTGGCGTAGCTGGATGCGCAATTGCCCTTGCTGCTCATTTAAAAGCATGAGCTGACTATTTGCAGCTGCAATATTGCCGCTATTAGAATTGCTTAATTGCAGTGGCATAGAAAACGAAAACACTAACGAGCTGGAGTCATTTTGCTGGTTATAGCGCACGCCTCCCCCTACGTTAATATCGGTTTGTCCGTTTGCTTTTTGTAGTGTTAAGTTGGCTGTTTGCTGTAAATATTGCTGCTGTAATAATGCAAATTCAGGAGCTTGGTTAACCGCATCTAAAAGTGCTTGTGCTGATTTAAGCGCAGTAATTACATTAATATTGCCAGCAAAAGTATCGTAGGGTTGCTCCTCACTCCACAGCTCGTTAAGCGATAAACTTGCTCGCTCAAATTCACTATTAAGCATGGCTTTATCAAGCTCTACTTGGCTAAGTGCATAACTCATGCGCGTTACATCAGCTTGCGACGCAGCACCTGCATTAGCTCTTTGTTCAATCGCTTTAAGTGCTTGGGTAACTACCTGTTTACGCTCGTTGTTCAAACTTAATAATGTTTGAAATTTAAGCCCTTGGTAGTATCGCTCAGCAGTGGTTGCTAATAAGGCTAAACGGGTATTTTGATACTGTATTGCTTGGGCTTTTATATTGGCGGTTGCGTAATTAATACGGCTTTGGCGCTTATCGCCCAGCTCTATTAGTTGGCTAAGCCCAAGCGTTATTTCAGCGCCTTGAATGCCACGCGCCTTGTTTGTGCCCAGTAAGTTTTCAGCTTCAACATTCAATACAGGATTAGGCGAAAGAGCAGCTTGAGATTTAAGCGCACTCAATATTTTTTGATGATAAGGGTAGCGTTTTAATACCAGATTTTGTTGTTCGGTATTACTCAGTGCCTGCTTAAGGGTTAATGTTTTAACATTCGCCAAAGTACTAAAAGCAGGTAGCGCGCACATTAGCGCCACCAGCATAATTGGTTTTTTATTCATATAGCGTGTCCGTTTTTTAACAAACAGAGTTAACTTAATCACTACGCCTATTTTAAAAACAAGCGCGATCAAGCAACCTAAATATGTAAATAGCTAGCCTAATAGCGCACAAGCGCAGGCAGTTTTTTACAAAGTATTTAAAATTAAAAGCTAACTAAGTGAATTGGGTGGCGGTACATCTGGCGGGTAATTTAACCCGTTATAGCACGCAGGCGAAGTTGCTTTACTTTGCTCTGGGCTTATTGAGTGGCTAGAAGTGCTGTTGTAGCCACAGTGGCAATGTTGGTGGGCATGAATCTCGGTAGTTGATGTTTTATCGCTTTGGTTATCATCGGCCGTGGAGTCGCCTTGCGATAACGAACTGGTTACGTGATCAACGTCTTCTTGCAAATGATACGCAGCGCCATCACAGCTAATAAAGCTATGTACAAGCACTAATAATATCACTATTAAAAAACGGTTTGAGCGCATTACCTACCTAAAACTCTAAAATGCAATTTAAGAAATCGCACAATACCTTAAATTTATTCAAATTTCAAATGTAGAGAGCCGCTAACGTTATTTTCTAAATTCGCTTGGCGACACACCTACCGACTTCTTAAAACGTTTGGAAAAATTAAAAATATTAGAGTACCCCACATAACTTGCCACATGCGAAATTGGCCAAGCCGTGTTTAACAGTAAGTTTTTAGCTCGCTCAATGCGTAAATAAATAAGTTGTTGTATTGGACTTTTACCAAATTGCGCTTGGCATAAACGATGCAAATGCGGCGATGAGTAATGCACATGTTCGCACATTGCCTCTATTGTCCAATCAAACTGCAAGCGCTTATCTACCTCTTCAAACAGACTAATTAAACGATTATGCGCCGCACCCTGAGAGTTATTTTGCAGCGTAGCATTTAAGTAATGACTTAAAATAGGCGTTACGCTTTCGCGTAAATTAGCATTGGGCTCGCTGTATAAAAGCTCCATAGCAAGGTGTAACGGTTCAAGTTTTTGCTCGGTTAGTACCAGTGCTTGCGCTAAGTTTAAATGCTGCCAACGTTTAGTATTTGCAAGGTTTAACCAAATAACATCCCAATGTTTAGCATCAATTTTCACTTCAAAGCTTTGCTTTGCTGGTAGCACAATAAGTGTATTGGCATTAAGTGTGTACTGCTCATTTTGTGTTGTTAATTTACCCTGCCCTGCAAGCGTATAAAAAAGTGTATGTTCTAGCGGTGCTGAGCGTGCTACGCAATAACGACCCGATAGGTTTGAGCAACCCGCAAGTGCTATTTCAAGGTTTGGCATTTGCGCGAGCGTTTGTGAATCAATAAAGCGTTCTATACAACGCGGACCAATATCGAGTATGTCTTTAATGTTATAGCGCATAATTACAATGATAGTTTTGGACAAATAAAGGAGAGTTTTAAGCATAACCCCTGCGATTATTTTTAGCTATATTGAGCGCATTATAATTGCCCGCTTATGCAATAGGATAAACATGACCCCTTTACAGCACATAATTAATCGCCGAGATTGGGAAAACCCAATTTCAGTACAAGTTAATCAAGTAAAAGCGCACAGCCCACTCAATGGATTTAAAAGCGTTGGCCATGCCCGTACTAACACGCAATCGCAAAAACAAAGTTTAAACGGTCAGTGGGACTTTAAATTATTTGATAAACCCGAAGCGGTTGATGAATCGTTGCTAAGTGAAACACTAAACAGCAACTGGCAAAGTATTACAGTGCCTTCTAACTGGCAATTACACGGCTTTGATAAACCTATTTACTGTAATGTTAAGTACCCGTTTGCAGTTAACCCGCCTTTTGTACCAAGCGATAACCCTACAGGCTGTTACCGCACTGAATTTAATATAAGCGAAAGTCAGCTAACTCAGCGTAATCATATTATTTTTGAAGGCGTTAACTCGGCGTTTCACCTGTGGTGTAACGGACAGTGGGTGGGTTATTCACAAGATAGCCGTTTACCGAGCGAGTTTGATTTAAGCGAACTGTTAGTTGCAGGCACTAACCGTATTGCCGTTATGGTTATTCGTTGGAGCGATGGCAGTTATTTAGAAGATCAGGACATGTGGTGGCTAAGCGGTATTTTTCGCGATGTTAACTTACTTACAAAACCACAAAACCAAATACGTGATGTGTTTATAACCCCCGATTTAGACGCTTGCTATCGCGATGCAACGCTACATATAAAAACGGCGATTAATGCGCCAAATAACTATCAAATAGCAGTGCAAGTTTTTGATGGCGAACAGGCATTATGTGAGCCGCAGATTCAAAATACTAACAATAAACGTGTTGATGAAAAAGGTGGCTGGAGCGATGTTGTATTTCAAACAATTGATATACAAAGCCCTAAAAAATGGACCGCCGAAACCCCGTACTTATACCGCTGCGTTGTAAGTCTGCTTGATGATCAAGGCAATACCATCGACGTTGAAGCTTATAACATTGGCTTTAGAAAAGTAGAAATGCTTAACGGGCAGCTTTGCTTAAACGGCAAACCGCTACTTATTCGCGGTGTTAACCGCCACGAACACCACCCAGAAAACGGCCATACAGTTACTACCGCCGATATGATTGAAGATATTAAGCTGATGAAGCAAAATAACTTTAACGCCGTGCGTACTGCTCACTACCCTAACCATCCACGCTTTTACGAGTTATGTGACGAACTAGGTTTATACGTAGTAGATGAAGCCAACATAGAAACCCACGGCATGTTTCCTATGGGGCGTTTAGCTAGCGATCCGCAGTGGGCTGGTGCATTTATGTCGCGTTATACACAAATGGTTGAACGCGATAAAAACCACGCCTCAATTATTATTTGGTCATTGGGCAACGAATGCGGACACGGCGCAAATCATGATGCTATGTACGGCTGGTCAAAAAGCTTTGACCCTTCTCGCCCCGTTCAATACGAAGGCGGCGGTGCAAACACAACGGCTACCGACATTATTTGTCCAATGTACGCCCGTGTAGATACCGATATTAAAGACGATGCGGTACCTAAATACTCTATTAAAAAGTGGCTAAGCCTACCAGGTGAAACTCGCCCGCTTATTTTATGTGAATACGCCCATGCAATGGGTAACAGCCTAGGTAGCTTTGACGATTACTGGCAAGCATTTAGAGAATACCCACGCCTGCAAGGCGGCTTTATTTGGGATTGGGTAGATCAAGGTTTATCTAAAACAGACGAAAACGGCAAGCATTATTGGGCTTACGGCGGCGACTTTGGTGATGAACTAAATGACCGTCAATTTTGTATAAACGGGTTATTGTTCCCAGACCGCACGCCGCACCCTAGCCTGTTTGAGGCTAAATACAGCCAGCAACATTTACAATTTACATTGCGTGAGCAAAATCAAAACCAATACAGCATTGATGTATTTAGCGATTACGTATTTAGGCACACCGATAACGAAAAGCTCGTTTGGCAGTTAATGCAAAATGGCATCTGTGTTGAGCAAGGCGAGCATGTACTTAATATTGCTCCGCAAAGTACGCACACGTTAACTATTAAAACTAAAACAACGTTTGAGCAAGGTGCGCAATATTACCTTAATTTAGATGTAGCATTAGTTAACGACTCACACTTTGCAAACGCTAATCACGTTATGGATTCAGAGCAGTTTAAGCTTATAAATAGTAACAATTTAAGCAGTAAGTCATTTGCATCATCATCTGAGCAAAACGCTATAAGTGTTAGCGAAACCGACTCTCAACTAAGTATTGAAAACGATAAATTTAAACTTATTTTTAGCAAGCAATCAGGGCTTATAGAGCAGTGGTTACAAAACGATATTCAGGTTATTAGTAGCCCACTGGTTGATAACTTTTATCGTGCCCCACTTGATAACGACATTGGTGTAAGCGAAGTAGACAATCTAGACCCCAATGCATGGGAGGCTCGTTGGTTGCGTGCGGGTATAGGGCAATGGCAGCGAACATGCAGCTCAATTCACGCAGTGCAATCAAGCGTTGATGTACGTATTACTTGTGTATTTAATTACGAATTTAATGGCGTGCTACAGGCTCAAACACAGTGGCTATATACACTAAATAATACCGGCAATATTAGCTTAAATATTGACGTGCACTTAAACGACACTCTGCCGCCAATGCCGCGTATAGGGCTAAGTACAACACTTAACAAGCAAAGCGATACAAAAATAAACTGGCTAGGTTTAGGGCCTTTTGAAAACTACCCAGATCGTAAAGCCGCAGCACGTTTAGGTTATTACAGCTTGAGCTTAAATGAGCTACATACACCGTATATATTCCCAACTGATAATGGCCTGCGTAGCGATTGCCAATTGCTGAGTATTAATAACTTAACTGTAACTGGCGCGTTTTTGTTTGCCGCCAGTGAGTATTCGCAAAGTACGCTAACGCAAGCAAAACACACTAACGAACTCATTGCTGATGATTGCGTACATGTACACATTGATCATCAACATATGGGTGTAGGTGGCGATGATTCATGGAGCCCAAGTACTCATAAAGAGTATTTACTTGAGCAAAAGCAGTACAGTTATTCTTTAACTTTTTCAGCTAAATAATTTAGTAGTTAACCTACAAAAACAGCGGCCAAATTGGCCGCTATTTTTCTAATTTAAAAACTCTATTTTTTTAGCTAGCTTTTTAACTAATACGTTATCAAGCGAAAAGCTTCCCGCTCCTTGAATTGCTAAAACTACAGTTACTACAAGTAACGTTAATGCGTATTCATAGCCATTGTTTGCCATAAATAAGCCATTACTAATATGTACGCTAAAAATAGCAATCAGCATAGTAAAGCCGGCAACTACAGCAGCTGGGCGAGTTAACAAACCAATTGCTAATGCAATGCCACCAAAAAACTCAGCGCTACCTGCCATCATTGCTAACCAATAGCCAGGCTCTAAACCAATACTCGCCATCCATTGACCTGTACCTTCAAGCCCGTAACCGCCAAACCAAGCAAATAGTTTTTGTGCACCATGCGCCGCTAAAATAAGGCCAACTGGTACTCGTAAAATTAATGCTGCTACGCCTGCTTTTGAGCTAAGTAATGTGTTTAGTAATTTCATGAGTTTAGTCCTGTTTTAATTTATTTAATCGTTAGATTTTTTTTAACCGTTGAGCACAGTTTACTATCATCATTAAAAAACATTAATACAGACTTTATTGGTTAATTAGCAACGCAGTATTTATAATAAACCATAAAAAAACCGCCAACCTAAAGGTTGACGGTTTTTTATTAACGCTAAAACTTAGTATATTTAAGTAAGCGCTTAGCTTTGAAAATTAAGCAACTGCTTGCTCTAAAATTTCGCGACTTTCTTTAAGCGTAATAGCTTGGTTTTCACCAAGTGCCAGCATGCCGTGTGCTTCAAGTTTGCCAATAATATTGTCAATAGCAGCGGCTTTATCATCGCCATGCTCAGTAAGCTGGGTCGCTACGTCAAGGCTGTGGTAAAACGCTTCGATTGCTAAAATTGTTTTCTCAGCTAAATCGTCAGATTGCTCAAGACCAAATACGTTTTTACCCATTTGCTCTAGTTTTGCTTTTTTAACTGCAAATTGGTTGCGTAGTAAAGAAGGCTGAACAATAGCAAGTGAACGAGCATGATCAACGCCGTAAGCAGCTGTAAGCTCGTGGCCAATCATGTGTGTTGCCCAATCTTGCGATACACCAGAACCAATTAAACCATTAAGTGCTTGGTTAGCTGCCCACATAAGGTTTGCACGCCATGCATCGTCTTGGTTTTCAAAGTTATCGCCCAGTGTTTTAAGCGTTCTTAAAAGTGCCTCTGCGTAACCTTCTTGAACCAATGCTGTTTCAGGGAATGTTAGGTACTGCTCACAGGTATGTACCCATGCATCTACTAATCCATTCACAAGTTGGCGCTGTGGTAATGTTTTCATTACATCAGGGTCCATAATCGCAAATTTAGGAAGTACTTCTGGTGATGCAAACGGTAGTTTTTGCTTTGTTGCTTCTTTGCTCACAACTGAGTTTTGGTTAGACTCTGAACCCGTTGCAGGCAATGTTAATATTGCACCAATTGGTAATGCGCTAGTAATAGTGTGCTTACCAGTAGGAATATCCCAACCTTCTCCATCATAAACTGCAGATGCTGCAATGTATTTAACGCCGTCGATTACTGAACCGCCGCCTACACCTAGTACAAAGTCGATGCCTTGTTCTTTACAAATTTTTACTGCTTGGTCTAGTACTTCTATAGTTGGGTTAGCGCCAACGCCCGAGAATTCAACCCAATCAAAGCCTTCAAGTGCTGCTGCAACTTGGTCGTACACGCCGTTCTTTTTAATTGAACCGCCGCCGTACACTACAAGTACTTTTTGATCCTTTGCGATCAAATCAGTTAGTGAGGCAATTTGTTCTTGGCCGAACTGGATAAGTGTTGGGTTTACGTAGCTAAATTTCATTATTTTGCTCCTAGGTGACGGTTAAATACTAAATATAATGCTTAGTTACTAACTAAGCTAAACTTCAATGAGTGCATATTAGTGGCAAAATAAACATAAAAAAAGCCCAATAACTCGCAAAAGCTTGCCTAAAACTGTCAAGATTGATATTTTACGCAAAATTCGTACGATAGTAGAAGTTTTAATGTCCTCAATAGCCAACATGATGCAAAAATTTGCAGAGCACAATAATTTACTTAACTTTGAAGGCAACATGGAAACCATTATTCCAGGTGTGTATTTTCATCGTGCAAGTAAAAGCTCGCCGCGCCAGCCACTTATATATAACTCAGGTATTATTATTGTTGGGCAAGGACATAAGATAATTCATTTCCCTGATCATCAAATAAAATATGGTGAAGGCGACTACCTTGTTTTAGGTGTACCAGTGCCACTTGAATGCGAAGCTTTTACCGATAACAACCAGCCTGTTATGGGTATTGTTATAGATATAAACCCGGTAATGTTACATAAATTAGTAAACCAAATTGGTACACATAAGCCATTCACCACTGGGCAAATGAGTGGCGTTCAATCGGCTAAAATAGATGGCGCAATGGAGCAAGTAACCCACCGTTTACTTAGCGTGCTTAATAACCCCATTGAAGCTGACGTTTTTGGCGAAGATATAGTAAAAGAATTGGTATATCGTGTACTTTGTGGTCCACAAGGACATACTTTAATAGGGCTTGCTATGCATGATGGGCATTATGCGCGTATCGCCCGTACGCTCTCAACTATGCACAGTAGTTATGCCAATCAAATTACAGTTGAGGGGTTGGCTGAAGATGTAAACATGAGCGTATCGTCGTTCCATCGTGCTTTTAGGCAAGTAACATTTGAGTCACCTTTGCAGTATTTAAAAAAAGTACGCTTAGCTAAAGCTAAAGAGCTTATAACCAGTAGTGGAAGCAAAGCCAACGAAGCTGCATTAAAGGTTGGCTATACCAGCCCATCGCAATTTAGCCGCGAATTTAAACGCCACTTTAATAAAACCCCCAGTGAAATGTTAATTCAACTACATAACTAGGTAATGGCTTTAGATATGTAAGTTAACCGAGCGAGTCAATCTTAAGCACTGCTTTTTTGGTGTTTAGCATAACTTGCTTGGTAAATTGGCGATTAATAAATTGGCTAAAAATAATAGTAAATAACGTTGAGAAAATGGCAGCTGTTGCGTACACCTGCCAAATCATAAAGTTATGTTTTAACATAAACGCAATCACCGCAAAAAATACACATCCACCTAATGAACCAATAATACCGCCATTAAGAATTTTAAACGTTGAGGCTTGTTTGTCACTAAAATGGGCAACACTGCCCATTACCGCCAAAATAACCGGAAAGGTAGATATTAACCCGCTCCACGCAGACCCTATATGCTGTGATATAAACGTAACAAGCACGATAAAGCTCGTCACTAATATCATTTTTACCGGAAGCTCCCAGCGGGCATTTAATGGTTTTGCATCAACTGATATATTTAGCTTTGTAGAGATAATAGTTAAACCAAGTAAAATACAAAGTGAAACCACACTCGCTACAATAATATTCACGGGTAAAAATAAAGTAATAACGCTAAATACACACCAAATACTCAACGCTGTAAAAAGCGATTTAAGCATTCCAAACCTTCGTGATACAACCAAGTAACTAAAACAAAATAAGCCTATACCGCTCATACCATAAAGAGAGGCCACCGCTGAGTTAGCTGCAAATAATTTACCTTGCTCTAATGCTATAAAATAAGAAATAGGCCCAGAGGTAATAGGCAGCCAGGAATTATGCCGCTAACAAAACTACCAAAGCGTTTTTGGGCGAATCTTATTAGTAAAATAAGTAAAGGTGCAATTATGAGTTTAAGCAGCATAAATAACAGTAAAGTATGAGATTTTAAATTAAATCTACGTGTCTATACCTACATTGTAGAATGAATAAAAATCATGCATGTAGTGTGATTTTTTCCCTTGTAAATGTTAGGCGATTTTTCAACATATTATTACGTTTGTCAGTTCTAAATGTGTAATACCAATCTGCTTATATATGGGGTCTATTTAACGTTAAGAAAATCACGCTAGAACTAGGAATTTTTTTATCTAGTTGTTCTAAATAAAAATTTTAACGACATTATAGTAAAATTTAATTCGTTAAGTTGCTCAAAGGTTTATGCAGGTTGATATAAACACTTATTAGAACTATATGTAAGACACAAATAAGGCGTAGTTAAAAACTACGCCTTATTCTTTTGCTAAAGTAGTCAATTAAGTTAAATCGCTCAAAACATAAAATCCTGAGCAAAGCTCACTATTAACTACTTCTACGTTTAATGTTTGCGCCTAATGCACTTAGTTTATCTTCAATGCGCTGGTAACCTCTATCAACGTGATAAATACGGTCAACAACCGTTTCACCCTGTGCCACTATACCCGTTAAAATTAAACTAGCTGAAGCGCGTAGATCGGTTGCCATCACTTGCGCACCCGTTAAGCTTTCAGTCTCACCACAAATTGCGGTATGCCCTTCTAAACGAATATTAGCGCCCATACGCTGTAACTCTGGTACATGCATAAAACGGTTTTCAAAAATCGTTTCCGTAATAGTCGCACTACCATTTGCTACTACATTCAATGCTGTAAACTGAGCTTGCATATCCGTAGGGAAACCTGGATGTGGAGCTGTTTTAATATTCACGGCTCTAAGTTCTCGGCCGCGCATATCAAGATAAATACTGTCGTTATGCACCTCTAGGTGTGCATTCGTTGCGCGTAGTTTTTCAATCACAGGCTCAAGAGAATGAAAGTCAGTGTTTTTACAAAGTACTTCACCACCGGCCATTGCTGCAGCGACTAAAAACGTACCTGTTTCTATTCTGTCTGGTAAAATGCTGTGCTCGCATCCTGCTAAACGCTCAACGCCTTCAACTTCAATGCGGCTAGTGCCTGCACCCGTAATTTTAGCGCCCATAGCAATTAAGCAGTTAGCTAAATCAATTATTTCGGGCTCGCGTGCAGCATTATCAAGTATGGTTTTACCATCAGCGAGGGCTGCTGCCATCAATAGATTTTCGGTAGCGCCTACGCTTACCATTTCCATAAAGATTTCAGCACCTTTTAAGCGACCGTTTACCTTGGCATTAATATAACCATTTTCAACGTTAATTACCGCGCCCATGCGCTCCAAACCCTGAATATGAATATCAACTGGGCGAGCACCAATAGCGCACCCACCAGGCAAAGACACTTGAGCTTCACCAAAACGTGCAACCAAAGGTCCCAACGCAAGCACTGAGGCACGCATTTGCTTAACTAAGTCGTATGGCGCTAATGTTTTATTAACCGTTGCGCCGTCAATCACTAGCGTATCGCCGTGCCAATTAACATCAGCACCTAGAGTTTTTAATAATGCTTCAGTAGTCACTATATCGCGAAGGCGCGGTACATTAGAAAATGTACTTTTTCCATCAGCTAATAATGAAGCAAACAAAATAGGAAGTGCGGCATTTTTAGCGCCAGAAATAGTCACTTCACCAGCAAGTGAAGTACCACCTTGAATTACAAATTGATCCATTAAGAGGCCCTATTTATTGCGGTAAAATAAATTTTTGTTCACGCTTCCACTCTACAGGAGTAAATGCACGAATAGATACTGCGTGAATTGTGCCATCTGAAATTGTATTCATTAATGGGCCATAAACTAGCTGCTGCTTTTTAACTCGGCTTAAACCGTCAAAGCATTCACCTACTGCAACAACTTCATAATGACTACCATTGGCTTTTACATGCACTTCAGCTAATTGAAGTTCTTCGCGTAATAATGTTTCGACTTGGCTAGTTTCCATAACTCTCACTCAAATAGGGTTGTAACCTGACCCAATTGCATTAAATTTTGCAATTGCTCAGGTAGGTTTTGCAATTCAAGGCGAATGCCTTGCTGCTTTAATTCTGCAAAAGAGTGAATTAACCAAGCTAAGCCCGCTGTGTCAACCCTAGATACACCACTTAGGTCGAAATAGATGATTTTATGCTTGGTTAATAGCTTGTTGTTCAGAAGCTGTTCATCGCCAATTGAATTTCGAGTAAGCTCACCGCTTACTCGAAAATGTTGTCCATCAACTTGGCTTATTGCCAATTTAGTCATTCGAGTTACTGCCTCTAAACTGAACTGGTAGCTGACTCTTTTGCTCTAAAAGGTTACTTACATTATCAATACCTTGCTGACGCAAAATACCTTGTAGTTCACTTTGTTTTGCATCTAGTAAACTAATGCCTTCAGCAATCATATCGTACGCGCGCCATTCACCATCACGGTCTTCACGTACTTTAAAATCGATTCTGATATCAGGTTTACCGTCTTCAATAATTTTAGTCTTAACGACAACGACATCTTTACCTTTAAATGCTTGCTCGGCACCAAACTCAACTTTTTGGTTTGTATATTGAGTAAACACACCGGCATAAGTAGCTACTAAGTACTCTCTGAATACACCAATAAAGCGCTGAATTTCTTTAATTGCTTTGGCTTTTTCAGCTTCGTCGGTAATTGCACGTACTTTAGATACTTCACTACCTAGTACGCGAAGTGCTGCATATTTGTAGTCGATATAAGGCATTAATTCTTCTTCAACGATTACGCGAAGATGCTCTTGATCTTTAACAATTAATGGCTGGTCTTTTTTAATACGTGCAAATGTATTATCGGCAACTTGGCGTACCATTTTGTTCGGATCGATTAATTTTACATCTGCTGCACTTACGCTTTGAGTTAGCGTCATTGTGCTAATTGCTACAATAGCTAAAAACTTTTTCAACATAATAATTACTCACTACCTTGGTTGAATAAAAACTGCCCGATTAATTCTTCAAGTACAATGGCAGACTTAGTATCAGTAATTGAATCGCCATCACCTAGTGCTTTGCTTTCCACACCAAATAAATCGTCAATTGCTTCATCTTGCTTGTTTTCAGTCACTGTTTCGCCTAAACAACGTTGCTTAGCAGAATCTGGAGAAATTACAGGGTGAATACCTAAGTACTGCTCACCTAAAATACCCGACGTTAAAATAGAGATTGAGCTTGTGTCTGAAAAGCGACATAAGTACTGTGCATCAATAGTCATATTAACGACTGGTAAAAATTCTTGTGGGTGAACATAAATTGATTCAACACGACCAATTACAACACCACCTACTTTTACTGGTGCACGTGCTTTTAATGAGCCAATGTTTTCAAACTTGGCATTAAGCGTATATGTTTCGCCAGAGCCACTAATACCTGAATTGGCAACTTTAAGTGCGAGCATCGCAAAAGCTAAAATGCCAAGTGCTACAAAAAAACCAACTAAAATTTCTAATTTCCGTGAATTCATTATCTATACCCTATTAGCTGGTAAACATTACCGCTGTCAAAATAAAGTCAAAACCTAAAACTGCTAATGACGAATGAACAACCGTTTCGGTGGTTGCTTTGCTGATCCCTTCTGAGGTCGGCACACAGTCATATCCTTTATAAAGCGCAATCCAGGTCACCACTATGGCAAATACAAAACTCTTAATAATACCGTTTAGTATGTCTTGCTGAAACGACACTTGTGATTGCATGATTGACCAAAAACTACCTGTATCAACCCCCAGCCAATCTACACCCACTAAATGAGCGCCTATGATTGCTACGGCTGAAAATATCAATGCAAGCAATGGCATGCTTATAAAACCCGCCCAAAAGCGCGGTGCAATAATACGTTTTAGCGGATCGATTGCCATCATCTCAAGTGATGAAAGTTGCTCTGTTGCTTTCATTAAGCCAATTTCAGCAGTCAATGCGCTACCTGCGCGTCCTGCAAATAGTAATGCAGTAACAACCGGGCCCAGTTCTCGCAATAAACTCAGAGCCACTAACGGTCCTAAACTATCCTCAGCGCCATAACCAACTAATACGGTGTAACCTTGTAGAGCCAACACCATGCCGATAAACAAACCCGACACCATAATAATGAGTAACGATTGCGAACCAACCATATAGAGCTGGCGAACAAGTAACGGTGTGCCTTTTTTAAAATTAGGAACATGCGCTAATGCACTAAACAGCATATAAGCCGAACGGCCAAGAGCCGCAAAACGTCCTAGCGTTTTATGCCCTAGCTTTTGAAATAAATCCAACATTATGCTTTTTCTCCAAGCAGTTCATCTGCATAAGCTTGAGCCGGAAAATGAAATGGTACTGGACCATCCGACAAGCCTTTTAAAAACTGTTGAACTAAAGGAGATTCATGATTGCGCATTTCATCAGGAGTACCACAACCAATTACACCTTGATCGGCGATAATTATAACGTGATCGGCAATACTCATTACCTCTGTCACATCGTGTGTCACAATTAAAGACGATAAACCCAATACTTCGTTAAGCGACTTAATTAGCTTAACCAATACGCCCATCGAAATAGGGTCTTGTCCTGCAAATGGTTCATCGTACATGATTAGCTCTGGATCAAGTGCTATAGCGCGCGCAAGTGCAGCACGTCTTGCCATACCGCCCGATAACTCAGAGGGCATTAAATCTTTAGCGCCACGTAGCCCAACCGCTTGTAATTTCATTAATACAACTAATCGAATAAGGTCTTCACTCAGCTTTGTGTGCTCTCTTATAGGAAACGCAATATTGTCAAATACCGACATATCAGTAAACAGCGCACCACTTTGAAAAAGCATGCTCATTTTAGTACGTGCTTCGTATAACTCTTTACGAGACATTTTAGGAATGCTGCCACCTTCAAATAAAATATCACCTGAATCTGGTTTAAGCTGACCACCAATTAAACGCAACATAGTGGTTTTGCCAATTCCGCTTGGCCCCATGATCGCAGTAATTTTACCTTTAGGAACGCTAAAACTCATATTTTTATATATAGTTCTATTGCCTCTCGAAAAGCTAACATCCTTGACTTCTACTATTGATTGCGACAAGTCGCTCTCCATAAAAATGTTCACTAGTGCACCTATTTTAAAGCTTTTTTGTCAAAGATGGAAAAAACAATTCGTAAGATTTTGTAATACATCCATGAAAAGGATTATAAGACTCGCTTAAAACAGCTTAACCCCGGCTTAAATTTTTAAATTAGCTGTTTAAAAGCAGCATTGTTACGTAGTTGACCTTACTCTTTTATTTATACTTTCATCTTGGCTTTTGTTACTATTCGCGCCATCCGTATTTTGTATAACTGGCTTAACACAATGGTTACCTCGTTTGTTATTTTAATTCTTGGTTTTGCAGCTCTTGTTTGGAGTGCAGACAGGTTTGTTTATGGCGCTGCGGCTCTTGCTAAAAACTTTGGTGTACCTACACTTATTGTTGGTTTAACCGTGGTAGCTATGGGCTCTTCAGCACCCGAAATGATGGTTTCAGCCTCTGCCGCTCTGGCTAACAAAACCGACACAGCGGTTGGCAATGCTGTTGGCTCTAATATTACAAACATTTTACTTGTGTTAGGTATCACTGCTCTATTTCGCCCTCTTTCAGTTTCATCAAGTACATTAAAACGTGAAATGCCATTAGTGATGCTCGTATCTTTAGCTACTTGGTATGTGTTCTCAGATAACTACTTTTCATTTAATGAAGGTGTTGCACTTTTGGTTGGCTTTATCGTATTCATCGGTGGGTTAATTATTGTATCTATGCGTGCAAAAAACCAAGATGACCCATTTGTCTCAGAAGCCTGCGACGACGTCCCTAACGATGTACCTACGAAAAAAGCGGTATTTTGGTTAGTTGTCGGCATGATACTCCTACCTGTTAGCTCTCATTTTTTAATAGGTTCGGCTGTAGATATTGCTAAATACTTCGGCTTAAGCGACTTAGTCATTGGCTTAACAATTATTGCCATCGGTACTAGTTTGCCTGAACTTGCCGCTTCGGTTGCAGGTGTACTTAAAAATGAAGATGATTTAGCACTAGGTAATATTGTTGGCTCAAACATATTTAATATTCTAGCGGTATTACCACTTGCCGGTATTATTAACCCTTCTGCCATTGACCCATCATTAGTAAGCCGAGACGTATTAATTATGATTGGCGCAACACTTGCTCTTATTATTATGTCATTGAACTTTAGAGGCACCCAACGTATCAATAGAGTAGAAGGCGGCTTATTGCTAATAGCGTTTTTGGGTTACCAAGGGTATATTTTTAGTCAAGTAGGGTAAATAATGGCAACGCTAAATTTTATTGAACAAGGCCTTCGCGTTTTAGATGTTGAACGCCAAGCACTTAGTGATATTGCACAATATGTAGATGAGAATTTTCATAACGCATGCCAATTAATGTACGACTGTGAAGGCCGTATTATTGTCATTGGTATGGGTAAATCAGGTCATATTGGCAATAAAATAGCAGCAACCCTTGCAAGCACTGGCAGTCCTGCATTTTTTGTTCACCCTGGTGAAGCAAGTCATGGTGATTTAGGTATGATCACTAAAAATGACGTGGTTATGCTTATTTCTAATTCAGGTGAGACCAGCGAAGTTTTAAATATCATTCCCGTTTTAAAACGACTTGGTGCCAAAATGATATCGATGACTGGCAATACGCAATCAACCATGGCGACCCTTGCTAATGTGCATGTGTGCATTAAAGTAGAAAAAGAAGCCTGCTCATTGGGACTAGCTCCTACATCAAGTACCACTGCAACACTTGCGATGGGCGATGCCATGGCAGTTGCATTATTAGAAGCTCGCGGCTTTACTGCTGATGACTTCGCGTTATCTCACCCAGGTGGTAGTTTAGGTAAGCGCTTATTACTCACTTTAAAAGATGTTATGCACGGCGGCGTAAATACACCTATTATTAGCGTTTCACAAACAGTTAAAGACGCCCTTATTGAAATGTCTGCTAAAGGGTTAGGCATGACAGCCATTGTTGATGATAATCAGCAATTAGTAGGCCTATTTACCGATGGCGATTTACGTCGTATTTTAGAGCAAAGAATTGATATTCATACAACACAAATAGATGTTGTTATGACTAAGTCATGTACTACGGCTACGCAAGATATTTTAGCCGCTGAAGCGCTTAATATTATGGAACACAAACGTATAAATGGCTTAATCGTTGTCAATGAGCTAAATCAGCCTATTGGCGCATTGAACATGCAAGACCTATTAAAAGCAGGAGTGTTATAAATGCAATTTGAAGAACTCTATCAACCGCTGAGCGATGATGCAAAAGCACGCGCTAAAAAAGTAAAGCTACTTATATGCGATATTGATGGTGTATTTTCTGATGGCCGTATTTATCTTGGTAATCAAGGTGAAGAGCTAAAAGCATTTAATACAAAAGATGGTTTTGGCATTAAAGCGCTTATAAACAGTGGCTTTGAAGTTGCTGTAATTACTGGTCGTCATTCACAAATAGTGCAACAACGTATGAGCAGCTTAACCGTACAGCATATTTATCAAGGCCAAGAAAATAAGCTCATTGCCTATCAAGAGCTAAAAGATAAACTCAACCTTAGTGATGAACAAATTGCTTATATCGGTGATGATGGTCCTGACATGCCCGTTATGGAATTCGTCGGCTTTGCTGTTGCAGTAAATGATGCCCATCCACTTATTAAACGTTTATCACACTATGTAACGCAAATGCCTGGCGGCTTTGGCGCAGTGAGAGAGCTTACCGACCTGCTCATGCTTGAAAATGGTAAAGCATTAACTACACAAGGCACTAGTTCATGAATGCAGCGCGCATAATATTAAGCGTTTTATTCATTAGCTGTATGGTTTGGCTTTGGTACCCTTATTTTACACAAACTAATGTTGCACCTCAGGCTGAGCCTGAAGTTATTGCAAAACCTGACTACATAGCTATTGAACTCAAACAAACAGCCTATGACGAGCAAGGTAAAATTAGCCACAAAGTCACTGCTGCTAAAATGGAGCTATATCAGCAATTAGGTTTTACATTTTTTGAAAAACCCATTTTTACTTTATATAACGAAAAGCAAACGTGGCAAATAAATGCAGACGAAGCAACATTATACGAAGACAAGCAATTAATTTTAGAAGGTAATGTGGTTGCCAAAAACTTAACCGATAACGCCATGATAGACAAAATCAATGCTGATAATATTCAGGTAGATATAAAGCTATTAACAATGCGTTCGGAGCAACCCGTTATCATCACCGGACCCAATTTAAAAATCACTGGTAAAGGCCTAGAAGCCGACTTAAAAACCGAAGTGATAAAACTAATTAACCATACGCGAACCATATATTATGACCAATAAAATATTAAAATCACTTATTATTCCTACACTTATACTAGCGTTTAATAGTAGTGCTGCAGAGCAAAACTCGCAACCTGCTGCAAATCAAATTTCAATAAGCGCCGATAAGCAAGAAGGCCAATTAAAAGCTAACGTGGGTATTTTTGAGAAAAACGTTGAGATTATTCACGGTAATCGCCGAATTACAGCAGACCGCCTCGAAGTACATAAGCGCGATGAACTTGGTGATAACCAGCAACTATTAATTGCCACGGGTAGCCCTGCTCGCTTTGAAGAGAAGCAATCAGATGGCACAACTATGAGCGCCAGTGCAGACGAAGTTCGTTACGATGTATCTAAACGTTTTTTAACGCTCGTTGGTAATGCAGAAGTATCGCAAGCAGGACAAAAAATTAATGCTAAAAGTATTACCTACGATATAGAACAACAGTTAATCAGTGCCGAAAAAGATGAAAACTCAACTGACCGCGTTCACACTATTTTAGTGCCTATCGAAACTAAAAAAAGTAAAAAAGACGATAAAGGTCAGCCATGAGTACATTAAAAGCAGAACTATTAGCAAAGAGCTATAAAGGTCGTGAAGTTGTCAAAAACGTCGGCCTTGAAGTCAAAGCAGGCAGTATTGTTGGTTTACTTGGTCCTAACGGCGCAGGTAAAACCACCACGTTTTATATGATTGTGGGACTTGTACCTAGCGACAAAGGTAAAATTTCTATCGATGATAACGATATTACTCTTTTACCTATGCATAGTCGTGCTAGATTAGGCATTGGCTACTTACCACAAGAGTCTTCAATTTTTAGAAAACTGACTGTTTATCAAAACTTAATGGCAATTTTAGAAACACGCAAAGAGTTAAATAAGCAAGCCCGAGAAGACACGCTCGATAAATTATTAGATGAATTTAGCATACAACACATTCGTGATAGCCAAGGTATGGCATTATCGGGTGGCGAACGTCGCCGCGTGGAAATAGCACGTGCGCTGGCAGCCGATCCTAAATTTATATTATTGGATGAACCATTTGCAGGTGTTGACCCGATTTCGGTATTAGATATAAAGAAAATAATAGAACATCTCAAAAATCGTGGGATTGGTGTATTGATTACCGATCATAACGTAAGAGAAACCCTTGATGTTTGTGAAAAAGCCTACATTGTTTCTCATGGGGAGCTGATTGCATCAGGTACTCCAGAACACGTATTAAATGATAAAACAGTACGCGATGTTTACTTAGGCGAGCAATTTAGGCTGTAACATTTACGCCATGTCTTTAAGCATCTGCTAGTATTAATTATAACAACATAAAAGGATTGTTAGAGATACATGAGGCAATCACTACAGCTGCGCATGGGCCAGCAACTTACAATGACTCCACAGCTGCAACAAGCTATTCGTTTGTTGCAACTCAGTACATTGGATCTCCAGCAAGAAATACAAGAAGCTCTCGACAGCAACCCGCTATTAGAGGTTGAAGAGGCAGATTATTCAGAAGACGCTGCAGGTAAAAACGAGCAAAAAGCTGATACCGATGACATAACTGTTAGCGCATCTGCCGATGATGCTCCAAGCGAATATGAACAAGATAGTGGTGAAGCACTTGCAAAAGACACGCTAAGTGACGACATGGCTATGGATGTTAGCTGGGATGAGTACATGAGTGCCGCCCCTGCAGCATCATCAGGTCCAATGCCTGAAGACGAGTCAATATACCAAGGCGCCTCTACTGAAACGCTCCATGAGTATTTAATGTGGCAGTTACAACTAACGCCATTTAGCCCTACAGACGAAGCTATTGCTATTGCGATTGTAGAAGCCGTCGATGATTCAGGTATTTTAACACTAAGCTGCGAAGAGATTTTAGAAAGCTTTAATCAAGAAAACGAAGATGATAACGAAGTCGAACTTGATGAAATTGAAGCTGTATTAAAACGCATCCAACTGTTTGATCCTGTCGGTATTGCTGCGCGTAGTTTACAAGAGTGTTTGTGTATTCAGCTTAACCAGTTTGACAAAGAAACACCTTACATTAATGAAACAAAAATGATTTTAACCGAGCATATTGATTTATTAGCTGCTCGTGACTATCGTACATTAATGAAGAAAACTAAGCTCAAAGAAGAAGAGCTTAAAGAAGTAATGACATTAATACATACTCTTAGCCCTAAACCTGCAGATACTATTGTAAGAGAAGAATCTGAGTATGTTATTCCTGATGTGTCAGTTAAAAAAATAAAAGGCCGCTGGGTTGTTGAACTAAACCCAGATAGCATGCCTAAAATTCGTGTTAATAGCCAATACGCAGCAATGTCTCGCACTGTAAAATCCAGTGGTGACAGCCAGTTTATTCGCTCGCATTTACAAGAAGCTAAATGGTTTATTAAAAGCTTAGAAAGTAGAAATGACACGCTATTAAAAGTAACCAATTGCATTGTTAAGCAACAACAAGGCTTTTTTGAACACGGCCCTGAAGCCATGAAACCAATGGTTTTAAATGATGTTGCTGAAATGGTAGAAATGCACGAATCAACGATTTCGCGCGTAACAACCCAAAAGTATATGCACACACCCCGTGGTATATTTGAGCTAAAATACTTTTTCTCAAGCCATGTAAGCACCGAAAACGGTGGTGAATGTTCATCTACGGCTATACGTGCTCTTATCCGAAAATTAATCGCTGCAGAAAACTCAGTAAAACCATTGAGTGATAGCAAAATAGCGGATATATTGGCTGAGCAAGGAATTAAAGTAGCGAGACGCACAATCGCAAAATATCGCGAATCTCTGTCTATTCCACCGTCAAATCAACGTAAAAGTTTGATTTAAGACGCTAAACTAAGAGGGTAATGCTTATGCAACTAAACTTAACTGGTCGCCACGTAGAATTAACCGATTCACTAAGAGACTATATTAATACTAAATTTGCGAAGCTAGAAAGACACTCTGATCATATTAATAATGTTCATGTCATTCTCGATGTAGAAAAATTAAACCAAAAAGCAGAAGCCACGATACACGTAAGCGGTGCTGAGCTATTTGCCTCTACAGAACATCAAGATATGTATGCCGCCATTGACTCGTTGATCGACAAGCTCGATCGACAAGTAATTAAACACAAAGAGAAGCTTGCTCGACACTAATATGATGAAATTAAGCTCACTTATATGCCAGGACTGCAGCAAAGCTGCGGTCCTTTTTAATAGCAAAAAAAGAATTTTAGAGTTCATTAGCGAACTTGCTCACGACAAACTTCCGTACCTACCGCAACAAGATATTCTTAATGCTTTAATGAGCAGAGAAAAATTGGGTAGTACAGGTATAGGGCGTGGCATTGCCATTCCTCATGGAAGAATGAGCGGTGCAGAAGAGCCTTTGGCTTTAGTACTCGTTAGCGAAACTCCAATAAATTTTGATGCGATCGATAATCGCCCTGTTGATATTTTCGTCGCACTCATCGTACCAGATGGCGATAACCAGCAGCACTTAAAGACTCTAGCAACCATTGCTGATAAACTAAACAACAAAGATTTTTGTAAACAGTTACGCAGTGCAAAATCAGATACTGAGCTTTACCAAGTTATTGTCAATCAATCATAGTTTTATAAAGGGTGTTAAATGGAGTTAATTATCATAAGCGGCCGTTCTGGTTCTGGAAAGTCGGTTGCTTTACGCGTTGTAGAAGATTTAGGTTATTATTGCGTAGATAATATTCCAGTTAACTTGCTTCCTTCATTAGTTCGCAGTGTGTCTGATAGCTACGATAAAATTGCTGTTAGCATTGATGTGCGTAACATCCCTAAACAACAAGATGAATTTAACGATATTCTTGAATACTTGCCAGGCTTTGCAAACCCTACGTTATTTTATTTAGATAGCGACGATCAAACATTGATCAAACGTTTTTCTGAAACTCGTAGATTACACCCACTATCAATTGACTCGTTGCCTCTTGATTTAGCCATCAAAAAAGAAAAAGAATTACTTGATGTATTAATCACTCGCGCCGACTTTATGATAGACACGACTGATTTGAGTGTTCATCAACTTGCTGAATCTATTCGTGAAAAGATTTTAGGTAAAAAAGATAAGCAACTGATTGTCACGTTTGAATCATTTGGTTTTAAATACGGCATACCAAAAGAAGCCGACTATGTATTTGATGCACGCTTTTTACCAAATCCACATTGGGAACCTGAATTAAAACCTTTAAATGGGTTAGATCAACCCGTTAAAGATTATTTGGCCAATCACAGCATTGTGCAAAAATTCACATGGCAAATTCAAACATTTGTACAAACGTGGTTACCGCACTTAGAGCGAAATAACCGCAGTTATTTAACTATTGCTATTGGGTGTACAGGCGGACAACATCGCTCTGTATATTTAGCGCAAACCATCGGTGAAAGTTTTGCAATGACACATCCCAATGTAAAAATTCGCCATCGCGAACAAGAAAAATAATATAGCGGAATAAGAACCTGTTCAGCTTAGGTAGAGTAAATTATGCATTGTGAAGACACTTTTTTAATAAAAAATAAATTAGGATTACACGCCAGAGCTGCTACCGTGCTTGCCCAGTTGGCAGTGCAGTTTGATGCTACAATTACATTATTTCAAGACGACAAAGAAGCGGCAGGCGATAGCGTACTTGCACTAATGTTACTTGAAAGTAGCCAAGGCAAAGAAGTAAAAGTTGTATGCAAAGGCCCCGATTCTGAGCAAGCTTTGCATGCTGTTGGAGAATTAATAGCACAACGTTTTAATGAACAAGAATAAACAGTTATAAGAATAATACTCGCATTACAAATGCCTCGACTAAAACAGATATATAAAATAAATACGGTTAGTGACGCCAGTTAACTCACCTCTCCCCATAAAGTAACATAAGAATTTATAAAGGACGCCAATGCCTGAAGCTTTTGAACAAGATTACCCGCTACAACAACTAAAGCAGGTGACTAAGTCACTCAATAGTGGTCAATTTGTTCAAGTTAGGCGCATGCTCGCAAAAACAGCTCCTTGTGATACCGCATTATTATTAGAATCATCACCGCATAAAATTCGCCGACTCCTTTGGCAGTTGGTTGATCCTGATGTGCAAGGTGATGTTCTTGAAGAACTATCTGAAGATGTTCGTTTAGGCATTATTGCCCAGATGGAACCTAAGCATATTGCAGCCGCAACAGAAGATATGGGCCACGATGACTTAGGTGAAGTATTACGTAGTCTACCAGACACCGTCTACAAAGACGTTGTTAGCGCGATGGACATTCAAGACCGTGAACGTGCAACACAAGCACTTTCGTATCAAGAGCGCTCTGCAGGCGCGCTAATGAACACCGATACGGTGACCATCCGCCCTGACGTAACACTCGATGTTGTACTTAGGTATATTAGGCTACGTGGCGAGTTACCAGAAGGTACCGATGATTTATACGTTGTTGATAAGCATAACTGCTTTATAGGCGCTTTATCGCTGAGTACATTATTAACTAACCCGCCAGAAAAAATTGTTCGCGATTTAATGGATGAAGATTGTGAATCCATTCCAATCTCAATGGATGAAAGTGAAGTCGCGCAATTATTTGAACGTCATAATTGGATATCGGCACCCGTAGTTGATGATAACGATCAGCTCCTTGGTCGTGTCACTATCGATGACATCGTTGACGTAATCCGAGAAGATGCTGAGCATAGTTTATTGGGCTTAGCCGGTCTTGATGATGAAGAGGATACATTCGCTCCTGTACTAAAAAGCTCTAAAAAACGCTCAGTTTGGTTAGGTGTCAACTTACTAACTGCACTTGCAGCTGCTTTTGTAGCTAGCTTTTTTGAAGGCACTTTAGATGTTTTACCTATTTTAGCTGTACTTAACGGTATTGTTCCTTCAATGGGCGGTGTTGCAGGTAGCCAATCGCTAACTCTCGTTATTCGTGGTATTGCAGTAGGTCATATTAATCAAACTAACCAACGCTTTTTAATGATGAAGGAGCTTGCTATTGGCGCGTTAAACGGTGTTTTGTGGTCGTTGTTAATTGCAGGTGTTATTGCACTATGGCAATGGGACTTTATGCTTGGTGGCGTACTTGCCTTTGCTATGTTTATGAATCTGGTTGTGGCCGGCGTTGCTGGTGCGAGTATCCCTATTATTCTTAAAAAGATGAATATAGATCCCGCTCTTGCAGGTAGTGTAGTTTTAACTACAATTACAGATATTGTGGGTATATTCGCCTTTTTAGGCACCGCAACATGGCTGCTGATATAAGTTTAAAATGTAAATTTTTGAAGTTAACATATTTAGAGAAAAATCAGCCATTATGACAACTAATACCAAAAATAAAAAAGACACACCTAAAAAAGCGCCAAAACAAAAAGGCCTATCAATATTAAAGAGTGTGTTGATATATGGTTTCATATTTTTCGTAATTTATAACGCTGTAAATTGGTGGCGACAACCTGTTATGCCAGCAAATCCTCAATTACAATTAATAGATTATAAAGGGCAAAACATTGATTTAGCAGCAATGAGCCAAGATAAACCAACACTTGTCTATTTTTGGGGAACTTGGTGCCCTATTTGTAGTATTACCTCCCCTGCCATAAACGAACTCGCAAACGAGAATAACTACCCTGTAGTGAGCATCGCAGTAAAATCAGGTTCGGATCAAAAACTACATGAGTATCTAAATGATCATGGCTACAGTTTTACCACTGTCAACGATCAACACGGTGAGATATTTGCCGATTGGCAAGGGCAAGTCACGCCATCTTATATAATCTTAAAAGATAATAAAATGACGCAAGGGCTAACAGGCATTCAGCCGTTATGGTCACTTAAATTACGTTTGTGGTTATCATCAACGTTTTAAGAAAAAACTAACTGCAAGTATATAGGCACTAAATACGTGCTATCTCAAGAGGGGTTTCTAAAAGCTCGCTCTTTATCACCTACAATAATATAGATAATAAAGAGCAAGGTTTACTTAATTTACGCATGAAAAGGGCTTAAAAACCCTTGGCGTAATTAAACTAATCTACTAGTTATTATTAGATTGAATCACTAACGTGTACTTTGACGATTACCGCCTACTTTTGGTTTAGTGTTTGCCTTTTTAAATTGGCTAAAGCCGGTATGTCGCGTTAGTGCAGGACGTCCGCCTTTACTGCCACCTTTACCTGCTTTTTCATCACGCCCTTCTTCAGGCACTAAACAGTTAGGCCCTTTACCAATTAAATTAGCTTTACCCATTTTACGCAGTGCTTCACGTATCATCGGCCAACCTGCTGCATCATGGTAGCGTAAAATAGCTTTATGTAATCTACGTTGGCGAGCACCTTTAGGTACTGGAACAACTTCTGTATTGTTTTTTATATTACGTAAAGAGTTCATTTCTGTGTGGTAAATAGTCGTCGCATTAGCCATCGGTGATGGGTAAAAATTTTGTACCTGATCAAGCTTAAAGTCGTTTGATTTAAGCCATAAAGCCATGTTTACCATGTCTTCATCTTTTGTCCCTGGGTGAGCAGATATAAAGTAAGGAATTAAATACTGCTTTTTACCGGCTTCTTTAGAGTACTTATCAAATAATTCTTTAAATTGATCGTACGCACCCATACCTGGTTTCATCATTTTTGATAATGGACCATCCTCTGTATGCTCTGGCGCTATTTTTAAGTAGCCACCTACATGATGCGTTACTAATTCTTTAACGTAACGCGGGTCGCGTACAGCTAAGTCGTAACGAACACCAGAAGCAATCAATACCTTTTTGATACCCTTAACTTCACGTGCTTTTTTGTATAAGTCTATTGTTGGCGTATGATCTGTATCCATATGCTTACAAATTTCAGGGTACACACATGATAAACGTCTACAGGTACTTTCTGCCTTTTTGCTCGTACAACGCAGTTTATACATATTTGCCGTTGGGCCACCTAAATCAGAAATAACACCAGTAAAACCGGGTACTTTATCTCTAATCTGTTCAATTTCTTCAATAATTGATTCTTGCGAACGGCTTTGAATAATACGCCCTTCATGCTCCGTAATTGAGCAAAACGAACAACCTCCAAAACAGCCGCGCATAATATTAACTGACGTTTTTATCATGTCGTAAGCAGGAATTTTAGAGTCGCCGTAACTTGGGTGAGGAATACGCTGATACGGTAAACCAAACACGGCATCCATCTCGTGTGTTTCTAATGGGTATGCTGGCGGGTTTACCCAAATAGATCGATCGCCGTGTCGCTGAAACAGTGCTCTTGCACAACCAGGATTTGTTTCTTGATGTAGAATACGCGAAGCGTGGGCGTATAAAGGTTTGTTAACACTTACTTGCTCATAAGCAGGTAGCTTAACGTAAGTTTTTTCCCATGGCTTAGGTCGCGCAGGCTGAACCATAATTGGTTTTGCAGCTTCTACCTTTAAGTCTATACCCGCTTGTTTAAATTCAGATTTACTACAGCCAACATCATCAGCGCCGTATGGATTTGGAATAGGGTCGATTTTACCAATTTTATCTATAGCGGTGGAGTCACTTCCACGCCAACCTGGTAAAGGTTCTTTTCTGATAACAGCCGTGCCGCGAATATCTTGAATAGTATCCATTGTTTCGCCTGCGGCAATACGGTGTGCAACTTCAACTAACGGACGCTCTGCGTTACCGTAAATTAAAATATCAGCTTTTGCATCAAACAAAATACTACGACGTACTTTTTCTTGCCAATAGTCGTAATGAGCTATACGACGAAGACTCGCTTCAATACCGCCAATAACAATTGGGATACCTTTGTATGCTTCACGGCATTTTTGCGAGTAAATCATTACGGCGCGATCTGGACGTTTACCACCTACGTTATCTGGCGTGTAAGCATCATCGTGGCGCATACGCTTTTCAGCTGTATAGCGATTGATCATCGAATCCATGTTGCCAGCTGTTACACCAAAAAATAAATTCGGTCTGCCTAGTTCCATAAATGCATCTTTAGAGTCCCATGCTGGCTGGGCAATAATTCCCACTCTAAAGCCTTGCGCTTCAAGTACACGGCCAATTACCGCCATACCAAAACTAGGATGATCGACGTACGCGTCGCCACTAATTATTATTATGTCGCAGCTATCCCAGCCAAGTGCATCCATTTCTTCACGTGTAGTTGGTAAAAATGGCGCGGTGCCATAACATTCAGCCCAGTATTTAGGGTATGAAAATAAGGCGCGCTTAGCTTTGAGTGTGCTCATAATTGTGGCCGTAGAATAACAAAAGGCGCGAATTATACCCTACTAAATTGTTTATATATACAAAGTAGTCAAAGCATATCGCGCCCTAAATTCTAAATCGTTCATTAGCTTAAATAATAAGTTAATCTTTTTAGCGTTTATTTATAAATTCTATTAATTCATTTTCAGGCATGGGTTTAGCATACATAAAACCTTGTACTTCATCGCATCCTAAATTTTTTAAGAACTGGGCTTGCTCTTGTGTTTCGACCCCTTCAGCAATCGTTTTTAAGCCCAACTTAGCACCAAGTGATATAACTAAGGCAGCAATAGCGCCAGTGTCGTCATTTGGTAAATCTTTAATAAATGCACGATCTATTTTCAACCGATCCAAAGGTAAACTTTGAATGTAACTCAGCGACGAAAAACCAGTACCAAAGTCATCAATAGCAACTTCCATTCCGAGTTCTTTTAGCTCGCTTAGCGTACTAATAACCGTTTCCAGCTCATCCATTACTACGCTCTCGGTGATTTCTAATTCTATGTTTTTTGGCTTAACACCATATTTTAACAATGTATTTTTAACAGTTTGCGCATAACCTTTTACTTTAAACTGTGGAACAGACACATTAACTGCAATACAAATTTCTGTGCCCATATTTTCTAGGCGCTTTTGCTGTTGGCAAGCTTGTTCTAATACCCACTGCCCTATATCAACAATTAAGCCCGCATCCTCTGCAAGTGGCACAAACACAGCCGGCGATATATACACGCCATCACTTGCCGGCCAGCGTAATAATGCCTCACATCCAATTAGTGATAAGTCATCTAGTGCAAGTTGAGGTTGGTACCATACCTCTAATTTATTTCGAGCAAAGTCATGACGTAACTGCCTAATAATCCCTATCCGCCAAGCCATCTTATCTTGCATATCAATATTGTAATAAACGCCTTCTTTATGCTTTGCTTTTTTAGCTTGGTCAAGTGCAATATAAGCAACTTTCAGTGTATCAATACCGCTACTTTGAAAGTCTTGTTGTTGGCATAAGCCCACTCTAAAATCGATAGGGAGTAAATGTTCTTCTGCGTAAAATGAAATACCTAATTGCTCATTCAACTTTTTTAAGTCAAATTCGTCTTGGCGAATAATAAAACCAAAAACATCAGCGCCAATACGTGATAGTAATTTAGCTGTTGGGTAATTTTCTTTTAACCTTTGCACAATGCCAATTAATACTTTATTGCCGACCTCTTGCCCTAAGCCGTTATTAATATCTGCAAAATTAACTACATCAAGTAATACAAATACATGATCGTTCACGTGTGGCTTTTGATAACTCACCACACGCTCAATAAAATTAGTACGATTTGAAATACCAGTAAGCACATCTTTATAAGCAGCATCTCTTAACTTTACAAATAACCTTATGTTATCAAGTGCTACACTTACATTAGTTAAGAAAATTTCAGCAAATTGCAGCTGTGCTTGTAAGGGAATGTGGTCGCACTCTATATATAAAGCCGCTTTTCGATGCTTACTTTTTAATATAAATGTTGAACTTGAGTCTATGTGTTGGTGCTTTGACAAACCAAAACACGACTCAACTTGTTCAAATACTTTGCTATCAACATTAATTAATTTTTTGCCAAAATAGCTTTCGTAATGCCCGCAACCACCTAAGACCTGAATAAAGTCATCGCCATCTAACTTACTGCAAACAAGCCCTCTAGGTGAACATTTTAAAATAATACTCATGTGCTTGATGATTTCTTTGCATAATTGCTTAACATCAGTAAGTCCTAAAATAGACTTTGATGCTGAAACAATCGTGTTCATTGCATCACTTTGATATTCAAGCTGACATACCTGCTCGTATGAGCGAATAGCGGTTATAAGCGAAGTTACTAACTTAGAACGAGTCAGCTCTGTTTTCGTTTTATAGTCATTTATGTCGTATTCTCGTATTACTTTTTCTTCTGGTGTAATACCTGCTTGCCCTGTTCTTAAAATAATTCTTACATGTTGATTATTTAATTCGTCACGCACCCTTTTTACAACCTGCAAACCGGCATCGTCAGTTTCCATAACAACGTCTAAAAAAATAACCGAAATATTTTTATTTTTAGCTAGCACTTCTATTGCTTCTGCACCCGAATAAGCATCGTGAAATCGCAAGCTAGCCCCTAAAAACTCAACGCCAGACAAAGCTAATTTTGTTACAGAATGAATCTCAGGTTCGTCATCAACAATTAAAATATCCCAAAACTTAGTCTGCTCAACAACAGCATCGTCTTCAAAATCTTGTTCAAAAAATAAAAAATCGTTTTGATCTGACGACATTCGCTCTCCTAAGTAGCAATCAATAAATTATTTTTGGTTTATAATCTAATTCATACTATAGTCGATTAAGAAAAAGTTGTTGTATTTCAACTTGAAAAACTAATAAAAGGTGTGCTTATTAAACCATTAAAAATATTAATCAAATGCGTACTGTTATTACTATTAGTATTGGCACTGGTAGGGCTAATACTGCCTCAAAGTTATAGTGTAAATAAAACAATCGAAATTAATGCCAATCTTAAAGTAATAAAGCCGCTTATCACCGACTTTAGCCAATGGCAAAAATGGTCTCCATGGGAAAAAGTAGACCCCAGCATACATTTTACTTTGGGCGAACCCAGTTCTGGCCTAGGGGCTCATCAGTCTTGGGAAGGAAAATGGGGGTATGGTGAAATGATCATAACTTCGGTAAGCCAAAATAAAGTCAACTTCAACATACTTTTAAATGCTGAACATATTATTAGAGGCACTTTTAACCTTAGCGAGCAAAACGGTATAGTTACGTTAATATGTAATATTAAAGGTCAAACAACTGCTCCTTTAATATCTGGTTACACTGCAATTTTGAGCGAGTACGTACTCAGTAATACAGTTTCACTGGGTTTAAATAACCTTCAAACTGTTGCACAGCTTAGTGATCCACAAAGGATAATGCATAGTCATGACAGTCAAAACAGCACAGGCGAGAATTAATCTTGCCAACATCATCGAATCCTTACTTGGTTACCCTATAACAAAAGTAGGTAATAACGGTGTACTACCTACTAACGAGCAAAGTTACGATATTAAGGGCAAAATTAAGCCGCTTTATCATATCAACAGTGAAAACTCTGTTTTAGCTCGCGCTCAAAAGCGCCAAGATTTATTACTCATTAAACAACAACAAAATATAGAATCAATTTTAGCAGTGGCTATGGGGGTTTGCCCTGATGTAGCAAGTAGTAAACAGCCCGATGTTGATTGGGTAGAGCATTTTATAGCACTGTGTGAAGATACTTCAAATGCGTCAATGCAAACTTTGTGGGCCAAAATTTTAACGGGAGAAACACTCAATCCTGGTACGTTTTCAATTAAAAGCCTTCAAACTTTAAAACATATGACACAGCGAGAAGCAGACTCTTTGCAAAAATGTGTGTCGCTCTCAGGTTATAACGAAAAAGACGACAGCCACTTTATTCTACTCGGTTTTTACAAGAAACCATCTTTGTTTGATTTACTACGAAAAGGAAACAAAGTGTCTCTAAATTTAGGAAAAACAGGTATTAGCTTTCCTGATATTTTAACGCTCATGGATCTTAATTTACTGTATAGAAAAGAAATTGAATCTGCAGTGCTTAAAGCGGGGCAAGAACTTACCCTTTCATTTTTATCGCAAAAGGTAACATTAAAAGCAAAAAGTAGTGATTTGGTATTGAGCTACTACAAATTTACACAAACAGGTGATGAACTATCTAAACTCATTAATTTCCCTATAAATAAAGTGTATAAGCAGTTGATTAATAATGCGTTGGACGGAGAGTTTGATTTAGCGTGGCACGCTATAAAGTAATATGCCACGCTTTGTTTAATTAGAAGGTACTAATTAAAAATGAACCTGAATACCCGCAAATGGGCCAGATGCATCGATATCAGTAGTAATATCATCCACATCATCAAGTTCTAATATCATAGAGCGGTATCCTGCTTTAACAGCAACATCTACTGCTAGATTGTCGATAAGTTCCCACGCTACACCTACTTGGTAATCTTGTACTTTGCTATCGTCAATAGCCAAAAAGCTCCCCTCAAAAAACACACTTAAACCAGTAAATGGTAAGCCAGCTTCGGCACGGCCGTATGCAAGAGGAACAAAACCAGAGAAGTCTTTGGTTTCGGTAAAGTCAGCTCCACCTTGTTGAGAAGTACCATTTACAACAATATCACCATCAAACTGCTTAACGTTTAAACCCAAATCAATTGAGATTAAATCGTTATCAAAAATCTCATAATAAAAAATGTAATCAATGTGCGTTAAATCACTTACTGTATTTACAGTAGAGCCCACAATATAATCAGAGCCATTAAAACTAAATGTATCTGTAAGCCGCGCAGAACCATTTAACTCAAGCTCTGTATACTTTAATTTAATGTTTGGAACTAGTGGCACTGGGTGCTCAAGCGCTGCGTAGTAACTTACAAATGTTTCATCCTCAAAATCAAAATCTTGAGATGATTTATCTTTATAAGAAAATTGACCATCGTTATCTGACTTCCACCCATCAACACCTACATATAAACCTAGTAGGGTGTCAGCTTGCGCTGCTGGTGCTAAACATGCCATTGAAAGGGCTGCTGCTAAACAATATTTTTTCATTTTTTATCCTTGAGCTAATAGCTCGCTAAGTTCGATTAAAGCCGCATTGGCTCTAGAAATATAATTTGCCATAACTAAAGAGTGGTTAGCAACATAGCCAAAACCATTCCCGTTTAAAATAAGTGGGCTCCATACTGTTTCTTGAGTTGCCTCAAGTTCACGTATGATTTGTTGAACGCTTACACGTGCATTTTTCTTTTCAAGTACATCATTAAAGTCATACTCTATCGCTTGTAAAAAGTGTAGTAACGCCCAAGTAGCACCGCGCGACTCGTAAAATACATCGTCAATTTCTAACCACGGTGTTCTTACTTGCTGCTGCAGTGGAGCAAGAGTTGCTTGTTTATTAGATGAATTACCCGCTAAATCGGTGTTCACTTTTTCTTGGCCTACGCTTGCACTTAAACGCTGGCTTAAGCTACCTAAACGTTTTTCAGCTTCTTTAAGCCAACTACGTAGGTTATCTGCTCGTGCGTAAAATTGGCTATCGCGCTCATGCTCATTGGCAATTTGTCCACGATATACCATTAAGTAGTCAATACCTTTTTGGTATTCACCTTCAGCACTTGGCCATGCCCATGCTTCAGAGCTTATATTAAACTGTGGCTGCGCCTTTTTAAGTGCTTCATGCTCAGTAGACTGTGATTGCGAACGGCTAAAATCTTTTCGCATAGAAAGCGATAAATCACGCACCATTTCTAGCGCGCCATATTCCCACGCCGGCATATCATCCATAATAATACTTGGTGGTATTACATCATTTGATAAGTAGCCACCGGGTTTATCTAGTAAGGTATTTGCTACTGTAATTAATGTAGAAGTGGTTACGTAACCCGTAACTATTTTTTCATTACGAAGCTGCGCTTGCTCTTTGGCGTTTGCAACAACATCAAAGCGTGAAGGCTCAGTGCTCCAGTAAACAGCAATTGCGTAAAATATGATAAGCAGTAAAACAACTATTCCTGCTATTTTTCCTTTGTGTTGCGACATGTGTACTCCTAATGATGAGCGTGTTGAGTAGATGGTTTTGACTGCTTAGCTTGCGCTTCAAGCGACACGACTTGAGCATTAGTAAATAAGCGATTACCGTCACTAAAATATAGTGTGAGTTTGCGCTCTTGTCCTACTTTTAATGACTCTTGTGGTTCAAATGCCATTAAATGATAACCCCCAGGTTGAAAGCTGACACTTTCGTGCGCCTTAATTTCAACCGATTCAACTTGTTGCATTTTCATCATGCCGTCTACATGTGAATGCTCGTGTATTTCAACACGCCCTAAGCCATCAATAGTTGCCTTAGTTAAAGTTGCTGCGGCTCCACTGTGATTTATTAGCGTTAAATAACCTACAGTTGAAGTACTGCCAGGTAAAAACTCTCTAACTTGCGCGTTAGTTACTTCGAGCACAGCCACATCAGAACCATGTTCGTGCCCTGAGTGCGCCGCCAACGATGACGAAAAAAAACTAAATATTAATGCAGAAGCCATCGAAAAACATAGTTTCGTCATCATTCTTATCCTTATGAAAACTTTAAATTACAGGCTAAATTTAACATAGTTAACCTATAATAGTCAGTCAAATTAAGGATTAAGAGGCTACTTTTTTGTTATCGGCAACAAGCCAACACAACACTGCAACAAATAGTAACGGCCATGCAATCATTATAGATCCGAATAAAAGCGCTAAAACAGTCCCTGCTAATGCCACTACACCCGCACCAACTAATCCCATAGTAATTAAAGCCACTACAGCAACTACAGCAACAATTGCGGCCAAAGCACCTACAAGCTCAAGCCCAGCCCAGCTAATATCAGCAATCCATAACGGCAACTGCCAAGAATCAATCTGCACAAACGTTATTAAATCAGTAAACAGTAATAAATAGATAATTACACATACTGCCAAAGCTTTCATAGTAATTCTCCTTATACCAACCGGCTTATATATGAGGTCTATTTAACGATAAGAAAATTGCGCTATAACTAGGCAAGAATTTTTATATCTAGTTGTTCTACATAAAATTTTCAACAACGTTATAGAGTGATTTAATTTGTTAAATTGTTCAAATATTTATGCCTGTTGGTATTAATACTCTTTATTTTCAAGGCAGCAATGCGCTATAAAATAACCAAGTGCAATTGCAAACGGAAAACTCAAAAACAACAAGATAGTAACTACGCGTGTTGCCCATACAGGAAAATCCAATCTACGAGCTAAACCACTACAAACACCCGATATTTTTTTATTTAGAGTATCTTTATACCAACCTCGTTGACGATTAAAGCTGTTCATAGCAATCTCCTAAGCAGTTTGTTTTAAATTAGTATTTAAGTTCGCTTTTAAGCGAGCCAGTTCAGCATCAATTTTTTCATTTTTAACTAACGACTCAATTTGGGCACTCGTAGAGCTTACTGTATCAGTCAGCTCATAAGCCTCTACTTTAGCTTCAATATCTTCAACACGCTGCTCTATTTGTTCAAAACGAGACAACGCATGAGCTACTTTATCGCTTTGTAGTTGCGTACTGATCCGCCCTCTAGCAATAGCAACATTATGACGCTGCATTAATTGAGCTTGCTTAGTTTTAGCCATAGCCATTTTTTGCTGCAGACGCTCACAATCAACCTTAATTTTTGCAATAGACTCTTGCAGTGTTTCTAGTTGAGTTTGCTTATTTTCGATACTTTCGTTAACGCGCTGCTTTTCAAGTAAGGCAGACTTAGCAAGGTCATCACTGCCCTTCTCAACCGCACGTTCTGCTTTAATTTGCCAAGCTGCTAATTCTGTTTTTTTAGTATCAATTTGGCGATTAATTATTTTCTCTTCACACAATAAAGCGGCTGCTGTACTACGGCACTCATTCAACGCATCTTGCATCTCGGTAAGCATCAAGTTTAAAAGTTTTTCTGGGTCTTCAGCTTTATCAAGCATAGCGACAATGTTTGATTGAATTACATCATTTACGCGGTTAAATATTCCCATGGTATTCTCCTGTTGATTTTTAATTAATTTCAACAAGAAGATTCCAAGAGTTGTGCCAAGTTCATCAAAACAAAAATAAAACATTTAAAATCATAGTGATAAACAACAAGCACTCTAGTTTTTAGTGACTTCCAGCTGAACAGCATAGAGTGTAATTGGCCAATAAATTATGCTTTTGACTAATATTTAGGATCAAAAAAGCCACTCGAAAGTGGCTTAAATTTAAAACTTTTAAAGCTTAGCTTTATTCTGGTACAAAGCTTAATGCTTTATCCATTACCGATAAATCAGCTTGCTTACCATGACCACTTTCAGAAAGGTGGCGTCTAAAACCTCGTGCACCAGGCTGCCCCTGAAAAATACCGAGCATGTGACGTGCAATATGCCAAAAATTAGCACCCAAACGCATTTCTTCTTCAATGTAGCTGTACATTGAGCGCACTACGTCGTGGCGTGATTGTGTGTTTGCAGCATCACCATAAATTTTCTCATCAACGTCATTGAGCATAAATGGGTTACTGTAAGCTTCACGCCCAATCATTACACCATCAATATGTTGTAGATGTTCTAGGCTCTGCTCAATTGTTTTAACGCCGCCATTTAGGCTTAAGTCTAGCTGCGGATAATCTTTTTTAAGCTGGTAAACACGTAGGTAATCAAGCGGTGGGACTTCACGATTTTCTTTCGGGCTTAAACCATTAAGCCATGCTTTACGAGCATGAATAATAAAATCATCACACCCTACTTTATGAGACGCTTCAATAAGCGCACATAAAAACTCATACGAATCTTGCTCATCAATACCAATACGCGTTTTAACAGTTACAGGAATACTTACTTCGTTTTTCATTGCTGCAACACACTCTGCAACTAATTGCGGTTCAGCCATTAAGCATGCGCCAAATCGACCATTTTGAACTCGGTCTGACGGGCAACCTACATTTAAATTTATTTCGTCATAGCCACGCTCACCTGCCAGTTTTGCACATTGCGCAAGCGCTTTAGGGTCAGAGCCACCAAGTTGCAGTGCAACTGGGCCTTCGTGTTTATTAAAATGTAAGTAGTCGCCTCGACCAAATAAAATAGCCCCTGTGGTTATCATTTCAGTATAAAGCACGGTATGTTTAGTCATTTTGCGATGAAAAGTACGACAATGGCGATCAGTCCAATCAAGCATTGGAGCCACAGAAAAGCGTCTATTCAAAGTACATTTATTCAAAGCAAACCTCAGGGTATTAAAGTTATTAAGCACAGCCTAAAAGGCGCTGCATTTTACACAAAAGCTTGGCGGGCATCAATGTTAAGAGAACACCTGCAAGCCAAAATAATGGGCTATACCGTTTAAAATATTAGTCACTGCAACTGAACTTAAAATAAGCCCCATTATTCTACTTATTATACTTGCGCCACTGTCACCAATTAATTTATGTACGTGCGTTGCAAGCAGTAACAAAACCAGTACAACTGCTAATACAGCAAGCATCATTGAAGACGTTAGTAACTGCTCAACCCAGGTATACTCTTCATTACGAGTCATTAATACGGCGCCTAACATAGCGCCAGGGCTCGCGATAGACGGAATCGCAAGCGGAAAAATAGCGGTTTCAGTGCTGTCCCGTACACTTTTAATTTCGGCTTCTGGTTTACTTTCACCAAATATCATTGAAAGTGCAAAAATAAGTAATATGATACCGCCGGCTATTTGAAAAGCGGAAAGCGGAATTTCAATTGCGTTAAGTAATTGCTCACCTGCGAGTACAAAAAATAAAAGCACTAATGCAGATACACCTACCGCTTTAAATATAACTTTACGTTTAAATTTCTCATCATCACCACGTGTGACTGCAATAAATACAGGTACAGTGCCAATGGGGTCAATAACCGCAAAAAAGAAAATAAATATAGCCAATAGTTCGTGCATTACTGGGTTTCCTAGGTAAAAAGCGCTTAATAAAAACGCTGCAACTACAACACAGTATGTTAGTATATCACGGTAGCATAAGGATAAGAGTAATGATGAATATAGAATCACTCGTAAGTAAAGCAAAACAAGTTTGTGACAACCGTGGTGCGCGTTTTACGCCTATCCGCGAGAAAGTATTTCGTCTATTAGCCAGTGCACAAGGTGGTGTTGGTGCATACGATTTGCTTGAGCAATTAAAAGTAACTGAAACAGGTGCTAAACCTGCGACAATTTATCGTGCATTAGACTTTTTAGCTGAACTAGGCTTTATTCATAAGATTGAAAGCACAAATGCATTTATGCTGTGCCATCATTTTGATCATATTCACCCAGTACAGTTATTAATTTGTGATACCTGTGGTTTTGTTAAGGAACTACATTCGACTGTTATATCACATGAGCTAAATAGTTTAGCGGCCGAAGGCGGTTTTGTTGTATCAGGGCAAACAATAGAAGCACATGGTAAATGTGAGCCTTGCAGAGCATCATAATCCTCCAAAATCACTTTAGTGGCTATATTCAAATTTCGCACTATATAGCCATTTCACAGTACTAACTTAAGAGTAATCACTATGAATGTAGAGTTCATCAATCCTTTTTTATCTTCTTTAATTAATGTTTTAAGCACTATGGCTCAAACTCAATTAAAACCAGGTAAGCCACGTATTAAAACTGACGAGATAGCCTGTGGTGATGTTTCAGGCCTCATTGGTATGGTTGGGCCGCAAACGCGTGGATCATTTTCAATTACATTCGACGAAGAACTAGCACTCACCATCATGGAGCGCATGCTTGGCGAACGCCCTGACACTATAGATGAAGAAGTTACAGATATGGTTGGCGAAATAACCAACATGGTAACTGGTGGTGCTAAAAACTTACTTGGCGAGAAAGGTTTCGACTTTGATATGGCAACGCCTATTGTGGTGTCGGGTAAAGATCATACAATTACTCATAAAAGCCAAGGTAAAAAAATCATCATGCCATTTAGTTGTGATGCGGGAAATGCAAACATTGAAGTTAGCTTCGATAAACTATGAGTTGGCAGCAAAAGCAAATTACATTAAAACCTCGCCCGCGAGGTTTTCATATAATTGATGGCGAAATATTATCTCAACTTCCTGAACTGGCGAGTTACAAAATAGGCTTGTTACATTTATTTATTCAGCATACCTCAGCGAGCCTTACAATAAACGAAAATGCAGATCCCACTGTTCGTATGGACATGGAAAGCCATTTCAATAAATTCGTTCCTGAGCGTCAATCTTATTATCGCCACGATTATGAAGGTGACGACGACATGCCCGCACATATTAAAACCAGTACGTTAGGCTGCGAGTTAAGTATCCCTATTTCAAATGGTTATTTAGCGCTAGGTACATGGCAAGGCATTTATTTAGGTGAACATCGTGATTCTGGTGGCTCTAGACGAATTATAGCGACTATTCAGGGGGAGCTGTTTTAACAAAAGCTTCAGGTTTCAAAGTATTAACTCTTCCTACCTCACTCATACCTTCAAAGTACAACATCTTTCTTGTAGGCGCAAAGCTTGCTCGCGCGAGAAGCGATAGCTTCTAATAACCAAAACTTCAATGCTGAATGTTACATATAGAATAAAGTAGATAAGAGAGATTTTAAATTATAATTTTATTTATGATTTTTAATACAGAAAATTTTGAAAGGATATAAAAAGATTGGAGCGGTACACGAGGCTCGAACTCGTGACCTCGACCTTGGCAAGGTCGCGCTCTACCAACTGAGCTAGTACCGCATTTTTATTTCTTTAGTTATTTTACGTTGGTGCGCGACAGGTCGCGTTCAACATTCTAGCAACTGAGCTAGTACCGCATTATATTTTCATTCAACACTACAATTTCTTTTGGTTAGAAATTGGAGCGGTACACGAGGCTCGAACTCGTGACCTCGACCTTGGCAAGGTCGCGCTCTACCAACTGAGCTAGTACCGCATTTTCACTTCTTCAGTTATTTTACGTTGGTGCGCGACGGGTCGCGTTCAACATTCTAGCAACTGAGCTAGTACCGCATTTTCACTTCTTCAGTTATTTTACGCTGGTGCGCGACAGGTCGCGTTCAACATTCTAGCAACTGAGCTAGTACCGCATTATACTTTCATTCAACACTACAATTTCTTTTGGTTAGAAATTGGAGCGGTACACGAGGCTCGAACTCGTGACCTCGACCTTGGCAAGGTCGCGCTCTACCAACTGAGCTAGTACCGCATTTTCACTTCTTCAGTTATTTTACGTTGGTGCGCGACAGATCGCGTTCAACATTCTAGCAACTGAGCTAGTACCGCATTTATTGATGGTAATTCAATCACTCAAACACACTAACCCCGCGTGGGTTATCGTCTTGAGCGGGGCAGGATTCTACAATAATACAGTCTGTTTGCAAGTGTTTTTTACAAATTAAAGAAATTTTCTCTATAGACTTTTAATTCCATAATCGAATCTTTAATGTCATCCAAAGCAAGGTGTGAGCCTTTTTTGTTCACTTTTGCAAGCACTTCTGGTTTCCAGCGACGTGCTAATTCTTTAATAGTACTCACATCAAGATTTCTGTAATGAAAGAAGTCTTCAAGCTCGCGCATATATTTATTCATAAAGCGGCGGTCTTGACCAATTGAATTACCACACATTGGCGAAGTGCCTGCTGGTACCCACTGCTTTAAAAACGCTAAAGTTTGCTCTACAGCATAGGCCTCATCAAAGGTACTTGCTTTGCAGCGTGCTGTTAAACCCGACTTACCATGTTGAGTAGTACACCACTCGTCCATGCCATTTAGTAATTTATCACTTTGATGAATAGCTATAGTTGGCCCTTCGGCTAATATATTCAGGTCTGCGTCAGTGACAACCGTCGCAATTTCGAGTATTTTATCGGTCTCTGGTTCGAGCCCTGTCATTTCAAGATCGAGCCAAATTAAATTTGATTTATTAATAGTCATAATTACCTAAGCGGTGCTTTCCTTTAGATCCAACGCATTTCGATATATCATATTAGCATCAACCGTCGAGCTAAAGCTTTTTTTAGGAAAAGCGACATTTAACTAAGGTTATAGGCCTCCAGTGGCAAAACAAAAAAAATTAAGTAAAGGCCAATCGCGTCAGATCAAGGCCAATCACCAAAAGCGCATTAATAGCGCAGACTCAAGACCGGCTAAGAAAGGGGCGCAAGAATGGCAAACCGATAACTTAGGTCAGGTCGAGAGCGCAATTGTGATCAGTCGTTTTGGCCAACACGCCGATGTCGAAACTGAAAATGGCGATGTACTTCGCTGTAATATACGCCGTACTGTGTCTAATTTAGTATGTGGTGATGAAGTATTGTTTCGCCGTGCCAAAGTAAGTGAAGGTGATTTAGCCGGTGTAATTGAAGCCACGCAAGAGCGTCGTTCGCAACTTACCCGCCCTGACTTTTACGACGGTGTTAAAGTTATTGCAGCCAACATTGACCAAATACTCATGGTATCGGCTGTATTACCCGAGTTTACCCCTAGTATTATCGACCGTTATTTAATAGCCTGTGAAGATATGGGCATTGAGCCAATTTTAGTGCTCAATAAAACCGATTTAATTGACGAAGCAGGCCTTAACGAAATACAAAAAGTTCTCGATATCTATCGTAAACTTGATTACCAAGTACTCCTTGTTAGTAATATATCAGGCGATGGTATTGATAAATTAAAAGAAGTACTTGTTGATAAAAATAATATTTTTGTTGGCCAAAGTGGTGTGGGCAAATCAACCCTCGTTAATACTGTATTGCCTAACGCTGAAATATTAACTAAAGAAGTATCTGAAAACAGCGGCTTAGGCCAGCACACAACAACTGTTTCACGCCTTCACCATTTGCCAAGTGGCGGTAACCTAATTGACTCGCCAGGTATTCGTGAGTTTGGTTTGTGGCATTTAGATGTTGAGCGTGTAACGTGGTGTTTTAAAGAATTTAGAGAATTTATAGGCGGGTGCCGCTTTAGAGACTGTAAACATTTAAACGATCCGGGTTGCATCGTTAAAGAAGCAGTAGCCGATGGAAGAATTTCTCAATTGCGCTTTGACAGCTACCACCGAATTTTAGAAACAATGGCCGATGGCCGTGCAGGCGCCCGTGCGCCTCGCGTATAATTTAGGAAAAATACTGTGAGTTTAGACAAATTTAAAATCGCAATGCAGTACGCAATGCCAAAACATTTTATTTCACGCGTAGTCGGCAAATTAGCTGCTGCAAAAGCGGGTGCTTTAACAACCACATTAATTAAACTATTTATTAAGCAATACAAAGTAGATATGAGCGAAGCCCAATACCCAGATCCGGCTCATTATAAAAGCTTTAATGAATTTTTTACTCGCCCTCTAAAAGAAGGCATGCGCCCAATGGTAGATGGTAGCGATATCATCATTCATCCAGTGGATGGCGCAATCAGCCAGCTAGGTGATATTGTTGACGGACAGCTAATACAAGCTAAAGGTCACGATTACAGCTTACAAGCGCTACTAGGCGGCTCACAAGATGATACAACACCATTTTTAGGCGGTAAGTTTGCCACTATTTATTTAGCGCCTAAAGATTACCACCGTATTCATATGCCTATAGATGGCACACTAAGCAAAATGATTTACGTGCCAGGTGATTTATTTTCAGTAAACCCACTTACAGCGCAAAACGTGCCTAACTTGTTTGCACGTAACGAACGGGTAGTAGCAATTTTTGAAACTGAGATTGGTCCGCTTGCTATGGTACTTGTTGGTGCAACAATTGTAGCCAGTATAGAAACTATTTGGGCAGGTACTGTCACGCCACCAGCAGGTAGCGATGTATTTAGTTGGAATTACCCAACCACTGGCGATAACGCTATCACGCTTAAAAAGGGTGAAGAGATGGGTCGCTTTAAATTAGGCTCTACTGTGGTACTAGCATGGGGTGCTGATAAAGCTGAAATACTGGAAGATCAACTACCAGAAGTGGTTACTCGCTTAGGTACTGCGTTTGCAAAAATTAACGATTAAAATAAATCGTTAATTAGAAATAAAAAAACCGCGTCATTTAAACGCGGTTTTTTATTTTTGTAGGCGCAAAGCCTGCTTACGCGAAAAGGGCAGCGCCCTCTTAACCTCTTTGTGAATAAATCACTTAAGATCTTATTGCACAAAGAGAAGCAAAGGAGATGTAAATGAGAAGACACCAAAACATAATAATTACGAGTTTTGCTCGTCACGCCAGCAAGCTGTGCGTATACAAGCTTGGTGTAAGAGTTTTGATGTACTGTAGGCGTGAAGCTTGCTCACGCGAAAAGCGCAGCTTTTAGTTTGTTAACGCCATATGTAATAATAGGAACAGGCTCCTTTCAAACCTATTTTCCACACTCTTTACACTCTGAATCTTTAATCACTTTAAAGTGCTGCTGCTTTAAAGTAAGCGCATCAAACGTTATAAATACACTGCCACTTAAATGACCTAGTAATAAGTTGAGCGTAAGTTGCGCCTGCATAGAGCCTATTACACCAAGTAGCGGGCTAATCACTCCTGCGTTACTGCAATTGATAACGGGTGTAGCTTCGCTTTGTGGAAAAACACAGCCATAACATGGGCTATCACTTTGCCTAAAATCAAAGCCCATTAACTGCCCTTTGGTTGCCAATGCAGCACCCGAAATTAACGGTGTTTTATTAGCAATACAATAACGATTAACGCTATAGCGAGTGCTAAAGTTATCAGAGCAATCAAGTACGATGTCAGCACCTTTTAGCATGTTAACTGCATTATTCTCATCTAACTTTTGGCAATGCGTTACTATGTCTATTTGATTATTAAGACTCGCTAATACTTTACCCGCTGCAACGACCTTGTTTTGCCCTAAGTGGTTTATTTTATAAAGCACTTGGCGCTGTAAATTTGAAAGCTCAACTTCGTCATCGTCAATTAAAATAAGCGTTCCAATGCCCGCCGCAGCTAAATACAAAAGTGCTGGGCTACCCAACCCGCCAGCACCCACAACTGCAACCGTTGAGGATTTAAGCGTTAACTGCCCTTCAAGCCCAACTTTTTCAAGCAATAAATGGCGACTGTAACGCAGGGTTTCTTTATCGCTTAGCTCATTCACGTTTACCGGCCTTGTTAGTATTAATTTGCACTGCTTATGGCTACTTGCAGAGCGCTTATAGCCTCTACGTAATTATCAGCTTCGGTAATAGCACGCACTACAGCAACACTGCCCACGCCAGTTTTCGCTACCTGCTCAGCACGGCTTAAATCAATACCACCTATTGCTACCGTTGGGTAGCTTTGCATAAGTGGTACAAATTTAATGAGCTTTTCAAGGCCTTGTATTTGACCTGTCATGTCTTTTGTTGTGGTTGGGTAAATAGCACCAAATGCCATGTAACTAGGGCGATAATTATGCGCACGCAGCATTTCATAAAAACCATGAGTAGAAAGCCCAAGCCTTAACCCAGCGTCTTTAATTGCTGCCAAATTAGCAATCTCTAAATCCTCTTGTCCTAAATGCACGCCATATGCACCGTGCTTAATAGCTAACTGCCAGTAGTCGTTTATAAATACCTGTGCGTTGTATTGCTTGCCCAGCTCAACAGCTTGCTTAATGAGCGCATCAAGCTCGTCTTGCGTTTTATTTTTAACGCGTAACTGCGCTGTTTTAATGCCTTGTTGTAAGCACTTTTCTAACCAATCGGTGCTATCAACAACCGCATATAAGCCCAGCGATTTACTTTCACAAGCCGCAAAATCTGCCGCCATATTAAAATCAAGCGGCACATCAAAATCTAGTTCATCACCCAGCCAGCTGCCTGGCTCAATTACTTGTGGGTAGTCAGCTAAATTAGTGGGAAACGAGGTCTGAGCAACCGGTCCAATCCCCTCGCCGTATCGAATAGACTGTTTTAGCCCTTGGTTTATATATGCCTTAGCTAAAATAAAGGCATCTTTTAATGGGTAGTCTTTAGCTAAACACGCAGCAATTACCGAAGCCATGCTACACCCGGTGCCGTGGTTATGTGGTGTTTGTATTTTTTGATTTCCTAACCAGTATTCTTCACCATTTTGCGTATTACTATCAATACAATAATCAATGCAGTAGCCACTTGGGTAATCCCAATGTCCGCCTTTAATAACAACGGCTTTTGCACCCCAACTTAATAGCTTATTAGCCGCTTCTTTTATTGCAGCTGGGCCAATTAAATACACACCGGTTAATAACTGTGTTTCGTGGGTGTTTGGGGTTATTACATCCACCAGCGGCAGTAAACATTCTTTTATTGCGCTGACGGTGTCCTCTTCTGTTAGTAAGTCACCGCTTGAGGCAATAGCGACAGGGTCATATACAATAACGGGAGGCACAGGCCACTTAGCTTTATAGTGACTTATATGTTCGCTGATCAACTGAATTTGCTGCACATTGGCTAACATGCCAATTTTTATCACTTTGGCTTTCATGTCTTTTTCAAGCGCTAGTAACTGCGATTCAATAATATCGGTAGACACTGCATTAATAGCCTCTACACCTAAACTATTTTGTGCAGTAAGCGCCGTAATTGCCGTGCAGCCATGTACATCAAAACTTTGCATTGCTTTTATATCAGCTTGAATACCGGCACCGCCGCCAGAATCAGATCCGGCAATTGTCCACACTACGTTATTCATATTCTTTCCTTCACTGCTGATGCCAAAATGGCATACCCATTGTTGGGGTTGATGGGGCTGCAACGTCTTTTTCCGGCATCGCTTTTGCTTTGTATGCAAAGCGCCCTGCTTCTACTGAAGCTTTAAATGCACGGCTCATAGTAATTGGGCAACCCGCCCCTGCAATGGCTGAATTTAATAATACCGCATCATACCCCATTTCGAGTGCTTGGCATGCATGCGATGGCAAACCTAAACCGGCATCTACTATTAATGTGGTATCGGGTAAGCGCTCTCGAATAGTTTTTAAATTATAGCTATTTAACAATCCCTTACCGGTGCCTATTGGTGCCCCCCATGGCATAAGCACCTCACACCCTAGCTCATTTAAACGCTGGCAAAGTACTAAGTCATCGGTGCAATAAGGCAATACTTTAAAGCCATCATCAATCAATATTTTTGTCGCTTCAAGTAGCGCAAAAGGGTCTGGTTGTAAATTGTAATCATCGCCAATCAGTTCTAACTTTATCCAATCGGTAGAAAATACCTCTCGGCACATTTTTGCAAGCGTTATCGCTTCTTTAACACTGTGGCACCCTGCGGTATTAGGGAGTATTTTTAAACCGGTATTTTTTATTAACTGCCAAAAGCCATCACCGGCTGCTGCACTTTGTTGGCGCCTAAGCGAGACGGTTACAATTTCAGCCCCAGAGGCGACTATCGATTGGGTCATAATGTCGGGCGACGGATAAAGCGCAGAGCCTATTAATAAACGACTCTTTATTTGCTCTCCATAAATAGTTAAACAGTCTTTAGTTTGCATGAGCTTTATCCGCCTTGAATGGGTGACAGCAACTCAACACTGTCGCCTTCATTAAGTACATAGTTACCGTGCTGACTTTGCGCAATAAATTCGCCATTAACAGCCACAGCAAAAGGCGCGACTGCACCAAAATGCTGAAGTACCTCAACGAGTGCTTTGCTATTAACATTAAGTAGCTCGCCATTAATTGTAATGTTCATTTTTTCTCATTCTATTCGTGAAACTGCTTGCGCCACTAATGCCGGCGCCAACATATAACCATGGCGATACAAGCCGTTAATACTAATTACATTGCCAACTTGTGATACTTCTGGGCGATTATCGCTAAATGCGGGGCGTAATCCGGTTTGAATACTAAGTAGCCGTGCTTCGGCAAACCCGCTGTGTACGGTATAAGCTGCTGAAAGTAACTCAAGAGTTGAGCGCACTGTTGCCGCGCCGCTGTCTTGCGATTCGATTTCAGTCGCACCAATTACATATTCACTGTTAGGTTTAGGCGCTATATAAATTGGATAACGCGGGTGCATTAAACGCACGGGCCTGATTAAACTTACCTCTGGTGCGTATAACCTTGCTACTTCGCCGCGCACACCTCTAAGCGGTTTATCATCTTGAGTATTTTTAGCACCAAGCCCACGGCAATCAATAATATAATCGAATGGTCGATTGTTTATTTTGTTGTCGCCAATGGTTACGCGCTGATTAAATACAAACTTTACTTTGCGTTTGTTGAGCTGTGCAAAGCTGGCTTTATAAAATGCTTGGTTATCTATTTGCCCCTCGCAGGGTAAAAATAGACCTTGGTTAAAACGCCCTGCAAGTTCAGGTTCAAGCATTGCAATTTGTTGAGCATTTATATGCTCGGCAGTGTGATCAGCTAGCGGTTTTATACGCTGTGCAAAGCTTTGTAAATCGCCTTTGTCCTGCTGGTGCGCAATGATCAAAGTGCCTTGCTGCTGAAAGAAAACTTCACTTTCAAGCTCCGCAATAATGCCCGGCCAACGCTTCATTGAATCAAGACCCATTAAAGCTAAATCAGCCTCGCACAATACTGACTCTGCAAGCGGGGCAAGCATTGCTGCTGCCACTTTACCTGCGCTATTTTGAGTATGCTCGTCATCTGCTTCAAAAACAGTGACATGGTGCTGTTTACTCAGCGTAAGGGCAGCTAACCTGCCCGCTAAACCAAACCCAACCACCGCAATGTTATAAGACATAAAAACCTCCAAAGCAGTTATTAGTAGGTGCGAATTCACTCGCACTTCTTCAATTTTTAAAGAAGCGAGGTATAAAACCTCACCTACGTCTGCATCTAACTTTTAGCGATAATTACTTTATACCGCTTTGTGGTAAATCTCTGAGCCTGTTTGCTTAAACTCAGCTGACTTAGCTTTCATTTCGGCTTCTACATCAATCATTTTTATTTCAATAGCGTCGCCAGCGTTGTTTGGATCAATACCGCGTGATTCTAGATCTTTAGCGTAATCGCGTACCTCTTGGCTAATTTTCATCGAACAAAATTTAGGACCACACATAGAGCAAAAGTGAGCAACTTTACCTGATTCTTGCGGAAGGGTTTCGTCGTGGTATTCGCGAGCTCGGTCTGGATCTAAACCAATATTAAATTGGTCGTACCATCTAAACTCAAAGCGCGCTTTAGACAAGGCGTTGTCACGCTCTTGCGCGCCTGGGTGCCCTTTTGCTAGATCGGCGGCATGTGCAGCTATTTTATAGGTAATTAAGCCTTCTTTAACATCTTCTTTATTTGGCAGACCTAAATGCTCTTTAGGTGTTACATAGCAAAGCATTGCACAGCCGTACCATGCTATTTGAGCGGCACCAATACCAGAAGTAATATGGTCATACCCTGGTGCAATATCGGTCGTTAACGGGCCTAAAGTATAAAATGGCGCTTCGTCGCAATGTTTTAATTGCTCGTCCATATTGGCTTTAATCATGTGCATTGGCACATGTCCAGGGCCTTCAATAAATACTTGAACGTCGTGCTTCCACGCAATTTTAGTCAGTTCACCTAATGTGCGAAGCTCACTAAACTGTGCTTCATCGTTGGCATCAGCAATAGAGCCTGGGCGAAGTCCATCACCGAGTGAAAAACACACATCGTATTGTTTTAAAATTTCGCAAATGTCTTCAAAGTGTGTGTATAAAAAGTTTTCTTTATGATGCGCTAAACACCATTTAGCCATAATTGAGCCACCACGCGACACAATACCGGTTACACGTTTAGCGGTCATTGGTACGTAACGAAGCAGTACACCGGCATGAATAGTAAAGTAATCAACACCCTGCTCGGCTTGTTCAATAAGCGTATCGCGGAAAATTTCCCACGTTAAATCCTCAGCCACACCATTTACTTTTTCAAGTGCTTGATAAATCGGTACTGTGCCAATAGGTACAGGCGAGTTACGTACAACCCATTCACGCGTTTCGTGAATGTAACGTCCCGTTGATAAGTCCATCACGGTGTCTGCGCCCCAGCGGGTAGACCACACCATTTTTTCTACTTCTTCTTCAATCGATGAGCTAACCGATGAGTTACCAATATTGGCGTTAACTTTTACTAAAAAGTTACGCCCTACAATCATAGGTTCTGTTTCTGGATGATTTATATTATTTGGTAAAATAGCGCGACCACGGGCTATTTCATCGCGTACAAATTCTGGGGTAATAAATTCAGGAATACTCGCGCCAAACGACTCGCCTTTATGCTGCGCGGCTAGTAATTCTTTACGAATTTCTGCACGTCCCATATTTTCGCGAACGGCTACGTATTCCATTTCAGGAGTAATAATCCCTTGGCGTGCGTAGTGCATTTGCGTTACGTTTTTACCTGTTTTACCACGGCGAATTTTTGGTAGGTGATCAAAGCGAATATGATCCAACCCTTCGTCTGCCATGCGTTGCTGCGAAAACTGCGACGTAACAGATTCAAGAACTTCGGTGTCACCACGACTTTCAATCCACTGCTCACGAAATTTTGGTAAACCTTTGCGTACATCTAGTTCAAAATTAGGATCGGTATACGGACCCGACGTATCGTAAACACGTAGCGGATCGTTTGACTCATAAACAGGGTTTTCATCTGTGCCACCAATAAACGTATCACTTAATGTGATTTCACGCATACCAACACGCACACCAGGTTGAGTACCTTCAACGTATACTTTATGAGAGTTTGGGAACGGTTGACCCGTTAAGTTATAAATATATTCAGACGCGGCAGCACGAGTTTCTCGGCGTGACGCTTTATTTGTAGTATTTGACATGACTTGCCTCATTGCTTAAGGGTTGTCTTGTCAGATATTCCGAGGAATAGAGAAAGATCGTAAAGTAGCGTACATGCTACTTTGCAGCCTAAAAAATAAATCACTTTATTGTGCGCATAAAAAAAGACGCACAAGCGTCCCATTTTAGGCAGCTTGTTCCCTACGCAGGTATTAACCTGATCAGGTTCACGGATCCCGCTTTCGCGATCTCAGCCAAAAACTAATTACTTAGCTTTGGCACTCCGACAAGTATTGATATATAAATTCTGTTCGTTAATTTGAAGGTGTTATCCATCAAATCTCCGCTGAGTGTACGTCAGTTAAAAACTGCCCGCAAGGGGCTGTTTTTCAAAAACTTAAAATTATTTAGGGATAAACACAAATGTTTGCTCGCCTTGCATGACTAATTGCTGGTCTTGCATTTTAAGCTCGGCACCTTGCTTTAAGGCTTGTAATAACTGCTGCTCAAACTCATCAAGGTCTTCGCCGCACGACTTGCGCGTCATTCCTAATTTACTGATGGTAAGGTTACTTTCTTCAAGCGAGCCTTCACCAAAAAATTTGTTACAGCCAGCAAAGCCGTTTACTTGCAGCGCTTCAATAAAGCTCATTGATGCGTTAAACGAAGGTGGAATTGCTAAACCATCAACACGTGATAATTGCCATTGGGTGTATTTAAGCTGCTCACTGGTAACCGTCCCTGTTGATGCGCAACCAACACATAAACCGACTATAAGCATCGGTATTGCTGCTAATTTCATACTACTACTAACTAATTGTCTAATTAATGTAATTGTAACAATATTTATGCCCTTTATCCGTTAAAAATGCATGTTTTAAATGTAAATTTTTGTTCTATGATAGTTCAAAAGTTATGCGATTAAGTACTAAGTTGTAGTTTTGAATACGTTATCTATTTGCTCTGGTAAAAACGGCCTACCTTTTTCATTAATAGACGTTCCTATAACCAGTGCATTGAGCATTACTTTTTCATCCCTTTTACGTATAACCGTTTGCTTAAACGCAAATTTTAAACGACTAATACGCTGCGGCTCCACAGCCACATAAAATTCATCACCTGGTAATAGTGAATGTTTATAGTCCATTTCGCTGCGCATCACGACTAGGTTAATTTTATCTTTCGCTAATTGAGCAAAATCAATACCGTGTGCGTACAAAAATTCATGGCGAGCATGCTCTAAATAATTAAAATAAACACTGTTATTTACGATACCTTGTAAGTCACATTCGTAATCACGTACTTTGAAGTCAACTTTAAAGGTCATATTAGTAATCCTGATTATTTAACGTATAATTGCCGCGTTTATAGCACATGTGTTTAAATAATTGCTACCATACGAGTCCCTAAAATGGAGTTAAGTAACCCAATGAACTTACGTTTGTCTTTAATTACTGCCGCACTTTTACCGCTGCTTGGTGCACCAATTGCAGCTAACGCTGATGATAGCGACCTAGAAAGAATTGTTGTAACAGGCGATTTTCAGCGCGAAAGCATTCAAACTTTAAGCGCGAGTGCGAGCTTATTCAGCGAAGATGAAATTAATCAACGTGGTGCAAGTTACTTAAACGAAATGTTAGGCAGTGCCGCCAATGTAAATTTTGCATCTGGTGCGTCGCGTGGTCGTTACATCCAAATTCGTGGCGTGGGACTTCGCTCACAATTTGTAGACCCTATTAATCCATCTGTAGGCTTAGTTATTGATGGTATTAACTATTCTGGTCTTGGTGGCAGCTCATTATTATTTGATATAGACCAAGTAGAAATTTATCGTGGCCCACAAGGTACACGCTTTGGCGCAGACGGTATGGCCGGTATGATCCAAATGGGTTCAGCTAAAGCCACAAGCGATCCAAGTTTAAAATTACAAGTAGGTGCTGGCACGTACAACACCCGCGAAGCAGGTATTGCAGCAAGCACTGGTTTAACAGATGACACTAGCGCACGCGTTAGCTACTTTCGCAGAAAGTCAGACGGTTACGTAGATAACTTATACTTAAATGACGAAACACAAAATCAAGACGAACAAGTAGCCCGCTTTAAAATAAACAGTCAGCTTACAAAGCATTTAAATACTGAGTTAAACCTTCACTATATTGACATAAACAATGGTTACGATGCGTTCACACTCGATAACAGCCGCAATAGTGTTGCCGATGAACCAGGCCAAGATAATCAAGAAAGCTACGCAATTGGTCTCGCTAATACCTACACCGGTTTTGACGCTTTTGATTTAAATCTAAACCTATCGGCTATTGATACCGAATTACTTTACAGCTTTGACGAAGACTGGGTATGTAACGATACAAGTGAGCCAAAGTTATGTGCTGCTGGCTTACATCCTGATGGATACAGCTCAACCGATCTTTACAGCCGCGATCGCGATGACCAATCTGTAGATTTACAATTTAATTCTAAAACAGGTAACTGGGTTGCGGGTATTTATTACCAAAACCGTGACGTTGATTTAGAGCGCCAATACACATGGTTAGCAAGCCCGTTTTCTTCAACTTACGAAACGAGTAACGTTGCAGTATATGGTCAAGTAGCGACTCCAATTGGCCCTAAAACAACATTAATTACAGGTTTACGTGTAGAGCAATACCAAGGCGACTACACCGATAGCAATGGCTTTATACAAGACACCGACGACGTAATGGTTGGCGGTAAAATAGCACTTGAATATCAAGTGATTGATCGCACTATGATCTACACCAGCATTACGCGTGGCTACAAAGCTGGCGGTATTAACTCCGAAGCGCTTGCTAAAGCCAAAGATGAAGGCTTAAACCTAAGCGCTGATTTTTTCCAGCAACACACCAGTTTCGACCCTGAATATTTATGGAGTGGCGAGTTTGGTGTTAAAGGCTCATCGCTTGATGACAAATTTACGCTTCGCTTAGCTGCATTTTACATGCACCGCGACGATATTCAGTTAAAAGCATGGCAAGTAGAAGGTCAGCAATTTACCGGTTATGTTGATAACGCAAGTTCTGGTAGCAACTACGGATTAGAAGTTGAAGGTAGTTACCAACTAACTGATAATCTATTTTTAACGGGTAGTGCTGGTTACTTAAACACTGAAATAGATGACTTTGTAACGCAGTCTGGCTTAAACCAAGACGGTCGTGAGCAAGCACAGTCACCTAAATACCAGTATGCGTTTACTGCTCGCTATAACTTTACAAGTGAGCTTTACGGTATGATTGGTGTTGAAGGTAAGGACGACTACTACTTCTCAGATAGTCATAACTCACAGGCACCAAGCAGCAACTTAGTTAACTTAAGCTTTGGCTACGAAGCAGACATGTGGGCAGTTCGCGCATGGGCTCGTAACGTGTTTGACGAGACAGTCCCTACACGTGGTTTTGAGTTTGGTAACGATCCACAAGATGGTTACGCAACGCATACCTACACACAATTAGGTGAGCCTCGTGTTGCAGGTGTTACGTTTACACTTAATCTGTAAAGCACAGCCGTTGGCTTTCAAATGAAAGCTTTCTGCAAGCAAATAAAAACACCGCGTTTAAATTAAACGCGGTGTTTTTATTTGTAAGTGAGGTTTTATACCTCACTTTTTATAAAGTTAAATTACATGAGCGCGAAATAAATTCGCACCTACAGGTATTCCAGCTACGCCTACAAGCCAAGCATTACGCTCTTTGCATATCAGACATAAATAATAATAAAATGTGTTGTGGACGTAGAGCTTGCTCACGTGAGAAGCGAAGCTTCTAATTACTTTAAACTAACCAAATAAAAAGAGCTTAAAGCTTCGCTTTAACGCGTCAGCAAGCTGCACGCCTACAGGTCAAGCATCACGCTCTTTGCATATCAATGAGAGATACAAGACGTCGAGCTTGCTCACGTGAGAAGCGCTGCTTCTAATTACTTTAAACTAAGCATAACCGGCATATAATCGAACAACTTTTTTAAAGCTTCGCTTTAACGCGCCAGCAAGCTGTGCGCCTACAGGCCAAGCATCACGCTCTTTGCACATCAAACGCTATTACGTCTTTAATTTTTTCTTTATTTGTTGCGAGCATTACCAGCCTATCAATCCCCAAAGCAACCCCTGCGCATTGTGGTAATCCATGCTCCAGCGCTTTAATTAAACGCGTATCCATTGGTACTTGCTTTAAACCGTTGTTAGCGCGGTATGTGTTATCTTCATTAAAACGTTTAGCTTGCTCACTAGCATTTGTGAGTTCGTTAAAGCCGTTAGCCAATTCCATATTTTTGTAATAAAGCTCAAAGCGCCCAGCTACGCGTGCATCATGTTCACAAATTTGTGCAAGTGCCGCTTGAGAAGCTGGAAAATGATAAACAAAACACGGTTTATCTTGTCCTATTGTAGGCTCCACTTTCATACAAAATAATAATTGTAGTAAGGTATCTTTATGCGTTTCATTTTGGGCTATATCAGCAAACCCCTGCTCACAAGCAAGCTGCTTTAATTGCTCTATATTTGCTGTTAATGGGTCAAGGCCGAGTGCTTTTTCAAATGCTTGCTGATAGGTAAGTCTAGTTGCAGGCTCGACGCCTAAAACAAGCTGCATTAGCTCATCCATTTCATCCATAAGTGCAAATTCATCAAAGCCTGGGCGATACCATTCCAGCATAGTAAATTCAGGATTATGATGGCTACCCGCTTCTTCATTTCTAAATGCTTTACAAAGCTGAAAAATAGCGCCTGAGCCTGCTGCTAACAAGCGTTTCATGGCAAACTCTGGAGATGTTTGTAAAAATAGAGGAAGCCCACCAGCATGCCCTGGGCCTACAAATGTGGTATTAAAACTGGCTAAGTGCACATCAGTTACACTGGCAGCACTTAAGCTTGGCGTTTCTACTTCTAAAACGTTACGTACATAAAAAAACTCACGGATGCTACGTAATATCGCTGCGCGTTGTTTTAGTGTTTCAATGCTTGCGCTTGGGGCCCAAAGATCTGCTGACATATTTTCTCCAAAAAAAATCCCAGCGTAAGCTGGGATTTTATAAACAATGTTAAAGCTTACTTAACACGGCTTACGTATTCACCGTTACGAGTGTCTACTTTAATTACTTCGCCAATTTGTACGAATAATGGAACTCGTACCACAGCGCCTGTGCTAAGCGTTGCTGGTTTACCACCAGTACCCGCTGTATCGCCTTTAAGGCCAGGATCTGTTTCAGTGATCTCAAGCTCAACAAAGTTAGGTGGTGTAACAGCAATAGGGCTGCCGTTCCATAATGTAATTGTGCATAAATCATTTTCAACTAACCATTTTACTGAATCGCCTAGTGCTTTTTCGTCAGCAGCAATTTGCTCAAATGTTTCGTTGTTCATGAAATGCCAAAATTCGCCGTCTGTGTATAGATACGCTAAATCAGTATCCATTACATCAGCACCTTCAACTGATTCACCCGATTTAAAGGTTTTTTCAAGCACCTTACCAGAGATAAGTTTACGGATACGAACACGGTTAAACGCCTGGCCTTTACCAGGTTTTACCATTTCATTTTCTAAGATACTGCAAGGCTCGCCGTCCATCATAATTTTTAGGCCGCCCTTGAACTCGTTGGTGCTATAATTCGCCATCGTTTCCTCTATTTATATTTTTTCGAGTAATCTACATGCCAATGATACAAAGAAATGAAGCAAATTTGCATAAAAACTGGCAAAAAGAATTAGCAAATGTAGTTACCTGCCCAAAAACCTTGCTTGAAATGGTCGGTTTATCGAGCCAAGTCCATGAAAACGACCTAAAAGCCCGTAGTTTATTTCCGGTACGTGTGCCTATCCCTTTTATAAAAAAAATACGCAAAGGCGATCCAAACGATCCTCTTTTGCTACAAGTTATGCCACGCCATCAAGAATTTTTGACTAAATCGGGTTTTAATAAAGATCCCCTACTTGAGCAAGATAACGACCAACCAGGCCTTTTACATAAGTACAAATCGCGTGTTTTAGTGATGTTTAAAACCGGCTGTGCTGTAAATTGTCGTTACTGCTTTAGAAGGCATTTTCCGTATCAAGAAAACCAACTCAATAAAAAAAGTCTGCTAGAAACACTGAGCTATATAAAATCAGATAGCAATATAAACGAAGTGATTTTAAGTGGTGGCGATCCACTGATGGCCAAAGACGATGCAATAAGCTGGTTTTTGGATGAGCTTGAGCAATTACCACAAATAAAACGAATGCGAATTCATAGCCGTTTGCCAGTAGTTATACCGGCGCGAGTTACCGATGAGTTATGTGAGAGATTAGCAAAATCGCCATTAAAAATTATTTTTATTAATCACATAAACCACGCCAACGAAATAGACGCTGATTTTAAAGCAGCTATGCAAAAGCTTAAACAAGCAAACGTAACGCTTTTAAACCAAGCTGTAATTTTAAAAGATGTGAACGATACGCTCGATGCGCAAATAAATTTAAGCGAAGCGTTATTTGACGCAGACGTATTACCGTATTATTTGTATTTGCTCGATAAAGTTGAAGGGGCCAGCCACTTTGATATTAACGAAGAAGACGCTATAAAAATAATGGCAGAGCTATTAAAAGCTCTGCCTGGATTTTTAGTGCCTAAATTAGTAAGAGAAATCGGTGGTCAAAAAAGCAAAACACCTATCGATCTTAAGCTAATTTAAAACAGTATTTAAACGTATATATTTACGTTGTTACCCAATGATGCTGTTACCGATTTAGCCGGTGTTTGCGCACTTGACGATTGTGCAGCACCTTCAATAAGTGCAAGAGCCGCCGCGCCATCTGCTAACTGCTGCTTTTTAGATAAAGCAGCGCTGTAAAGCTCACTGCCTTGGCCTGAGCCAGAAACAGCGGGTAAACTTGTGCCTGATATATTCATATAACAAACCTGACTTTTAAATGTAATCCAAGTATTATGTCGGCAATGCAGTGCAAAGCTTTAGGAAAACCATGGATTCTATTATTGAACAACTCAATGCCAACTTAAAAATTGTTTACCGTCAGGCACTTGATGCTGACAAAAAACTCGACGAGCTTCAACAGCAAGGTCACGGTAAGTTTAAAGCCTTATTTACTGCCGATTCTGGCTTTAGCTTTGAAGCTAAACGTTTTAAGCCTTACGTACTTGACGTAGCCGCTGATGTTGAAAGCTTATCTAACGATGGTTTTGAAGAAGAAAAACTGAAAACAACCGTTATTAAGTTACAACAAATGCTCACGTTGTTAGCTACTTTTAAGTAAAGCTTAAAAATAAAAATGCCGCTATTTAGCGGCATTTTTATTTTCAGTTAATCTAAACTTGGTAATATTTGTTCACCAAACCACTCTGTTAATAAGCGCTTTTCGTAATAAAATGATTCGTCGCGGCCCATTTTAATTTTATCCATAAAGCCCATATCTTTAAGCTCCACATCAGTATCTTTACTTAGCACTGTACCGTCGTTATCGGTTAACGAATAATTTAACTTAATGCGTGGAAAATAAATTGGTTTTACTACACGAATTTCGTCCATACCACCATAACGCACATCACCTGCTAAATCTAAATCTGTAAACTCTACGTTTAATTTATAGTCTTTTGGCAATTGCTCGGCTAGTTTAGCCATATGCTTTTCGAAACTTGCTGCCACACTTTTGTGATATGAGCTCTTTGTTTGGTTTGACGCTCGCACATCACGATAATCATTAAAGTCATGCCATTTAACAACAGACTCACCAGCATGGGCAAGCGCAGGTAATGCGATATACATTGTTGTTGCTATTTTTTTAACTAAATTCATATCTTTCTCCAAAGAGGTAGACCAATCACAAAAGTGTAGATTGGAGTAAACCTAGCATTAGCTATTACTAGACTCATTTTAGCACTTGTTTATTAACTATAACTTAATCTTACGTATAAAGTGTTACTTGTACTGAGTAAAATGTAATCAAAAGTACTTAATTTACCGTTATTAAAAAAAGATGTTATTTAAACTATAGAAATTACAGATAAAGCATGTAAATCACCTCTATTTATGGTGAAATTAACTCAATTGATAAAAGGTACCCACGGAGCTTTCATGACTATTTTAGTAACCGGTGGCGCTGGCTATATTGGCTCGCACACTGTTTTAGAACTTTTACAGCAAGGTAACGATGTTGTTGTTATTGATAATTTAAGTAACTCATCACAAGAATCACTTGCGCGCGTAAAGAATATTACAGGCAAAGAGGCCACTTTTTACCAAGGCGATATTCTCGATAAATTCTTTTTAGATTCAGTATTTGCAAAACACACAGTTGATAGTGTTATACATTTTGCGGGCTTAAAATCAGTGGGCGAGTCGGTTGCAAAGCCCATTGAGTACTATCAAAACAATGTACAAGGTACGCTTACGCTTGTTGATGCAATGCGCGACGCTGGTGTATTTAAATTAGTATTTAGCTCGTCAGCCACGGTATACGGCGACCCTGCAAGCTTACCAATTAAAGAAGACTTCCCTGTAGGCGGTACTACTAACCCGTACGGCACATCTAAGCTGATGGTTGAGATGATGCTACAAGATATCGCTAAATCAGATGAGCGCTTTGCGTTTGCTATTTTGCGTTACTTTAACCCAGTGGGTGCACATGAGTCGGGCTTAATTGGTGAAGATCCTAATGGTATTCCAAATAACCTTTTACCGTTTATCGCACAAGTAGCGGTAGGTAAATTAAAACAACTCGCTGTATTTGGTGATGACTACGACACAGTTGATGGCACAGGTGTACGCGACTATATACACGTTGTAGATTTAGCTATTGGTCATTTAAAAGCGCTTGATAAAATTGCCAGCAGCACGGGGGCATTAGTTTATAACCTAGGTACTGGTAACGGTTACTCTGTACTACAAATGGTTAATGCATTTATTAAAGCAAGCGATCAGGCTGTACCCTATCAGGTTTCACTTCGCCGCCCTGGTGATATCGCAGCGTGTTATGCAGCGCCAGAAAAAGCACTTAATGAACTTGGCTGGGAAGCAGTGCGCGGTATTGATGAAATGATGCAAGATACATGGCGTTGGCAGTCAAATAACCCTAACGGTTATAAGGGTTAAGTAAAAAGGGCAAGTCAGAAAACATAGAAATTACGAGCTTCGCTCGTCACGCCAGCAAGCTGCGCGTCTACAAGTAATTTAACCACAGCGTTAAGTTTTGGCTGTAGGCGTAGCGCTTGCTCACGCGAAAAGCGCAGCTTTTAATATTTAAAACTGATTGTTACTTAATTTTGGTTTCTCTAAAGCGCAGCGTCCTCCTGGCCTCGTTGTGAATAAATCACTTAAAATCTTATTGCACAAAGAGAAGAAAAAGAGGAGTAAATGAGAAGAGACCAAAACCTAGAAATTACGAGCTTCGCGCGTCACGCCAGCAAGCTGGGCGTCTACAAGTAATTTAACCACAGCGTTAAGTTTTGACTGTAGGCGTAGAGCTTGCTCACGCGAAGAGCGCAGCTTTTAATTACTTATATCTAATATCCAATATTTAATATTTAATAACGAGTATCTTCGTTATGTCTGCGCCCACTGTCTTAGCAAGTTATGATAAACCCCCGTCAATTGAATAATCTCTGGGCTATCTTCTACCTTGCTGCGCAAACTTTGAATCGACATATCTAAATCAAAGAGTAAACCACGTTTTTCGTCGCTGTTAATCATGCTCTGTAACCAAAAAAATGAGGCTAATCTACGCCCACTCGTTACTGGCATTACACGATGTAAACTCGTTGAAGGGTACAACACCATACTGCCTGCTGGCAGCTTTACGCTATGTGAGCCATAAGTGTCTTCAATAACAAGTTCACCGCCCTCATAGTCTTCGGGGTCATTAATAAATAACGTCATTGATACATCTGTACGAATTTTTACTGGCGTACCCGGCACCTGTCTAATCGCATTATCTACATGCACACCAAACGATTGACCACCTTGATAACAGTTAAAAAGCGGAGGAAAAATTTTTGCAGGAAGTGCAGCCGACATAAACAAATTACTACGCGCAAGAGCTGCCATAATAATGTCGCCGAGCTCTTGGCATTCAGGGCTATTTTCAGGTAGCTGTAAGTTATTTTTTGCTTTGGTTGATTGATGCCCTGCGGTAATACTGCCATCGGCCCACTGCGCTTTAAGCAAAACCTCATGACAATAAGCCACTTCTTCTTTCGTTAGTAGCTCTGGAATTTTAACTAGCATGTGCGCCCTCTCACATTTTCATCAAATAATTAAGGGCAGAGTTAACTCTGCCCTTTTATGCCGTACTTATTTTACTCTTAGAAAGAGTAGCTCGCTGTTAAGCTAAACTTACGACCATCACCTGGTACAAAGTGTCCACCACCTAACTGATCAACGTAATCTTTATCACCTAAGTTTTCACCATTAAACTGCAGGCTCAAATCTTTTGATATGTCATACGCAACCATCAGGTCAAAAATAGTATAACCTGGCGCACGAGAGCGTGTTGACGTAGTCCCGTTGTAACGCTCACCTACATATTGCGCACCTAAACCAAACGATAATTTATCCGACATATCGTACGTAGTCCAAACACTCGCGCTATTTTTAGGCGTACGTGCAAGCTCGTTACCAATTTGAGTTGCGTCGTCGCCTAATGCTTTAGTTACTTCGCTATCTTGGTAAGTGTATGAAGCAATTACAGTCCACTCTTTAGTAATTAGTCCAGTTGCTGAAAGCTCTAAACCTTGTACACGCTGTTCACCACCGAGTATTTCGTCACTTGAGCTATCTGCAAATGGGTCATCAGTACGGGCATTGGTTTTTTCAGTACGGAAAAGTGCAGCATTAGTTTGCAGGCGACCATCCATTAGGCTCCATTTAGTTCCTAATTCATAACTGCGGCTTTCTTCTGCGTCTAAATCAGCTGCATTTGAACGCGTAGATACCGTTAGGCTTTCCGCTGATGGATTGAATGAATTACCTGCGCCTAAATATACACTGCCGTTTTCTGTAGGTTTATAAACTACAGCTGCATTCCAGCTAAATAAGTCGTCACTTGTAGAAATTAAAGCGCTTGGGTCATTGTAATCGTTGTGATAATCCGTAGTGAAGCTATCAAAGCGAATTCCGCCTGTAACTTCCCATTGCTTGTTAAGTGTCACTGTATCAAATGCATAAATAGCTTGGTTTTTAGCTTTAGCTTCAATGCTTGTACCGTCACGGCCGTACACACCCGTAAATGCAATTGTTGCATCAGGATTGTATAAGTCGTTGCGTATTCCATCTTCAATTAGGTTATCAGGCGTAGTTGCAACAAAGTTATGGCGTGTAAACGTTTCATTTGCAAGTTCAACACCCACTACAACATCGTGAGTAAAGCCAGCAAATTCATAGTTACCAATTAAATCAACTTGAAGTGCAGCAAGTGAATTTTCTGTATCACGTGTTTTTTCATCTGCAAAGGTAATGTCAGTGTCTGTTGTAACAGAAAAGTAACGCGGTGCAGTTGTTACTGATTCACGTTTTACTTTACCTAAACGACCTTGAACACGTAACGTAGTATTTTGAGAAAAATCATACTCATAACGAGCTGTTGTTGAGTAGGCTTCAATATCTTCGTAATCACGATAAATATTACCGTAAAAGTTATCAAAATCGACAGGAGAAGGTGAGCGCGCGCTATCTGCAAGTTCAGCTACAGGCGTATCGCTGTAAACCCACGGAATGCCGTAATCTGGTAAATTGTCTTGGCGTTGATACTCTAGGTTTAAATCAAAACGGCTGTTTGTACCAAGCCCTGTTGCAAATGCAAGCGCAACAGCATTTGTTTCGTTTTCAACATGGTCACGACCTGCAACATCACCTTTATCAGTAAGAAGATTGATACGTAGTGCGCTTGTGTCGTTTACTTGAATGTTAGTATCAAAACGACCACGGTAATCGTTTTCTGTGCCTAAACGTAGCGAAACGTCGTTAAAGCTGTCTAACTTCGCCTTTTTACTTTCTAAATTAACACTACCACCTGTTGCGCCACGACCAGAAACTGCAGAGCCTGGGCCTTTTGCAACTTCAACGGCTTCAATGTTGTAAATATCACGTGTATAACCTGCAACATCACGAATACCATCTACAAAAATATCATTTGTAGCACTAAAACCACGAATCGACATGCTATCGCCAGTAGGTGAACCACCCTCACCTGCTGCTAAAGAAATACCAGACACATTGCGTAAAGCATCACGTAAGCTATCTACGTTTCTATCTTTCATTACCGCTTGGTTAATTACCGTTACAGTTTTAGCTGTATCAAGTAGCGGTTGAGTGTATTTATGCGACGTTGATTTTTCAACAACATAGCTAGACTCAGTTACCGTTTGTGCTTTTACTACAGCCAGCTCTTGAACATCTTGTGCACTTGCCCAAGTTGAAAGCGTTGCTGTAACAACCGCTGCAATTGGCTTCACGTAGGTATTTACTTTATTCGATGGCTTACTCATGGTTACTCCGTAGTTTTTATTAAGCACTTAACTATTGTTAATTTAAGGTACATATTTAATTTCGGCGAAATCCTACCACTCAAACAACGCAATGTAAACGATAACTGTTATCAATTGCATTGTTATGTGAATTCCTATATTGTATACACACTCAAAAATTAACAGTAATTACGTCCCTGTAATTGCTTGTCGTAACTTTCAGGATTGTTGTTAAGTAATGCGAAGCTTAATTAAACCAATTAGCGTAGTTATCGCGCTTTGTAGCACCATGGCAGTAAAAGCCGACACTGTTAGTGAGCTAGAACAACTCGTTAATAAATGGCTACAAATAGAAAATCAAAACACAGAATTAAATACTCATTGGCTTGAACAAAAAAGCAGTATGGAGCAAACCTTAACGCTTCTTAATGCCGAGCAGCAGCAACTTAGCGAGCTTAATCAGCGTAGAAAAAAAAGCACCAGTGAGCTTGCCCAAAAACGCGAACAGCTTGTAACTCAGCAATCAGAACTTGAAAATGATCAACAGCAATTAAATGATCAACTAGCACGTATTTCTCAGCAATTACTTTCATTACAAGTGCAATTACCTCCGCCACTATTAAACAGTTGGAAAAATGCAGGTGATTTAAGCGATTCAAAACTCAGTACAACTGACAGATTACAAACAGCGCTCAAAATGCTGACTCTACTTAATGATTTTCAACAGCGTATTTCTATTCACGAAATGGCTATTAAACACCCTGACGGGCAAGAAGTGTGGGTAAAGCAGCTTTACTTAGGTGCAACTCAAGCATGGTTTGTAAGCGAAGATTTAAGTTATGTAGGTATTGGTTTTCCAAGTGACTTAGGTTGGCAGTGGGAATTTGACCCTAGCATTAATGCAGAACAAGTTGCACTGGGTATTACTGTACAGCAAAAAAAGCGCGCTGCTGATTGGGTAACACTCCCAATATTAAGTTATGTAAATAAAAACCAGCAAGGGGCTAAATAATGGCTACTAACAGCATAATTGCAGTATTTAGCGCCACAGTGTTACTTTTTAGCGCAAACATTTCTTTTGCAGCCAGCAGTGATGATGCTAAACAAAGTATTTTAAGTGATATTAAAACAGCGCAACGCACTCTAAATAAAACTCAAAATAGTATTTCAAAAGAGCAAGCTACTCTTGCAAAGCAAATTTTTACCAAGCAGCAATCGCTCAGTAAATTGCGCGAACAAGCAGCCGTTAATCGCCGCCTAGCTGACGAAAACACATTAAGCCTTGATCAGTTACAAACCCGATTAGACACTTGGCAACAACAACAGCAATATCAATTAAACTTACTTAGCCGTTTTGTGCGCCAAAATACCAGCAATAGTGCTAGCAGTAACGAGTCGACTAATAACCAAAACGAGTTATTAAGCCGCGTTATATCGCAAATTAATAATCAAGAACAGGCACTTTATCCACAGTTTAAAAAACAATCGGTTGTGCTAAGTAATGGCGAATTAAGCCAAGCTAATACCCTACAAGTAGGGCCTGTTGGATGGTTTAGTACGCAAACACCTAAACTTATGGGTTTATTAAATTTGGATGATGAATCTAATGCATTAAAAGTAGCGTTAGTACAATCAGCAAGTGACGATAACCCACTCGATAATACTTTAAAGCAAAGCGGTGTAGGCTCAACATTACTTACTTTCGATCCTAGTTTAACGCACTTAGTAACTAGCCAAGCCCAACAAGAAAGTCCGCTTGAACACCTAGAAAAAGGCGGTTTATGGGCTATCCCTATTATTTTATTTGCCTGCTTTGCACTAACCATTGCGCTATTAAAAGCCTCGCAACTACTGCGTTTAAGTAAAATTAAAATGCACTCTCAAATGCAATTACAGCAATTTTTTAAAGCTGAAAATAGCAGTGAATTTGCAGGTATGCAGCAGCAGTTATTTAACTTAACGCTGCAAAGCGAAAAAGGCCAAGTACGAGACGATCAATTATTTAATCAGTTAATTCACGATAAGCATAAACTCGACAACTTTATTGGTGCTATTGCCGTTACAGCTGCAGTAGCTCCACTACTTGGCTTGTTAGGTACTGTTAGCGGCATGATCGAAACATTTAAAATGATGACCTTGTTTGGCTCAGGCGACCCAGAAGTTGTATCGGGCGGTATTGCACAAGCACTTATAACCACCGAACTGGGTTTAGTCGTGGCCATACCTGCATTGGTATTAAATGCACTGTTATCGCGTAAAGCAAAAGCGTACTACAGCCAACTAGAAGGCTTTGCATTACAGCTAAGTCAACTAGAAAAAGGAGAAACCAATGTTTGAGAAAATCGTTAGTAACCCTATTTGCTGGTGTATTCTTTTACTCGCTTTATTTGTATACCAGCTGATTTTTCATGACTTACTGCACCTTAAACAATACCAAGCGCAGCGCAAAGGTTACTGGCAAGAGGTTAGCTCTATTTTAACTGCCGCTCTTCCGCTACTTGGTTTATTAGGCACCATTGTTGGTTTGCTTGATACATTTAAAGTAATGGCGCTGGGCCATAACGAGTTAATGAGTGACGCCATTGGTGATGCATTACTAACAACTCAATTGGGCCTTGTGTGCGCTATTCCCGCGTGGTTAATGCAAGCGTATTTAGCGTATTCACAACGTAATCCTAAATTACATACGTTAAGTAAGCAGTTAGGGTAACACTATGCAATCACGTTTAAAGCACAAGCTAGAGCAAGAAGCGGGGCAACATATCGATATGTCGCCGCTACTTGATGTAGTATTTATATTGCTAATATTTTTTATTGTTACAACCGTATTTGTACGCGAAAGCGGAGTTGAGGTTGATAAACCACAAGCCGTATCGGCCAGCCGCCTTGAGCAGCAAGTTATATTTTTAGCAATAACCGACTCTCAACAAGTATTTTTTGATGGCAGCCAAATTGGTGTTGCTGGCGTGCGTAGTAGTGTCGAGCAAATGTTAAAACAGCAACAACGCCCTGTGGTTATTCAAGCTGATAAAACAGTACCTACTGAGTTACTTGTTCAAGTAATTGACGAAGCAAAGCTGGCAGGCGCGGCGCAAGTTAACTTAGCTACGAAGCAATAATATGCACACGATTGAGTCGTCTCAAAAAACAAAAAACAATCGCCATCCACTTTTTGCATTTGGCCTTAGCCTCATTGTGCTTAGTGCTGCATTACTGCTTTTATGGCTTGGGCAACTTGCCGAACACCATATACAAGACAAAGTGGTTGTACGTGAGATTGCCATGGTGGCACTGCCACCTCCTCCTCCGCCATCAATATCGCAACAGCAAACAATTGAGCCAATGCAAAGCTTAGCGGTAGAAGGTGCAGGCGCGTCAATTCAAGCAGTAAAAATTAAGATCAACAGCAATTTAAGTATTGTAAAACCCGATACACCTAGCGTAAAAGTAAGCGCGCCACAATGGCAATCAATGAGTGTAAATTGGGATGCATTTAGCTTAAATCAACTCGATGGTCTCCCAACTTTGCTTACTCCCGTCAAGGCCGTTTTACCAAAAAGCTTAACCCGCCGAGGTGTTGACGTATTTACTGTAAAACTCGATGTATTTATTGATGAAAGTGGCAAGGTAAGTTTAATTGAGGTAGTACAAAATCCATACCCTGAACTTAAACCAGCTATCGACAAAATTATTAAACAAAGCCGCTTTAGTGCACCTAAAAAAGAAGGTGAAACCGTACGCGCTCGCTTTATTTGGCCAATCGAATTTAAACCTTAAGCCTATTAAAATGAAAAATATGAATATATTTAAAACGCTAAAACCATTAACTCGCGCAGTTATCACTACTTTAATGTGCTCATTCCCTTTATTAGGTGTAACTAGCGTGCATGCTAGCGCCATAAGTACGCCACTAAAAGTAACGTTATCGCCTAGCGATCCAACATGGCAATTAGCTATAAATAATAAATTACTGGGTCCTACAGAAGTTCTTATTGAACCGACCGAGCGCGGTTTTGCTCGCCAAGCACAACCACTATTGCAAGCTGGTAATTACAGTGAAGTCGCTGCGCTATTTAAAGGCCGTGATATAAGCGAAGATAGCACTGCTTTAAACTTATTACGTGCACAAGTACTGCTTTCAACAAAAGACTTTAATAACGCTGAACTAGCTTACTTAGCGTGTTTAAAAACCTCACCTGATTTAGTAAAAGCACACCAAGGTTTGAGCCTTTTATACATGCAACAAGCAAAGTATGATAAAGCGCAAACACACTTAGTTCATAGTATTGAGCTTGGCCAAGCTGACGCACAAAGTTATGCGCAACTTGCTTATATACACGTGCAGCACAGCCAGCCTTGGAGCGCAGTAGCGGCGTACCGCCAGGCGCTCATGCTAGCGCCAGAAACAAGCCAATATCAACAAGGGCTATTGTTTGCGTTAATTGAATCGGGTGATTTAAGCCAGGCAAATGCATTATTAAAAGAGTTACTCAATAAAACCCCTAATAAAGCTGAACTTTGGCTGCAACGTGCACAAATAGCGTTACAACTTGATCAAAAAAAGCAAGCGCTTGCTGCTATTGAAGTGGCCTTAAAACTCAACCCTAAAGATACCAGCAACCAGCTTTTAGCCGCTCAGTTGCACTTAAGTGAAGGTAGCAGTGAACGCGCTGTTAGTTTATTAAAGCAAGGTTTAAAACACGCCACTAAACAGCAGCAAGTTGAGGTTATTAATACCACGATGCAAACTTTAGGCTGGCTTGTATCTCAACAAAAATGGGATTCAGCTAAAGATCTAATAGGCAGCGCAAAAAAATTAACTAAGCAACTACCCCGTGATGAACAAGCCCAGTTTTCTGTATACAGCGCACAAATTGCTATGCAGCAAGGTAATACTAAACGTGCTCTTAAAAGCTTAAATAACGCACTTAAAATAAACCCGAATTTAGGTGATGCCCTACTTAGTTTGGCAAGTATATATCGCAGTAAAAGCCAAATTACCCAAGCAAAACTTATGTACGTTCGTGCACAAGCCCTTCCTAATTACCAACTATCTGCATGGCTTGGATTATCGCAAATAGCGATTGATTCTAAAGACTACCCGAGTGCGCTAAAGCATCTTAGAAAGGCATTACAAGCTAACCCACAACGCCAGGATTTAATTACTAATATTCGCGCTCTTGAGAATATAGTGCGCCAAGAAGGGTAAGTTTAACGCCGTGGTAAAACTCACTTGTAGCCCCGCAGCTTGCTGGCGTGTAGAAACGCAGTTTTTAAAATGGCTTGATAATTAGAAGCTGCGCTTCTCACATGAGCAAGCTCGTCTACAATATATATCAACCAAAGCGTTACCAATTTTGCATTTCGACTATGCGTGATTGCGTTCGTGCGTATTCAAAGCTCAACTTTTTACCTTTATACAAATGCTCAATGTCGGTCTCTGCATTTATTACCAGCAATTTATGGCAATCGTAAAACTCGTCTACTAAAGCAATAAAGCGACGTGCTTCGTCGTCAAAGGTATGCTCATCAAGCGTTTGTTTTTCGCGTTGGTAGCTATCTTCTATACCGTGAACAATAACTTTACCCGTTGCTTTAACACCCATTTGCGGTACGTTCGATACATATAACACATCAAATTGCGTTGCCAAAAACATATAATCGTTAGCACTGCGAGGGCCTGAGCATAGCGCCATAAAATCAATCATCAAGGCGTTATCTGCTTTTAATAAATAAGGTAAATCGCGGCCATGCACGCTAATTGTATTACTGCATGTTACAGCCGGATACGAAGCTAAAAACTTATTTTTAAAATCGTGATTTGATAAATTAATAAAATAGTGACGACTGTTTTTACCATATCTAAAGCGGTGATCGTCCTCCCCTGCCACGTTAATTATATGGCAATGGTTATTAATTAAATCAATAGTAGGTAAAAATCGCGCCCGTTGCAGGCCGTTGTAATAAAGCTGCTCTGGCTTTGCGTTCGATGTGGCCACCAGCACAACACCTTGTTCAAACAACGCATTGAACAATCTGGCCATAATCATGGCATCGCCAATGTCGCTCACAAAAAACTCGTCAAAACACAATACACGAATATTTTTAGCCCACTGTTTTGCAATTAGGATTAGTGGATTTTTTTGACCTTGTAGCTGCGAAAGCTGGGCATGCACTTGTGCTATAAAATGATGAAAATGCAGCCGCTGCTTTTGCTCAATAGGTAGGTTTTTATAAAATAAATCCATTAACATGGATTTACCACGCCCTACGGGTCCGTATAAATAAACACCTTTTATTAAAGTCGCTTTTTGCCACCACGATGTGTGAGCTTGAAGTTGCTCGCTTAGCGTATTTAAAGCTTCCACTGCATTTTGCTGCGCAGCATCAAAACACAGTTCACCTGTGTCTATTTTTGCTTGGTAAAGGCTTAAAATTTGTGTGCTGTGCACTGTCATGGTATTTCACTATCGGCTATAATCGCGCCCATTGTAGCCGACTAAAAATGTGAACCAAAATGAAATTCCCTTGCCGCTTAGATAAATTTATTAGCCACTTAGCTGAAATACCGCGTACCCAAGCTCGCGCGAGTATTAAGCGAAAAGAAGTAAGCGTTAATGGCGAAGTAATCACATCACATAATTTTCAGCTAGCTCAGCAAGATGAAGTACTGTACCAAGGTACACCTTTGGTATTTTTAGGTAAGCGCTATTACATGCTAAATAAACCTGTTGGCTATGTATGTGCTAACAGTGACGAGCTACATAAAACTGTTTTTGACTTACTTGATGAGCCAAATATGAGCGACTTTCATGTGGCAGGTCGCCTTGATATAGATACCACCGGGTTAGTTATTATTACTAATGATGGCGATTGGTCACATAAAATTACGGCACCTAAAAGCAATAAATTTAAAACCTACCTCGTCGAAACCCAAGAGCCTATTACCGATGAAGCCCTTGAGCAATTACGAACAGGTGTCATGCTGCATAACGAAAAAGATTTAACCCGCCCAGCTATTGCCGAACGACTTGCTAATTACGGCCTGCGTTTATCAATAAGTGAAGGTAAGTATCATCAAGTTAAGCGTATGCTTTACGCGGTAGATAACAAAGTAGTTGAGCTGCATCGTGAGCAAATTGCGGAAATTACCCTAGATGAAAACTTGGCTAGTGGTGAATATCGACTATTAACAGCGCAAGAAATTAAGCTATAAAAGCGCTTCAAAGGAGCCTAAGGCTTGGATTATTAGTTAAAACAATATAGCCAAACTTTTACTTGAGCCTGTTGGCTTGCTCTACTAAAATAGCGACCTTCAAAATTACTAAGGTCGGCCGTGTTAGTTAACTACAATCCCCCTATGAGTCCGTATTTAACAATACTTTTTCAGGATGACGACTTACTTATAGTTAATAAGCCAAGTGAGTTATTAACTGTCCCAGGTAAAGATCCTAAACATGCCGACAGCTTAATTAATCGCGTTAATCGTGTTTTTCCAACAGCAAGAATAGTGCACCGCTTAGATATGGCGACTTCTGGCATACTGTGCCTTGCCATGAATAAAGCAGCGCACAGACATTTAAGTATGCAGTTTCAAGAGCGCGAAACAGCCAAACGTTACATAGCACGTATATACGGACAGCTTGAAGCTGAAACAGGATCAGTAGATTTACCCCTTATTTGTGATTGGCCTAATCGCCCTAAACAAATGGTTGATCACGACAGAGGTAAACCTTCGCTTACGCATTTCAAAATACTTGAGCGTGAAGAAAATGCAACCCGTGTAGAGCTAACCCCCATCACTGGTCGCTCACATCAACTACGTGTGCATATGTTAAGCCTTGGTCATCCTATTTTAGGTGATAGACTTTACGCCCATAAAGAGGCACTTGCTGCTGCTCCTCGCTTACAATTACATGCTCAAATGCTTCAATTAAAGCACCCCGTAACTGAGCAAGTACTTACTTTTGAAGCTGAATTGGAGTTTTAATCAGCTCTAATTAATTCGTCCTAAACTTTTAGCTAACGTTGCCGATACCTAATTAATAGTCATTAGTTAGGTTTATTATGGTGTTTACACGGTTTTTAAAAGGCGCTTTTTTTTACATACAACTTTGTAGCCTGTTAATTTTAGCTAACTCTGTCAGTGCAGCTGAACATATTGCTCCACCTACTTTATCAAGTATTGAAAATAGCGACATTGAGCACCTACTCCCAAGCGACGAAATAAAAACAATACTCGCTGGCGAAACAGAGTTTGTAAGCCTTTATAGTGAATATATGAGTAGCGACTTCAGAGGGATCGTTTTACTTATACCGGACTGGAATTCTAAACCTACTAACAACTCTGGTATGAGCTTTCTGCGTAAAGAGCTTAATAACTTAGGTTATACAACTTACGCGATGACGGTACCCGACATTGATTGGCAAGCAAGTAAAATAAACGAAGTAATCCCTAGCGAAAGTGAAGTAACTCCTAGTAGCACTGAAAAACCAGCATCACCCGACACCACAACAGACGCGCAACCGCAGCCTGAAAAAATAAAAGATGAGCCTCATTACGTTAATGCAATAGAAAAAGTGTCTGATGACGTACTTGATAACTACAAAATAAACCTAACCTCTCGCTTTAATGCGCTGTATCAAATCGCAATCAAAGACTCTAGTAATATAGTTGTTATTGCACAAGGAACTAGCGCTGGAGTGTTGTTAGAGCACTATGCAGATTTTCCTGTTCAGAGAGTAAATGCGTTTATCAGTTTAAGTAGTTACTTACCTAACACCAAGCGTAACAAGGGGTTAAACCAAACAACGTCACTTGTTGCACCTGCCCTGCTTGATATTTACTATGCTAATGACAGCACAGACATTTTAATGAACCTTAAAAACCGTCAGCGCTGGGTTAACCGAAATGCAAAGTTTGATTACCGTCAACGCCAATTGTTTGGCCTGCGCAATCAACCAGATCAACACGCACGCCTAACAAAAGAAATAGACGGCTTTTTACGCCGACTTTTTTAAGTACTCATAAGCAGCTTGAATATCTTGGCTCTTTTTAACAGCCAATTCCATCATGTGCTTTGGTAAACCTTGCGACACTAATTTATCTGGGTGGTGTTGCGACATAAGTTTACGGTACGCTACTTTTATATCACGCTGCGACGCATCGCTATTTAAACCTAATAATGCCAATGCTTGCGCCCTATCCATATTGTTATTTGGCGGCACATGATGGCCTGAGCCCTCACGGTAACTGCTACTTTGGCCTTGGCTTTGCTGCTGATTAAAACGCTGTTGTTGTTTTCTAAAGTTAAACTCTGCCTGGTAACGTTTTAATACAAATGCAAAGTGTGCTTTAGAAATACCTAGTTGTTTACTTACTTCTGCTAATAATTGCTTTTCTTGCTCGGCTAGCACTCCGTCAGAAAATGCCATTTGGATTTGTATTTCTAAAAACAACTGCATTAAGTCATTTCGTTTTGCAAAGCGCTCTTTAAAGTCATGTACGGTTTCTTTAAGTGAAAAATCGCTCTCTTTCCCCGACTGAAATGCATGCTGAGCTTCTCGGCGTTCTTCACCTTTTAAACCCATTTCGTCCATAAACAAATTAGCTGCTTTTATATGTATTTCGCTAATTCGACCGTTCGATTTAGCAATATGCCCCATTACAGCAAAGCAACTTGAAAAGAACAAAGCTTGGCGCTCATTCACATCGTCACCACTAAATAAGCTAGAAAAGCCGCCCGCTTTATCAAAGTTATTTTTTAAGCTTTTATCAAACAAATGACCTAGGTATAAACCTAAAATAGCACCAAAAAATCTGCCAAACATAAAGCCAAAACAAAAACCGAGAATTTTTCCCCACATTTATAATACTGCCTTCTTAAAAATTTAGTTATTACGCCTCAAGACGCTTGTTTAATTGATTTAAACGCTCTGGTGTACCAATGTCATCCCACTGACCAATGTAGAGCTCAGTAGAGACTAAATGTTCACTTAGCTTTTCACGTAAAATAGGCCCAAGAGGGCGAATACCTTGCGTTAATCCTTTAAAAAAATCAGCCTGATACCGGCTAATCCCCGAAAATGTGTATTTTTGACTATCAGGCGATAAGTGGCTCAATGCAAAGTCGCCGTTCGGATTATGTGGCGGGTTTTCTATAAGCACTATGTGCGCCTCACCAGGTTGTAAGTGTAACTGCATAAGCGCACTTACATCATAGTCGGTGTATACATCGCCATTAACTACAATAAACGTGTCACCCAACAGGGGTAACGCTTGAATAATACCGCCGGCCGTTTCAAGGCCACCTTCAACTTCTTGGCTATAAAGTATATTGACACCAAATTGGCTGCCATCGTTAAAGTAGTCTTTTATTTTATCACCTTGCCACGCAAGGTTTATTACAATATCGGTAATCCCGGCAGCTTTAAGGCTATTTATATGATGCTCAATAAGTGGTTTTTCTGCCACTTTTAACATAGGCTTTGGCGTATTCTGCGTGAGCGGCATCATCCTCTGTCCGCGCCCTGCAGCTAAAATCATCGCTTTCATGAGCGCTCCTTTGCTAACTTTTCAGTCACTTTTGGCACTATGGTATTTTTTGTCCACTCACTCAATGCTTTAAGCTCTGAATAATTTGCTGCTACTTCAGCAATGTAATCAAGAGTCGGTAAAATATTATCTAAATAACCTGTTTTACCATCGCGTAAATATAATCGACAAAATATACCTGCAGCCTTCAAGTGGCGCTGTAATCCTGTTAAATCAAACCAATATTTAAACTCATCAAACGAAGTATTTACTAGTAAATTTTGATCTGTAAATTCTTGATAAGCAAAATAAAGCAAGCTTGTTAACTCTTCTTGAGGCAATTTAAAATAGCAATCGCGTAGTAGCGATACTAAATCGTAACAAAGCGGCCCACGTACCGCATCTTGATAATCTATAATTGCCCACTGGCCGTTACTATTCATAATGTTACGGCTATGGTAATCGCGATGAACGGTAACGGTTGGTTGCTCAAGCATGGCCTGTATTAATAGCTCTGAACTTGTTTGCCACATTATTTTTTGTTCTGCGCTTAGTGGCTCATTAATAAAATCGCTTACTAACCACTGGCTAAATATATCAAGTTCAACTTTTATAAAATCTTCATTATACGCTTGCATAGCAGAAGCTGCCGGCGTTTTAGCCCACTGAGCACTTAAACTAATTAATGCTTGATAGTGCTCGGTGCGGTTTGCATCATCAAGCATGTCAGCTAAGTGCGTACTGCCTAAATCACTAAGAACAAAAAAGCCTTGTTTCTCATCACTTGCAATAATAGTAGGAAGTAAAAAGCCTTGCTCAACAAACACCTGGTTTAGCGAAATATAAGGCTCGTTATTCACTTTTTTTGGATCTGAGTCCATCACTATTAAATGCTTATTATCGTGACTTAAACGGTAATAACGGCGAAAGCTAGCATCACCCGTGATCGCATTTAAAGTATGCAACTTGGCATTAAGGTGTGTGTTTATAAATTGTTGTAAATTATCAAAGCGTGTCATTTTATAATGATATCTATTTTTATAGGTCAATTACTGTAATTGCCATTATTTTCCTTTATTATGTGTATATTATATTAAACACACAGTATTAAGGTCGATAAATGAGCAAAACCTGGGGCATATTGATGCTAAGCGTAGTTAGCGCACCATCGCTTGCCGAAACTGAACTGGCACACAACCTTTGTGGCATTTCAATGCAAACCAGAGCTTGGCAACCACTTGAAGGCCTTAACCTTGGTGAAGTTGATATCCGAGCTGATGATGTTGAGCTGCTTGGCACTCAAAGCGCTGAATTTACCGGCAATGTTGATATTAACACCCTTAAGATGAGTTTGTCCGCACAAACTGCGTTGATAGACAAACAGCGTGGTTTATTAAATGCAACAGGGCCAATTACTTATCAAGATTACGTGAGTAAAGTAAATAGCACCGGACTAAATGCCGATTTAAATAATTCAGAAGTTAGTTTGTTAGGCGCCGACTACAGCCTAACCGAGCAACAAGGCAAAGGCGGCGCTGAAAAACTCACTATTAATCAGTCTGGCCTATTACTCATGAATGCAAGCTTTACTACTTGCCCAAGTGACACCCCAGTATGGGAAATTGAAGCCGACAAAATAAACCTTTCACGCGAAGAAGGCTGGGGCGAAACATACAACGCGGTATTACGTATTCTCGATACACCTGTTTTATATTTACCTTATTTTACATTTCCGCTGGATGAACGCCGTAAATCGGGATTACTAACTCCGACTATTTCAAGCTCTGACAAGTACGGCCTTGAAACGATTACGCCGTACTATTTAAATATTGCACCTAATTTTGATGCCACGATTACTCCTCGTTATATGTCTAACAAAGGACTGCAGTTACAAACAGAATTTAGATACCTAACAGAGCAACACGAAGGCTTAGTGGGGATTGAATATTTAGATAGTGATGATTCTGAGCCAGATTTAAATGAACGCTACATGTTTCATTGGCAACAGCAGAGCTACCTGGGTGAAAATTGGCGTGCAAACGTTGATGTAACGAATGTGAGCGATGATAACTATATCACTGACTTAACTTCAAACTACGCGAGTAAAACAGATACTCAGCTGTATCGAACTGGTTCACTGACTCATTTGGGTGAAACATGGCGCACCGATATTAAAGTGCAAAATTTTGAAGTACTGGGCGATCACTTAGAGTCATATACTGCAATACCACAAGTTAATTTTACGCAAACCGCACCGTGGCGTTTTGATAATTTTGACTTTAGTGTGTCTGGCGAGATGAGTCATTTTACTAATGACTCATCAGAAGTAGCCATAGATAGCGCAACTCGTGTACACGTAGAGCCAAAAGCACGATATAACTATGCCACTCATGCATGGTCTTTTTTATCTGAAGTGAGCTTATTGCAAACTAATTATAAACAAAGCGGAAACTTAACCGGCACGCAATACAGCGATACCGTATCGCGTACTATTCCTAAAGTACGCTTGTACTCTCAGCTTAATTTTGAGCGTGACACGTCTTATTTTATTGAAGATGGTATACAAACTTTAGAGCCGCAAATTCAATATTTATATACACCTAATAAAGACCAGTCAGACATTGGCTTGTTTGATACAACTAAGCTACAAGACGATTATTATGGTTTATTTAGAGACGTGCGCTTTTCGGGTGTTGACCGAATAGCAGCCGCGAATCAGTTTACTATAGGTGCTACAACGCGCTTATTTGATAAAAAGCAAGAAGAAGTATTTAACTTTAGCGCGGGACAAATCTTTTATTTAAGTGATGATGCAAAGCCAACAGAGCAAGGCTTAGACTCAGACACTAATTATAATGCACTATTTGCAGCTCAAACCATGTTACATTGGCATCGCCGTTGGTACCTCGCTGGAGGTATTCAATACGATACAGATGGCAAGCAAATGGTACAGTCAAATGTAACGCTAGATTATAAAGGTGATAATAATCAGCTAGTACAATTGAACCATCGCTATGCAGATGATGTCTCAGGAAATACAATCGAGCAAGTAGGTGTATTTACAAGTATTCCTATTAGCGACGAATGGCAATTTATTGCGAGCTATCATCGAGATCTTGAAAATAACAGAAGTACCGAAATATTGAGCGGATTACAGTATGAATCATGCTGTTGGGCTATCCAAATTACTGGCCACCGCCAAATTGAGACTGATTTAAATCAGTCAATAGGCCAAGAACAAGCAACTTTTGATTCAGGTATTAGTTTGAATTTTGTATTAAAAGGACTTGGCAGTAAAAGCCGTTATGATGCACAAAAATTATTACAACAAGGTATTTTTGGCTATCGTAGACCGTATTTTCTTAGTAACTAGAGTACTATCAGCAAGAGTAGTAAAAAGAATATGAATTTAAAAAAATTATTAACATCAGCAGTTTTAAGTGTCAGCCTTTGTCAAAGTGCAATAGCTGCCCCAGTAGAAATAGATAAAGTGATTGGTATTGTAAATGAAGGCGTAATTTTAAAAAGCGAAGTAGACACCATTATTAATCGTGTTAAAAAGCAAGCGCAAGAACAAAGCCAAGAGCTACCAAAAGATGAAACACTTCGTGTGCAAGCTATAGAGCGTTTAGTAAGTCAAACGCTTATGATGCAAATGGCTGAGCGTATGGGATTGCAAATCTCAGACAGCCAACTAGATCAAACTCTTGCAAGCATGGCAAAAGATCAAGGCGGAACAATTGCCGATTTACGCCGTACTATTGAAGGCTCAGGTGAAAACTTTCAAGCCTACCGTGAAGAAATTCGTAAAGAAATTACTACGCAGCAAGTAACACGTGCCAATGTTGATCGTCGTATTTATATTAGCGAGCAAGAAGTTGATAACCTTTTAAAAATTATGGAAACTCAAGGTCAAAGTGCTGAAGAGTATGATATTGGCCACGTTTTAATAGACATTCCTAATGATGCAACGGCCGAAGAAATAGCAAGTGCAAAAACACGTGCAGACAAAGTAATTGAGCTATTAAACGATGGCCAAGAATTTAAGCGTATTGCTATTTCTTCATCAAGTGGCTCTAAAGCACTTGAAGGCGGTCAACTTGGTTGGATGGGTATTAACGAAATGCCATCGCTTTTTGCCGAGGCTGTTAAAAGTAAAAAGAAAGGCGCAATAGTAGGCCCTCTTCGCTCTGGTGCTGGTTTTCATATCATTAAAGTACAAGATGTTCGTGGTCTGCAAATTGTAGAAACGACTGAAGTGCGTTCACGCCATATACTTATTAAACCTTCAATTATTTTAAGTGAAGAAAAAGCACGCTCTATGCTTGCTGGCTTTGCTAAAGACTTACGCGCAGGAACAGCTGACTTTGGGAAACTAGCAAAAGAATACTCAGAAGATCCAGGCTCTGCACTCAAAGGTGGTGAGTACGATTGGACAGACCCTACAACGTACGTACCTGCGTTTAAAGATACATTGCTTTCTCTTAAGCAAGATGAAATAAGCGAGCCGTTTAGAACACAGTTTGGTTGGCATATTGTTCAGCTACTTGGTAAACGTGTAGCTGACAAAACTGAGTTAGCTAAGCGTAACCGTGCTCACGGTATGTTGTTTAACCGTAAATTTAAGGAAGAAAGTTTTAACTGGCAGCAAGAAATGCGCGAGCAAGCTCACGTTGAAATTTTCCCTACAGACCAATAAATATGATCCTAAGAATTGCTATTACACCGGGTGAACCTGCCGGTATTGGCCCAGATTTGCTACTCACGCTTGCCCAGCAAGCGTGGGATGCTCAACTTGTAGCAATTGCCGATGGCAAACTATTAAAAGAGCGCGCAAAACATTTAGGCTTAACAATAAACTTAATTGAATTTGATGATAATGCCCCAGCTGTCGCAGCACCTGCTGGCAGCTTGTACATTCATCAGGTTGATTTAGCGGTTGATGTAGAACTTGGCGTACTAAACGACGGTAACGGACAATATGTGTTAGATACCTTGCGTATAGCAAGTGAAAAAAACATGAACGGTACGTTCGATGCGATTGTTACGGGCCCTGTTCACAAAGGCATAATTAACAAAGCAGGCATTTCATTTAGTGGGCACACTGAGTATTTTGCGCAGCAATCAAATACTGCTGATGTAGTTATGCTGCTTGCAACAGAGGGCTTACGAGTTGCACTTGTAACCACTCATATTCCACTTGCGTATGTATCGCGTGCTATTACTCCTGAGCGTTTAACTAAAGTAGCTGGTATTTTAAATCACGACTTACAAACTAAGTTTGGTATAGAAAAGCCACGTATTTTAGTGTGTGGCTTAAATCCACATGCCGGTGAAGATGGCCATTTAGGCCGTGAAGAAATTGAAACAATCACACCAACGCTTGAAATACTCAGAAGCGAAGGTATGAATTTAATTGGCCCACTACCGGCCGATACCTTATTTCAAGATAAATACCTATCTGAGGCAGATGCAGTACTTGCTATGTATCACGATCAGGGATTACCTGTGCTAAAATACAAAGGATTTGGTAAATCGGTAAATATTACCCTTGGTTTACCATTTATCCGCACCTCAGTTGACCATGGTACTGCACTCGATTTAGCAGGGACTGGTACAGCTGAGGTTGGCAGTTTTGAATTAGCGATCCGCGAAGCAATTAAGCTCGCCCAAGAAAAAGCACAAAATCAATGACCGATAAAGTACATTTAGGACACCGCGCTCGTAAGCGTTTTGGGCAAAACTTTTTATTTGATGAATCTATCATCGATAAGATAGTCTCTGCGATCGATCCTAAACCAGAAGACAACTTAGTAGAAATTGGCCCCGGCCTTGGCGCAATCACTGAGCCAGTAGCCGAATTAAGCGGCCACTTAACGGTTGTTGAATTAGATAAAGATTTAGCCCAGCGATTAATCGAACACCCATTTTTGGGTCCTAAATTAACCGTTAACCAAGGCGATGCAATGACGTTTGACTTTGCAAGCTTGGTTCGCGATGACAAAAAATTAAAAGTGTTTGGTAACTTACCTTACAACATTTCGACACCGTTATTGTTTCATCTTTTTGAATTTTCAGATCATATTGAGCACATGCACTTTATGCTTCAAAAAGAAGTAGTAAAACGCATGGTCGCAGTCCCAGGTAGTAAAACATTTGGCCGATTAAGCGTAATGACTCAATACTACTGTAATGCAATGCCGGTTGTTGAAGTACCACCTGAGTGCTTTAAACCAGCGCCAAAAGTTGACTCTGCGGTTATACGTTTAATACCTAAGAAGCCAGAGCAACGTACAGCAAAAAGCGTTAAAATATTAAACACTGTGTGTTTAGAAGCCTTTAATCAACGCCGTAAAACACTGCGTAACAGTTTAGGTAATTTACTAACTGCAGAAGAGCTTACTAGCATTGGCATTGATATAACGCTGCGTGCTGAGCGCTTATCTTTACAACAATTTATTGATATAGCTAACTGGATTTATGACAACAAGCAGTAATATTGGATCGCCTGTAAAGGTGTCTGTAGAAACATTTTACGTAGAAGGTCAATCTCAACCTGAGCTTGAAAAATACGTATTTGCTTACTCAGTAACGATTAAAAACCATAGTTTATGTAGTGCAAAATTACTGAGCCGCTACTGGTTAATTACCGATGCAAATGGGAAAGAAGTAGTAGTAGAAGGTGAAGGCGTTGTTGGCGAAATGCCTGACATTGGCCCAGGCGAAAGCTATAAATACACCAGCGGTGCAATTTTAGATACACCTGTAGGCACAATGCAAGGCCACTACACGTTACGCAACGAATTTGGCTCTGAGTTTCAGGCGCCTATTAATGTGTTTCGTTTGGCTTGCCCTAACATTTTGCATTAAGCACTTAAATGGCAGATTATGCGATAGGTGATTTACAAGGGTGTTTTAGTGAATTTAACACCCTTTTGCAACGAGTTGATTTTAATCCAAGCAAAGATCACCTTTATTTAGTTGGCGACATAGTTGCCCGCGGGCCAGACTCCCTAGCCTGCTTAGACTATATTTACCAACATCAAAATAGCATGACCATCACTTTAGGCAATCACGACCTTCACATGGTTGCCTGCTACTTCCTTAACAAACCCACAAACCCAAAAGATAAACTAAACCCAATATTTGAAAGCCCCAAATTAGCGCACTACATCGCTTTTTTACAAAACCAACCATTGGCTTTAGAGCTTATAAAACATAACTGTTTTATATCTCATGCAGGATTAAATCCCGATTGGTTAATTGAATATGCGCTAAAACAAGCACAATTTGCACAAAGCTGTTATCAGTCACACAATGCTAAAGCGTTTTTTGAACACATGTATCAGCCTCACCCAGCAACATGGTCAAGCACTCTTGATGATTTTGCAAAGTTTAGATATATAGTTAACTACTTTACCCGTATGCGTTTTTTAACAACTAATAATAAACTTGAACTTAATGCAAAGGGTGCAATAAAGGATAACCAAACATTAACACCATGGTTTAACCACCCTAATATAGCTAAAACTAAACACGATATTATTTTTGGCCACTGGGCTGCTCTTGAAGGGAAAACAGGCCAGCCACAAGTTCACGCCCTAGATACCGGTTGCGTGTGGGGTAATAGCATGACGTTAATGGAACTTCGCAGTAAAAAAATAATTACAGAAAAATCCTACCTTTCGTCTAAATAAACTGAAAAAAGCTAATACTTCTGTTAGATTTATAAATTAATAGTTAAAATTAATTAAAGTAATTGATTTTAATTACTTAACTTATTAGTGAAAGCGCCGATAAGTTTTAACTGAAGTATCTTTGAGTGGAAATTTTATGAACCTGACAGTAAGCCAACGTATTTGGGGTGGTTTTATATTTATTACGTTATTATTACTAATAATTGGTAGTAATTCCTTAATAAAAATAGCAAACATTGATCGCTCAACTCAAAAAGTGAACCAACTATCACTTCCTGCATTAAATAAAAGCTCTGAATTACAAGCCGAATTTATTTTAATGAGTAAAGCGGCTCAAGCTAGTTTTTACACTTCATCAGCAAGTGAACTAGCACCAATTAAAAAACAAGTTATCGAACAAAAACAATTATTTAACACTCTTCATCGTGAACTTCAAGACGTAGTAAAAAACGATACTACACTTAATCAAAGTAGCAAAGATGTAGAAAAAACCTATTTAAGCTTCTTAAGTACCGTAGAAAGTTTGTTAGACGATAAAAGTAAACAACTTGCACTAAATAAAACATTAACTGCACAATTAGAAAATATAGAACTAACTGCAGAAGATGCTAACTCAATCGTACTAGATATTATCGACATTGCTGGGTTTGAGGAAAATCATCCAGAAGCCTATCAAGCAGCAAATAACCTAGAAAATAACTTTATGTCGGTTGTAAGTAACAGTACCGACATGTTAACTGTTAAAACATATAATACACTCGACATTATTAAAAACGAGCAAACGTATTATTTAGAACAAGTGGTACGTACGGTTGCACTTATTAAACCCGCTATAGAGAAAACACATAGCACTTTGTTCTCAAATCTAAAAGAATACGTTGATACTTTAGAAAGCAATATAAAAGGTAATAACAGCTTAGCTGCAAACAAAAAACAACTGATAGATTCAATCACGCTCACACAATCTGAGCTTGCACAGTCAGAGCAAGCCACCAAAATGGCACTTAATCAAATTGATGAGTTAGTTACTCAAGCAAGTAACGTTGCATTCAAATTACAACAAGGCGTGCGCAGCGATGTAGATTCAGCTAATTTATGGACTTGGGTTGGTATGATCATAGCCACTCTTTTAGCTATAGCGATTGCTATTATTACAGTTAGCCGTATAACAAAACCACTTGCTGAAGTTAACCGCATACTAGATATTGTTGCCAGCGGCGACATGACTCAGCGTTTAGATGACAGCGCTAAAGACGAATTTGGTGAACTATCTAAAAGTTGTAATACGTTAATTGATAGCCTACGCAGCTTAATTAAGGGCATTATTTCACGTTCTACTCAGCTTGCAGCAGCGTCGGAGCAAACATCGGCAATTACAGCAGAATCTAGCCAAGCAATTCGTAATCAGCAAGCACAAGTTGAACAAGCAGCTACGGCTACTACCGAAATGAGCAGTACATCGCAAACGGTTAGCAACAGTGCGCAACAAGCGCTTAGCGAAATCAAAAATGCCGATAAAGAAGCTGAACGTGTTAAAGGTATTTCGAATAACAACAAAGCAACTATTGAACAGCTAGCGCGTGAAGTAGACGATGCATCACAGGTGATTAATAAGCTACACCAAGATAGTGCATCAATTGGTAGTATTTTAGATGTAATACGCGGCATTGCAGACCAAACTAACTTACTTGCACTAAATGCGGCGATTGAAGCTGCGCGTGCAGGTGAATATGGCCGAGGCTTTGCGGTTGTAGCCGATGAAGTACGCTCTCTAGCGAGTAAAACTCAAGAGTCTACGCAAGAGATTCGTTCAATGATTGAATCTCTTCAAACAGGCGCTGAGGCTGCTGTAACAGCAATGAGTAAAGGTAAACAGCGTGCGGTATCGTGTGTTGAGCAAACTGACTTAGCAAGTAGCGCTCTTGATTCAATTACATTTGCCGTTTCGCAAGCTCACGATGTAAGTGAAGAGATTTCGAACGCTGCACTGGAGCAACAACAAGTAGCACAAGAAATTAGCGAACGCCTTGAGTCAATTGTTGCAATAGCCGAACAAACCGCCGAAGGTGCAAACCAGACTAATATCTCAAGTTCAGAAGTCGCAAAACTAGCTGAAGAACTTCGTTTATCGGTAGACGCTTTTAAAGTTTAACTCCCTTAAACGATTAAAAGCCCCGATGATACCATGTACCATCGGGGTATTTTTTTGTCTGTATTTTAGAACTAAGATATAAAACCCACCCCGTAGGCGGGAGTTTACCTCGCGCAGCTCTACAAATATCCCCCCCCGTAGGCTAACACCATTCAGTTAAGCATGCTTTGACTTAATGGTGTACCGAGTTTTTGAAATTCGAACGGTCCTACTTTTGGGCCGTTTTCTTT
>NZ_WTLA01000070.1:0-524 GCF_011378845.1 Pseudoalteromonas sp. Z9A4
ATGGCAAAAGAAAAGTTTGAACGCGTAAAACCGCACGTAAACGTTGGTACAATCGGCCACGTTGACCACGGTAAAACTACACTAACTGCAGCAATCACTAACGTACTTGCAAAAGTATACGGCGGTGTTGCTAAAGATTTCGCATCAATCGACAACGCTCCTGAAGAGCGCGAACGTGGTATCACTATTTCAACGTCTCACGTTGAATACGATACTCCTTCACGTCACTACGCACACGTAGATTGTCCTGGTCACGCCGATTATGTTAAAAACATGATCACTGGTGCTGCTCAAATGGACGGCGCGATCTTAGTAGTTGCTGCGACTGATGGCCCTATGCCACAAACGCGTGAGCACATCCTTCTTTCTCGTCAAGTTGGCGTTCCTTACATCATCGTGTTCATGAACAAATGTGACATGGTAGATGACGAAGAGCTACTTGAACTAGTAGAAATGGAAGTTCGTGAACTTCTTTCAGAATACGATTTCCCAGGTGATGACTTACCTCTAATTGCTGGTTCTGC
>NZ_WTLA01000071.1:0-516 GCF_011378845.1 Pseudoalteromonas sp. Z9A4
TCTTTCATTTTATTTTTCCTATCTGATTATTTAATTTTGATACCAACACATACACCATAATAATGGTCAACAAGCATAAAAACTGGACTTGAAATACATGTACCACCGACAATATAATTAACGTTATATAATTCTTTCATTTTAATTCCTCTTCTTTGTATTTTGGATTAAACTTCACAACTACCAAATAGTATTGTAAATTCATTATCGAATAGCGTTACATTTTGGCTGTAACACTTACCACCAGTAATATCTATAACAAGCTGACTATGAGTAATTTCATACATACTAAATATCCTTTTATTCCATTACACCAAAACAAAGTACTAAATCACCATCATTCAATGTAATTGCAACACCGCTACAGGTACCTGCACCCAAAATTGAACGGAACAAATCGTAATTATTTAACTCTTTCATCTTAATTCCTTTATTAATTAATTTTCACTTTTACCAATACAAACACCATACTCACCATCAGTCGTTCCTAACCAAACTCCAGTACACTTTCCACCA